>CAZIAH010000034.1:16573-32586 GCA_964537715.1 uncultured bacterium | reverse complement strand
AAACGGCAGTGGCTGTCAATCATGAAGTGAATAATCCTCTGGTTCCAATTTTGGGTAACGCTCAGTTTCTGCTTCACGAAGGAAAAATAGAAGATGAAGATTCCAGAAAGCGGTTGAGGATCATCATAAAAAATGCACTTCGCATTCGGGATATTACCCAGAAGTTAGCGAACATTACGCATCCTGTCACGAAAGAATATTTAAAAGGGACAAGAATGCTCGATATCAACGGTTCGACATAAAAACGGCTAAAATCGAATTCAAAATATAGGCCCTATTGAATCCATCTCAGTAGGGTTTTTTTATAATATTTTTTTCAATTCCACTCGTAAAGTATTTATTAAAATTTTGCCTTGCTTTTGTATGGCTATTTATGTATGTTTTAGAGACTTGAGAAAGGTATCAAAGGAACATCAAATGAAATTTAAAATCATATCCATATTCGTATTTTTCGCTATTTTGAAATCCAATTTTGTTTATGGCGATTTGACAACCGCAAAATATGCAGGAGAGTTCATGTCTGTGGGTGTTGGTGCAAGAGCTCTGGCAATGGGAGGTGCCTACGCTGCTGCTTCGGAGGATGTGACGGCGATCTACTGGAATCCTGCGGGACTCACTTCGATACACTCTTTTCAGATACACGGAATGCATGCGGAACGATTCGGCGGTATTGTCAATTGGGATTTTCTTGGACTCGGATTTTCTGTCAAGGACAGTCTTGCTATAGGTCTGGGATTATACAGATTGGGCGTCGATGACATACCAATAACCCGGCTGACAGATCCGTCGAAACCTTTGGGGGCTGAAAATCTTCCACAGGTTGAAAAATATATCAATGATAGCGAGATGGTTCTGATGTTTTCTTTTGGCAAAAAACAGAGCCGTTCTTTCTCTTATGGAGGAAGTATCAAAGCGATTCGAAAAAGCATGGATGAATGGGGGGCATGGGGAATCGGATTTGATTTCGGCGTATTGTGGAATCCGATCCAACAACTGAAAATCGGAGCCGTGCTCATGGATGGAACCTCGACACTCATTGCCTGGAATACAGGCAGAACCGAATTGCTCTTGCCCCATTTCAGATTGGGTGCAGTCTATCCGGTCCAATTTTATTCTGTGAAAGTACTTCCCATATGTGAAATAGATGTGGATTTTGAGTCACGGGGCAAAACCGCACAGATGTCTCTCGGGCCTTTGGGACTGGATCTGCACGCCGGCGGAGAAATATCCTATAAAGATCGTCTTTTCTTCCGAGCCGGGACGGACAGGGGATCATTTACTGTTGGAGGAGGCTTCTGGTTTAAATATTTTCAAGTGGATTATGGATTTTTGAATCATTTTGATCTTGGGCATACCCATCGCATTTCTCTGACAATCCTTCTAAATAAACCCATTCCATTGAAATTTTAAGATACGTAAGTGTCATAATTATAAAATAGATATTGACTATCAACAATTATTTTTGTAAAATACATATCCGTATTGATCGGATGATAATCATGTTAGGCAGGATGTGAATCGATGGCTTCAAGTATGACAGGGCTGGGGGTCGGAGAAGTTCAATATAACAGCACGACGATCACGGTGGAGTTGAAATCCGTGAACAACCGATATCTTGAAGTTTCGTGCCGACTGCCCTCCTTTTTATCCTATTATGAACAGCAAGTACGGGACATTATCCGGAACAGTATTCAAAGGGGGAAAATATATACAACGATCATGGTCAAGGGAGATTCGACCAGTGTCCCGAGTATCCGAATTGACGAAAAAATGGTCGGTTCCGTTCACGATTTGTTGAATCATCTTCGAAATACAGCCTGTATTCGTGAAGAATTAAAAATGGAACATTACCTGCGTTTCTCGGAGATTTTCGAATCCTGTTCAGAACCAGAAAATACGGATTTGACGTGGAACCATGTTCAACAAGCGTTACAGGAGGCATTGACTGCTTTAAAAGAGATGCGGCGGAAAGAGGGTGAAACACTTCTCAAGGATATCAGAGAACGCGTTCAGGGTTTGGAGGCTCGTTTGGATAAAGTTGAAGGTATTGCCCGGGAAAATGTTCCAGATGCCTATCAGAAACTGATAGAAAGAATTGAAAAACTGACTCTGGATCATAACATTGATCAGGACAGGCTGCATACTGAAATTGTTCTTTTGGCGGATAAAATGGATATTACGGAAGAATGTGTCCGATTAAGAAGTCATAACCAGGTGTTTTTGAATATCCTGGAAAATGAAGAAGTTGTCGGGAAGAAATTGAATTTCCTTCTTCAGGAAATGAATCGTGAGGCGAATACGATCAGTACCAAGGCGACGCATGTCGAGATCAGCCATACCGTAGTCGAGATGAAAGAGGAAATCGAGAAGATACGCGAACAGGTTCAAAATTTGGAATAGAAAATGGGTTTATCAGGCGGCAGGCTTTATGTTCTCTCTTCACCATCGGGGGGTGGGAAAAGCACCCTCATACGGGAATTGCGAAGAAGGAATCCGGACTTCGGTTATTCGGTTTCCGTAACGACACGGCCCCAGCGTAAAGGTGAAAAACAGGGGGAAGATTATTATTTTGTCGATGAATCCGAATTTAAAAAAAAAATGAAAGGGGGGGCCTTTGTTGAATGGGCTGAGGTGTATGGGTTTTTATACGGGACACTCTGGGAAGAGGTCGAAAAGCAAATCCATAACGGGAAAAAGGTTCTTTTCGATATCGACGTGCAGGGTGGAATACAGATCAAACGAAAGAAACAGGATGCCGTACTCATATTTATTTTACCCCCTTCGGTTCAGGAACTTGAAAGGAGGTTGAGAAATCGTCAAACTGAGAGTAAGATCGAGATTGACAAACGATTAAAAAACGTACAGCATGAGCTGGAGTTTGCGCAACAGTACGATTTCGAGGTCATCAATGATTGTTTTGAAAAAACGATAGAGGATATTGAAACGATTATTCGTCAAACCTAAAAATGAAGTATCGGAGGAAATGAGTCGATGGAAAAAATATCGATAGAAGATCTTTTGGAAGAAACAAATAATATCTATGAGTCTGTGGTTGTTATGGCCAAACGTGCGCGACAGATTAATAACGAACAGAAACTTGAAATCGACATGAATATGGATACCCCTACTGTTTTGGATAACAAAGAAAATGAGGATTTTGACGATGTGGAAATAGATCGAGAGGCTTTGCTACGGGAGCATAAAAAGTTTCCCAAACCTTCAAGGGTGGCCATTCAGGAAATGGCTCAAAAAGAGATTCATTTCAGTTACAAGGAAATAGAAGAAAACAAGTAAAATTCCGAAACGATATAAGAATACAATAAACCGAACCGTGCAGGTAACCCATTGTGGATAAAAGGCTGGACAGACGAAAAATATTGCTTGGAGTGACGGGAAGTATTGCGGCTTATAAAGCGTGTGAAGTGCTTCGCCTGTTTCAGCGGGAGGGCGCGGATGTCCGGGTTGTGATGACCGGATCGGCCAAAAAATTTGTCTGTCCGCTGACATTTGAAACACTTTCCAACTATGAGGTGATCAGCGATCTGTTCCCCGAATATCGTTCTTTAAAAACAGAACATATCACGCTTGCCGAATGGGCGGATACCGTACTTGTTTGTCCGGCTACTGCGAATATCATCGGGAAAATCGCCTCGGGAATTGCAGATGATTTTCTCAGTACTGTAATACTGGCTTCCCGATCTCCCGTGTTGTTCGCTCCTGCCATGGACAGGCAAATGGTTCAAAATCCGGTTTACATTTCGAATGTAGAAAAGTTAAAAAAACTGGGATATCGTTTCATCGAACCGGAAACGGGTCATTTGGCCAGCGGCCTGGAGGGACCCGGACGGTTGGCCGGAATGAAACAGATATTGGATAAGGTTCTGTCCTGTCAGATTTCCGAAGGATGCTTAACGGGGAAAAAAGTACTTATCACTGCCGGTCCGACACAGGAGTGGATCGATCCGGTCCGATATATTACCAATCCCTCTTCGGGCAAAATGGGATACGCACTTGCCGAGGCTGCGGTGCTCCGGGGGGCGGAGGTGACTTTGATCAGTGGTCCTACGAACCTGGAGGCGTTTTCCAGCGTTCGTTTGATGCCTGTGAACACAGTACGGGAAATGGCTGAAGCCGTTTATCGGGAATGGCCGAGCCGGCAAGTTCTCATTATGGCTGCGGCGGTTTCCGATTACAGACCAATCAAAACCTCTTCCCAGAAAATCAAAAAACAGGATTCGCGATGGCAGCTCGATCTGGAGAAGACCGAGGACATCTTAGCCTCGCTTGTTTCTAAAAAGAAGCATGGGCTAATTGTCGGTTTCGCGCTCGAGACGGAAAATGGGTTCGACAATGCCGTCCAAAAATTGAAAGACAAACAGCTCGATCTCGTCTGTTTGAATGTGCTCGAAAAGGGAGCGGGATTCGGGAAAGAAACCAATAAAGTTACTTTGATCGATAAAGACGAGCAAACAGAAGAACTGCCTTTGCTGTCCAAACGGAAGACAGCAGAAAAGATTTTGGACAAGATTGAAAAATTGCTTCAAGCATGATTGATGATAATGGTTTCTGAAACATTTGATATTGTCGGTGAAACACACCGCTATTTGCGGCAGCAGCGAGATCTTTTCGGCGAGGAATTATACCTTCCCAGAAATGATGTGCTGACTTTTGAATCTCAAAATAAAAGTGACGTCTCGCTGGATGCATTTTACCAAAGTATCAAAACGTGTGAAAAATGTGCGCTGGCCAAAACGCGAACCCATTTTGTATTCGGTACGGGCAATCCCAATGCAGCATTCATGCTGATCGGAGAAGCACCCGGCCGGGACGAAGATCTGCAAGGCGAACCTTTTGTCGGGAAGGCAGGCCAGCTTTTAGATAAAATTCTTGCGGCAATCGAATTCAAGAGATCGGAAGTCTATATCGCGAACATCCTGAAATGCAGACCACCTCAGAACCGCGATCCTCTGCCCGAAGAAGTCGCGCTCTGCATGCCGTATCTTCTCCGGCAGATCGACATGATTCAGCCAAAAATCATTTTGGCTCTGGGACGGATTGCCGCACATCATTTATTGAGAACATCGACCTCTTTGACCCGGCTTCGGGGATCGGTTCATGATTTCGAGGGTATTTCTGTTATGGTCACCTTTCATCCGGCTGCGCTTCTTCGAAATCCGCACTGGAAAAAACCGGTCTGGGAAGATGTTCAGATGCTCAGAAAATGGTATGATGAGAAAGTAGGGGACAAGCCGCCATGGAATCCTCAAAAAAGAAAATAAACGGGAAATCTCCGGCTTCGGAAAAGCCCGTTTTTGATCTTGTTCCGCCGCAGGCATTGGATGCGGAGATGGCGGTACTGGGATCGATGCTGATCGATAATGAATGCATCGGAAAGGTCGTCGAAATTTTGTCTTTTTCCAGTTTTTATCGCACTGCCCACCAGAGAATATTTTCGGCGGCGACGCTGTTATTCGAAAAAAACGATCCCGTGGATTTGATTACCTTGTCCGAAGAACTCAAACGCCAAAATCTTCTTGAAGAGCTGGGTGGCACCTATTATCTCACCACGTTGACCGAAACGATCGCTTCGTCCGCGAATGTCGAACACCATGCGAGAATCGTTCAGGAAAAATATCTGTTACGAAAATTGATCGAAGAAGCCGCCGGGATCGCCAAGGATTGTTACGATGCACAGGAGGACGTTTTTCATATCATCGACCGATCAGAGCAGCGCATTTTTGGACTTTCGGAAAAACGGCTTCGCAGAACATTCCAGCATATTTCGCCCATTATGCACGAAGCGTTCGAAACCATCGAAAAGTTTCACGAAAGAAAGGGTACGGTCACGGGTATTCCGACCGGCTATGAAAAGTTAGATGAATTGACCTCCGGTTTTCAGGACGGCGAACTGATCATCGTGGCCGGACGGCCTTCGATGGGGAAGACCGCTTTTAGTCTCAATGTTGCACGAAACATGGCTGTCGATGAGAAAAAACCAGTGGGGATATTCAGCCTGGAAATGTCGAAGCGGCAATTGGCGCTCCGGCTTCTCTGCGCCGAAGCCCGTGTCGATGCGCACGGTGTTCGCACCGGAAGGTTAGCCGATGAGGAATGGCAGAAACTCAGCATGTGTGTGGGAGTTTTGACGGAAGCGCCCATTTTCATCGATGATACGCCGAGTATGGGGGTGCTGGAATTGCGCGCCAAGGCCCGACGATTGAAAAAAGAAAAGGACGTCGGTCTCATTATTATTGATTATATGCAGCTTATGGAGGGGCCCCAAAGGGCGGAAAGCAGACAGCATGAAATTTCCATGATTTCCCGATCTTTGAAGGGACTGGCCAAAGAACTCGATATTCCTGTGGTTGCCCTGTCCCAGCTTTCACGGGCGGTCGAAGCCCGTGGCGGTGAAAAAAGACCAATGCTCTCCGATTTGAGAGAATCGGGAGCCATCGAACAGGATGCCGATGTGGTTCTGTTTATTTATCGCCCTGAATTTTACGGAATCAAAAGAAGCGATCAGGGAGATTCCATGGAGGGGAAAGCCGAAGTGATCATTGGAAAGCAGAGAAACGGCCCAGTGGGTACGGTTCATCTCAATTTTGTAAAAAGATGGGCCCGTTTTGAAAATCCGGCCTTTGAACAGGAATCCGCAGCAGTGCCTTTTTAAGCAATTATGACAGATCTTATTATAAAAGAAGAATCCAAAAAATCCGTTCACGAAAAACGGATTATCAAGAAACGGGAAGAGTTCACACTTGAACCGAAAGTCCGCAACCATTACAGACGTGTATTCGATCGGATACTCAGGGAAATTCAACGCTATGTCAAAAATCCGGATTTGGCACTTCTCAAGGATGCATATCAATTCGCATACAATGTGCACAAGCATCAATTTCGCAAATCTGGGACGCCCTACATCGAACATTGCCTGGAAACAGCAAAGATACTCACGGATCTTCGCATGGATGTGATCACGGTCGTATCGGGTTTGCTTCATGATGTGGTCGAAGATACCGGAATCACCATCGATAAAGTCCGTGAAAGATTTGGCGGCGAAATTGCCCAGCTTGTGGACGGCGTGACGAAAATCAGTGAATTGAAATTTCGCAGTCAGGCAGAAAAACAGGCCGAAAATTTTAGAAAAATGATTTTTTCCATGGCCCAGGATTTAAGGGTGATTATGATCAAATTTGCGGACCGTCTTCACAATATGCGTACGCTCGAATATCTGCCGCCGCAAAAAGCAAAACGCATCGCTATCGAAACACGGGAAGTGTATGCGCCTCTTGCGCACCGCTTTGGTATTGCCCGCATCAAATGGGAACTCGAGGATTTGTCTCTTAAGTTTCTCGAACCCAAAGCTTACTACGATCTTGTTCAACAGATATCCGACAGACGGGAAGCGCGGGAACGTTACATTAACAGAGTCACCGAGCCGATACAGAATGAGTTATTAAAAAATGGGATCTCTGCCAGAGTTGCCGGAAGAGCCAAATCCCTCTATTCTATATATAGGAAGATGAACGAGAGAAACAAACCTCTCGAAGAGATTTATGATTTGCTGGCCATACGGATTATCGTGGACAAAGTGGATGAATGTTATTTCGCGCTGGGTGTGGTTCACACGATATTTACTCCAGTTCAGGATCGGTTCAAAGATTATATTGCCACACCCAAATTAAATATGTATCAATCACTTCATACCACTGTGATCGGCCCGGACGGGAAAATGATTGAAATTCAGTTTCGAACTCAGGAAATGCACCGGATTGCCGAAATCGGTATCGCGGCCCACTGGAAATATAAAGAGGGCGGTCAATCCGACGACGAGTTGGATCAGTACAGCGCGTGGCTCCGCGAGATGATCGATTGGCAAAAAGATACACTCGATCCCGAGGAATATTTGGAAGTTTTAAAAACCGATCTGTTTCAGTCCGAGGTATTTATTTTTACACCGAAAGGTGATCTGTTCAAATTGCCCGCCGGTTCCACACCGGTCGATTTTGCCTTTTCCGTACATACCGATATTGGTCTGCAATGTATCGGAGCCAAAGTGAACGGGCGAATCGTTCCCTTGAATACAAAACTGAAGAGTGGAGATTCTGTAGAGATCATTACTTCCTCCAATCAGCGGCCGAACAAGGACTGGATCACTTTTGTTAAAACATCCAAGGCAAAAGCCAGGATCAAACGCTGGTTGAAAGAAGCCAGATATCAGGAAGCGGTGAAATTAGGGGAAGAAATCTTTACAAAAGCTCTGAAACGGTATCGTATTCGGACGACCAAAGAGCAGCTCAAGCAGCTGACCGATCAGATGCGGAAATCCAAGATGGAGCAGATCTATGCGGATTTGGGGCAGGGGGATCTACCCGTACAAAAAGTCATCGAAGTGCTGGCTCCAGAAAAAGTAAGTTCGACGGGTTCCAAAAATAAAGAAAAAATATTTGAAAAATTCATTTCACGTGCCAGGGGCGCTGTCCGCGGAATTCGGGTACAGGGCATGGATAATTTGTTGATCCGTTTTGCACAATGCTGTCATCCCGTACCGGGAGACCCCATTGTTGGTTTTATTACGAAAGGGCGCGGCATTGTCGTACACCGGAGAGATTGCACGAATATTTTGAAATTGATGGAATTTCCCGAAAAAACAATCGAGGTTTCCTGGGATGTGGACGGTGAAAAAGCATTTATGGTTCAAATCCGGATTTTGGCCGAAGGCAGAAAGGATTTTTTAAAAGATGTGAGTGAACTACTGTCTTCGATGGAAACCAATATTCTGACGATCGATATGCGGACGGAAAACGGGCTTATCACGGCTTTTATGATTTTGGAGGTCCGGGATCTTTCTCATTTAACAAGAATTCTTAAAATGCTCTACCGCATTCGAGGCGTGCTTTCCGTAGGGAGAGAAAGCGGCATTGAACAAACAGTCGAACAGGTGCATTGATAAAAGGGAAAAAACACAAACCAAAGGAGTGATCGATGAGCAAAATGGAAACCATCACGAAGAAGGATGTTGCAAAAAGAACTGCAAAATTGGTCGGTGAAAGGATATACATCACCGAAAAGATCGTGGACGGTGTTTTTACCGCTCTGAGACAGTTCATGGCCGAAGCAAATCATGAGGTGCGTATCGAAATCCGGGACTTTGGTGTTTTTGAGGTCAAGAAAACCAAACCCAAACCGAAAGCGCGAAATCCCAAAACCGGGGAAATAATTTATGTCCCCGCTCGTCGAAAAACCCATTTCAAGGCAGGCAAACTTTTAAAAGAAGTTTTGAAAAAACCTCTCCAGTAAATACAAGACTTGTGGGACGTATTTTATCGCTGGATTATGGACAGCGGCGTATCGGGGTCGCTGTCAGTGATCCATTAGGCGTAACGGCACAACCTCTCGATACATGGGATGGTCTGGAATTCAATCAAATTGTTGAAAAGATCGGTTTGCTGATTACCCAGCTTGGAATTGAAAAAATTATTATCGGTTTGCCTCTGACATTGAAGGGTGAGAAGGGGCCATCGGTCAAAAAGGTTGAGCAATTCGCAAAGAGATTGAAACGCAGTATCGCAATCCCTGTTATTTTATGGGACGAAAGACTGACATCGATACAAGCGAAACGAATTTTACATCAGGCGGAAGAAAAACCAAGCCGCAGAAAAGGAAAAGTGGATTTGATTGCATCCGTTCTTCTTCTACAGAATTATCTGGAATTTCAGAAAAGGTCCGTGAATACGAATAGAGGTGAATCGGTTTGAACCGGCATGATATTTTTCTGATATGCATTGTAGGCGCCGGTTTAATTTTGGCTTTTCCTCCCTTCCCGTTCGGATTTGTCGCGACCGTCGTGCTCATTCCCTTTTTCTTTTTTTTACGCAACAAAAAACTATCCTCCATACTTGTGGGAGGATATCTTATCGGACTGATATGGGGGAGCGGAACGATATACTGGATCGGCTGGGCGACGATAGGCGGTTTGTTCGGTGCTCTGCTGATTTTCGCTTCCTATTTTTGTCTGTTTTCCTTGGTTCAGTTTTTTTTATATCAACTCTGGGGAGAAAAATCGTTACTGGCTGCTCCTTTTTTATGGACGGGTATCGAGATTCTCTCTTCTTTGGGGCCGATGGGTTTTCCGTGGAATTTGATGGCGCATACTCAAAGTTATTATCTTACAATGATCCAATATGCGGATTTGTTTGGCGTTTATGCGGTTTCGTTCTGGGTCGTATTCATGAATGTGATTATTTATTTCATCATCATTCATTTGAGAAAAAGACAGCTTGTTCAAAAATGGATTTTATGCCTTGTATTTTTTGTTCTTGTTCCATTGGGGTATGGGCAGTATAAACTGACCAGGCCGTTGAACAATGACCCGAAAATAAACGTTTCTCTTATTCAGGGAAATATCGATCCTTATCAAAAATGGGATGCCGGTTTTTTGGATTCCAATTTTTCAGTCTATCACCGGTTGACTCAACAGGCCTTTGCATCCGATCCGGAGTTGATCATCTGGCCGGAAACGGCGACGGCCTGTTATATCCGGTACAGGATTTCCTATTTTCAAAAAATCAAATCACAGGTGGATTCGATGAATGTGCCGTTGGTGACCGGCACGCAGGATTTCGAGTGGATCAGCAAAGGCAGACTCAACCGTTATAATTCAGCATTTCTCATCCGTCCCAATCGTTGGCAAGTTGACCGATATCACAAAATTCATCCTGTCCCGTTCAGTGAGCGGGTGCCTCTGGGAGATACTTTCCCCTTTTGGTACGATTTTCTCGACCGGGTTCTGGATTTGAGTGTAGGGAATTATGCGGTTGGCGATTCGATCGTCGTATTTCAATTCGTACCCAAATCATTGAAGAAACCGATTCGTTTTTCTGTGGTGATTTGTTATGAATCTGTATTTCCCTATCTGGTGCGAAAATTTATCAGAAAGGGAGCTCAGTTTCTCATTATCATTACCAATGACGGGTGGTTCGGGAAAACTTCCGGGCCATATCAGCATGCCCGTATCGCTGTTTTTCGTGCCATTGAAAACCGGATCTGGATTGCCCGATGCGCGAATACAGGAATTTCCGTTTTCATCGATCCCTGCGGAAGGACGTACGGCACGTCCAATATCTATCAAGAGGCAGTGATCAACTCTTTCATTTCGGTAAAAAAGCAGGATACATTTTTCATAAAGTATGGTTTTGTATTTCCCTGGCTGGTCGGCATCGTGAACGGTTTGTTGTTGCTTTTGGCTGTTTACAACCGAAGTTTTCATCGACAGTAGGCTGGTTCGCTTTTTGGATTACATCTTTTGGGCTGCAATGTGAAGAAAATGTATTTTACATTTTTTATGGTTATTTTTATGTTTTCTTATCGTTTATTTGGTGACAATAACCGGATGGTAACGCTCAGCACCATAAAAGCGAGAGCCCTGAGTGTGGGAGGTGCTTTTGTTTCAATGCAGGATGATCTGGCTTCCCTTGATTTTAATCCGGCCGGTTTCTCAATTGCTCTTGTTTCAGAGAGAAATCAGGCCTCTCTGTTTTTAAACCCCATTGGACCGTTTTTAATCATCAAAAATCAGGGGCACTATTCGGATTGGGCAACGCCTATCGAATGGATTGTCCGCGGCGGCGGGATTGCTTTCGGGAAACTCAATGTCGGGTTTCTGTGGGGTGAGGAGTCGCTTAACAATGAAAAAAGTTTGAACCGAAGTGAAGTTTTTGATGCATCGTTTTATGAATGGCAGACCAATACAAGTTTCGGGTTTTCTTTGACATTGGCTCCTCGGGTTTCACTGGGGATGGCCGGTGAATTGTTTTTCAGGAATATCGAGAAAAAAGAAATCAAATTCGGCCACCGGTATGGCATGATTCTGCATCCCCGTTCCAATCTGAGTATCGGATTGTGCTATTTTGATTTTCCCAATAAATATGCAAAAGACCGTATGGTGCTGGAACGGATTGCTGATGAAACGCTCAATATCGGGATTTCGTATTCTCCTTGGGAACTGCTGACTTTGATGCTGGATGTTCGCAATGTGAGTGATGAAGGAAAAGGCCTCACGCGGGAGGCGCATATGGGTATTGAGATATTTCCTTTCAAGCAGCTTGCATTGAGAGGTGGGTATTTTCGCAACAGGGAAGCCAACGAGAATAACTATTCGCTGGGGATGGGTATTCTGAACTGGAATTCGATTTTGCCCGGTGAACGTTCTTTTTTTCATCCGACATTTGCTTTGAATGCAGCAATGGTCTGGCAGCGTAACGCTCATCTGATCGCCAGATGGTTTTTACTCTCATGCATTGTAAGGATTTAGCAAGCAGGGAACTCTTTTTCGGTATGAAAGGTTCAAAGAAAAAGCTGATCATGATACAAAGCATTGTTTTTTTTAATGTCGCTTTGTTTCACTGTTCTTTTTGTGGTCAGAGAGATTCGGTTTTCCCCACGAATATCGAATTATTGTCCTCGCTCATCGACAAGATGGCCTCCACTGCAGTGGAGCGGTTGGAATTGAATGCGGGAGATACGATCTGCATCGCTCGCAGTATTGAAGAGAGCAAAGTGGAAGGGTTCGTTCATGATCGGTTCTATCGGATTTTTTCCGAAGCCGGACTCCAATTGTTTTTCTCCTGTGATTCCGCCATGAACGGATTTGCTCTTTTTTTGCAGGTTTGGAATTCCGGTGTCAACTATCAGAAATATGTGGGAAGAAGTTTATTCAGACAAGGGCGTGTGCTTCGCAAGGCGGAATTGAGCGTGTCATTAAAAATGGTTCATTCCCGTACGGGACAATTGGTCTGGGTGGGTGATTTGGCGGATCACATGGAAGATCAGGTGCCTGTCGCTTATCTCGCCCGTGCCGAAGAAGGGAGCGCCATGCTTGGACAGCCTGTTCTTCCGGCCGAAGAGAAATTGCGCCGCTGGTTTGAACCGATTGTTGTGCTCGGTGTAATGGGAGTTGTGACTTGTCTTTTTTATTTAATCAGGAGTTCATAACGAATTTAGGAGTTCACATGAAATTTTATCGTCTGGGAACGGGTTTGGTGTCTGTTTTTCTGTTTGTATTGCTAATTTTTTTATTATCGGGATGTTATAGCAAAAAAGTGAGTCTTTCGGGATTGACTCCTGAAGAACAATTGGAATACGCGATGAAATATTTCAACCGCAGAGATTACTACAATGCCAAGATGCAATTTACAATTGTAGTTCTGAATAATCCCGGACATCGAATTATCGGGAAGGCGCAGTATTATTTGGCCGAGTCGTATTATCATTTGAAAGATTACATCATGGCTGTGGGTGAATATCAAAAGTTGATTAAAAGTCTTCCCAATAGTGAATATGTAGATGATGCTTTTTTCAAGATCGGGATGTGTTATTACAAACTTGCACCTTCCTATGGACTGGATCAGGAATATACACAAAAAGCAATTTCACAATTTCAGTTGTTTCTTGAAGAATATCCAGAATCCGAATTAAAAGGACAGGTTGAAAAAATGCTGTCCGAATGCAGGGATAAATTGGCCAAAAAAGAGTATAAGACCGGGGAGCTCTATCGAAAGATGGGATACTATCGCGCCGCCATCATCTCTTTCGATTCGGTTTTAGAAAAATATTATGATACACCGTACAGTGACGATGCATCGTACTGGAAAGGGGAATCGTACCGACGGATGGGTGAGTGGGATCAAGCGGAAGAAGCGTTTAATACCCTCATGAGCAAATATCCTCAAAGCCCTTTCGTGTTAAAAGCGAAATTGAAATTGGACAACATCAAAGAGAATAAAGCTAAACAGAAAGCCAATTTACAGGAATTGAATCAATAGATGAAGATCGGACTTTTCGGAGGAACGTTTGATCCCGTCCATGTTGGCCATTTGATTATTGCTGAGACCGTATCCAGTGATTTTCTTTTAGATCGCGTTTTTTTTATCCCTGCTGCAGTGCCACCGCATAAGAATGGCAATCGTATTTCGCCGTCTGACAGACGATTGGAAATGCTGAAATTAGCGATCGAGGATCACACCCATTTTGAACTATCCGATGTCGAAATCAGACGCGGAGGAATCTCATACACTGTCGATACGGTCCGGTGGTTTCAGGAATCGGTTTCGTGGCAGGGAGCTGTATTTTTTTTGATTATCGGTTCCGACAGTTTGTACGATATCAGGAATTGGAAGCATCCGGAAAAGATATTGTCCGGTATCCAGGTGCTGGTTATCGAAAGGCCGGGGTTTGAACGAGAAAAAATCGGAGAAAAGTATTTGGGACACGTGCAATGGGTTTCTGTTCCGCAGATGCAAATATCTTCCACAGAGATACGAAGGCGTGTTCGCGATAAGAAATCGATTCGGTACTGGGTGCCCCGTAAAGTAGAAATGTACATTCATGATAAGGGGATGTATCTGTGACGATGACGACTCCATTTTTCTGGGTTGGAGACCGGGTGGTTTCCTTCTTCAGAGAAATGGGCTACATGGTCATCATGCTGTTCCGTATAGTGCAGGGAACCGGCTATATCTTCCACCGCCGTCATCTGGTGCTCAAGCAAATGCTGAAGATAGGCGTAAATTCCCTGCCGCTCGTTTCTGTGGTCAGTATATTTACTGGTGCTGTCTCTTCCTGGCAGGCGGCCTATCAGTTCGAGGGATTTGCTCCGGGATTGTCCACATACGATTTTTTGGGAGCGGCAGTCAGTTATGCGATTTTTATCGAATTGTCTCCAGTACTGACTGGTTTGGTCATCGCGGGTCGTGTGGGAGCGTCCATTGCAGCGGAATTGGGAACGATGCGTGTGACCGAACAAATTGATGCCCTGGAGACATTGGCAATTGATCCGGTCAATTATCTTGCCGCACCACGCTTTACTGCAGGATGGGTCATGCTTCCCATTCTGGTGATCTATTCCAACCTGATTGCGCATATCGGTGCGGGTGTGGTGGCTTTTCTTTTACTGGGAATTCCCATATCAGCTTTTTTTAACAGTATTCAGCGTTACTTTTTGATTTATAATGTTTTTTCCGGTATTGTGAAGGCCATGTTTTTTGGCGGAGGAACTGCTCTTGTCGGATGTTCCATCGGATTCAGGACCGAAGGTGGCGCAGAAGGAGTTGGACATGCGACAATCAAAGCCTTTGTTTTTTCTTCGGCCTTTATTCTCATCAGCGATTATATTTTGGCAGTGATTCTTTTTTAAAAATGATTCGAATCGAACATTTAAAAAAATACTTCGACGACAAGGTTGTGTTGAAAAATGTCAACCTGAATATTCACAAGGGGGAAACCCTGGTCATTATCGGACAGAGCGGTTGCGGGAAGACGGTGTTGCTTAAGTCGATTATCGGTTTGATACAGCCGGACGGCGGACATATCTTTGTGGACGATGTGGATATTACTGCATTAAAAAGAAGCAAGCTCTTTCAAATCAGAGAAAAATTCGGCATGCTGTTTCAGAATTCCGCATTATTCGATTCCATGACGGTTGAAGAAAATATCGGATTGGCACTCACAGAGCACACGGATTTGTCAGATGTTGAAGTTGAAAAACTGGTGGAAGAAAAGTTGGTCGTAGTGGGCCTTTCCGGAATCGGGGACAAGATGCCCTCCGAACTTTCAGGAGGAATGAAAAAAAGAGTCGGTCTGGCTCGTGCCATTATCATGGATCCAGAGTTTGTTTTGTTCGACGAACCCACCACAGGATTGGATCCGATCGTTGCCGATACGATCAATGACTTAATTATTAAAACAGGCAAGGAACTTGGAATCACTTCCATTGTGGTTACGCACGATATGTACAGTGCGTCGAAAGTGGGAGACCGAATCGTGATGTTGCATTCGGGAGAAATCGTATTCGAAGATACGCCAGAAAGGATGAAAAAAACCAGTCACCCGCTGGTCAGGGCTTTTACTAAGAGTCATATATAAGAGTTGTACTTGTTCGATGTTCGATATTAAATCTTTGATGTTCAATGAAATATTTAGGCTCATAAAAAAGTCATTGAGCATTGAACATTGAG
>CAZIAH010000034.1:0-16473 GCA_964537715.1 uncultured bacterium | reverse complement strand
CGGGTTATGTTTTAACTTGCTCAATGCTAAATGTTAAATCCTCAATGTTCAATGAAATATTTAGGCTCATAAAAAAGTCATTGAGCATTGAACATTGAGCATTTAGGATTGAACATTTTATGTTATGAAATAGGTATTGTAAAAAAAGTGCGGGTTATGTTTTAACTTGCTCAATGCTAAATGTTAAATCCTCAATGTTCAATGAGATATTACAGGCAAAAAATCATTGAGCATTGAGCATCGAGCATTTAGGATTGAACATATGAATTTTCGGTAAGATTTTGTGATTTGATTTAAGATGAAAAAAGAACGAACCAAATATGTCTGTCAATCCTGTGGATACACGTCCCCGAAATGGATGGGCAAATGCATGGAATGCGGTGCCTGGAACGCGTTCATCGAAGAAAAGGTCGAACCTGTTTCCAAACTGCGGGCGGGTACGTCCAAAGTCGTTCCCAAATCCGTTTTGCTGAAAGATATTGAAGAACCTCAATTGGCTCGAATGAAGACAGGCACCGGAGAATTCGATCGGGTGCTCGGCGGCGGCATTGTCATCGGTTCGGTGATGTTGGTTGGTGGAGCACCGGGTATCGGAAAATCCACACTGTTGCTTCAGGTCTGTTCCCGGATTGCCGACCAGGGGGAAAATGTGCTCTACATTTCCGGGGAGGAATCACTGCAACAGATTAAAATCCGGGCGGATCGACTGTCCATTCATTCCGACCATCTCCATCTTTTAGCGGAAACGGATCTTGAAACCATTGCGTCCGTTTTCAGGCAGGAGAAACCGGATTTTTGTGTCGTCGATTCGATTCAAACCGTGTATGCTTCCCAGATGGAAAGTTTGCCCGGTAATGTCAGCCAAGTGCGCATCTGCGGCTACACATTGAGTGTGGTCGCCAAAGAGGAGCAAATTCCCGTTTTTCTGGTCGGTCATGTCACCAAGGAAGGCAGTATCGCCGGCCCGCGCGTGCTCGAACACCTTGTGGACGGATTGTTAATCTTGGAAGGGGATGAACAGCATGCGTATCGTCTTCTTCGTGCCGTGAAAAACCGTTTCGGATCGACAAATGAGGTTGGGCTTTTTGAGATGACGGACAAAGGCATTGTTGAAGTTGCCCAGCCTTCGGAATACCTACTTTCTCAGAGACGCGAAGAGGCTTCAGGAACCGTGGTCACGGTCAGTCTGGAAGGGACGCGGCCGCTTCTGGTCGAGGTGCAGGCTCTGGTTTCACCCACGAGTTACGGCGTGCCGCAACGCACATCCACTGGAATCGAACATCGGAGGCTTGCTCTGTTGCTCGCCGTTCTCGAAAAGCGCGTCGGATTAAAATTCGGAACGCAGGATGTGTTTATCAATGCGGCCGGAGGATTGCGTCTTACAGAACCCGCGGCCGATCTGGCGGTTTCCATTGCGGTGGCGTCCAGTCTCAAAGACCGGCCCATCGATTTGCAGACTGCGATGGTTGGAGAAGTCGGTTTATCCGGAGAAGTTCGCGGTGTTTCCCAAATCGAGCGAAGAATGACAGAGGTGGAGCGGCTGGGATTCAAAAGACTCGTTCTACCCAATATCGGTTTGAAGGCACTTCGGGACAAGACAAAACTTGAACTGGTGGGTGTCCATACGGTCCGGGAAGCTGTTCAAAAACTGATTTGAACCGATGGATTTCAAGCTTGAGAAAACAAGTTCTTTGACAAAAGCGAGAGCCGGACTTTTATCCACAACGCATGGAAAAGTTCAAACGCCTCTCTTCATGCCGGTGGGAACGCAGGGGACTGTAAAGACTCTGTCTCCTGAGGATTTGTTGGGAGCAGGAGTGCAGATCATTCTTGGAAATACCTATCATCTCTATTTGCGGCCCGGTATTGACATTATCCGGGAAGCGGGCGGACTGCACCGTTTTATGAACTGGCCTTTTCCTATATTGACCGACAGCGGCGGGTTTCAGGTTTTCAGTCTTGCAGAACTCCGCAAGATTACCAGTGAAGGCGTAAAATTTCAATCCCATCTGGATGGATCGTATCATCTCTTTACCCCGGAAGTCGTGGTGGAGATTCAAAAAAATCTGGGAACCGACATCATGATGGTTTTGGATGAATGCGCGCCCTATCCCTGCTCGTATGAAGACGCCATGAAAGCCAGTAACCGGACACTGGCCTGGGCGGAACGTTCCAAAGTCAGGCACTACGAACTGGAACCGGTGCATGGAAGAGATCAGGCTTTGTTCGGCATTGTGCAGGGCAGTACGTACGAGCCACTTCGGAAGATTAGTGCCGAGCGATTGATCGAACTGGATTTCGATGGTTATGCCATTGGCGGTCTGGCTGTTGGAGAGCCGAAATCGGCCATGACCGAGATCACGGCACTTTGCACGGATTTGCTTCCCACGGAAAAACCGCGTTATCTTATGGGCGTGGGTAAACCGGAAGATATCGTCGAAGCCATTGCGCTTGGTGTGGATATGTTTGACTGCGTAGTTCCGACCCGGAACGGAAGAAACGGAACGCTTTTTACTTGGGAAGGACGGCTCGTTGTGAAAAATCGGCAGTACGAGCAAGATTTTTCACCTATTAGTGAGACGTGTTCCTGTTATACCTGCCAGCATTTTTCAAGGGCCTATCTTCGGCATCTGTTTCATGCAGAGGAGATTTTGGGTCTTCGGCTGGCATCCATTCATAATCTTCATTTTTATATGGATCTGGTTCGAAATGCCAGAGAAGCCATTTTAAATAGATCGTTTGAAACATGGAGAAAAACCTTTTATCATCATTATCGTATTGGAGACAACCACTCTTAATCAAAGGAGGATTCAGTGTACAACGTATTGTTACTTGCAGGAGCCACCGCGGGAGGAGGAACACCTAAAGGCGGGAACCCCTTCTTGAGTTTTTTGCCGCTTCTTCTCATTATTTTTGTCATGTATTTTTTGCTGCTTCGTCCGCAGGCAAAACGCCAGAAACAGCAGCAGGAGATGATCAAAAACCTGCAAAAAGGAGATAAAGTATTGACAAGCGGCGGACTTGTCGGAACCATTACGGGCATTAAAGAGAAAGAAGGACTTTTAATTCTGAAAATCGCCGATAACGTGAAAGTCGAACTTGCCCGGCAATCCGTGACACAGCTTCTCAATAAAAAAGCGGAGTAAGCTTGGCGCATGCGTCTTGTTTTCATGGGAACGCCAGAATTCGCACTTCCCACATTGCGTACCTTATGCAGCAGCCACCATGAGGTTGTTTGTGTGGTTACCCGTCCCGACCGTCCGAAAGGACGGGGGCAAAGACCGACCGGATCGGTGGTGAAAGCAGAAGCGCTGAAACGAAATCTCCCGGTCTTTCAACCGGAAAATCTCAAAGAGCCGGAATTCATTCAGACGCTGAAAAATTATCACGCGGACTGCTTTATCGTTGTGGGATTTCGAATTTTGCCGCCCGAAGTGTTCACACTTCCGCCCAGAGGAACGATTAATCTGCATGCTTCGCTGCTTCCGAAATACAGGGGAGCGGCGCCGATACAGTGGGCGTTGATTCAGGGGGAACGGGAAACAGGCGTCAGCGTGTTTTTCATCGAGAAAGAAGTAGATGTTGGTGAATTGATCCTTCAGGAGAAAGTCCCGATCAAAGAGAATGAAAATGCGGGAGCTCTGCACGACAAACTTTCCAAAGTCGGAGCCGATGTTGTTCTCAAGGCAATGAATCTAATCGAAAAAGGGAATGTCAAACGTTTCCCCCAAAAAGGAGAACCCACACCCGCTCCCAAGATTTTGCCGGAACACAGTCGGATTCAATGGGATCAATCCCCGGATCAAATCGTCAATTTTATCCGGGGGCTTTCTCCTTTTCCGGGGGCGTTTACCTTGATCGGGGGTAAGCGATTAAAAATATTCAAGGCAAAAGTTGTAGATAAAGATTCACAAAAACATGGTCTTCCTGGTGAGATTGTCGAGATTCGAAAAGAAGGATTTGTCGTTTCCGCAAGAGAAGGCAAGCTATTGATCACAGAAATTCAGATCGAAGGCAAACGGCGCATGGAGGTCGAAGCATTTCTCAGAGGATATGTCCTCACAGCAGGGACTGTGTTGAATTGACTTCTGTTATGGGAGACCAAATCGAAAAGGAATCCACGAAACCGCGTCTTTTTGCGATTCGAGCCCTGGAACGAATTTTCAAAATGAGCGCGTATGCCGAGGTTGTTCTGGATCATGGATTCCGTCAGCATTCTTTTTCCGTTCAAGACCGTTCTTTGATAACCGAGCTCGTCATGGGGACGCTTCGCTGGGCGGGCCGGCTGGACTGGATACTTAAGCAAACCTATGCTGGCGAATGGGAGCGGATTCCCGAAACGATTCGGAGGAATCTTGAAATCGCACTCTATCAGATTCTTTATACGGACAAAATTCCCGTTTATGCGGCTGTGAATGAAGCCGTCGAACTGGCCAAGGAAGGGGGCGGAGAAATATGGGGACGAAGGGTCAATGGCGTGCTGAGAGAGTGTATCCGGAGGCATCAGGATTATTCGTTTCCTTCTATTGAAGAAAATTTAGGTGAATCCATTTCCATCGAATGGTCGCATCCGCTCTGGTTCGTGCAGAAAATGCTGGAATCCCGGGGGATCGAAAAAACGGTTGCTGTCTGCCGGGCCAACAATGAACGTCCTCGACTGTCCATTCGCATCAATCGGCTCAAGGCCGATAAGGATGAGGTTTGCGAATCGTTAAAACGTGAAGGGATCGAGGCAAAAGAAGCACGACTGCTCGATGAATTCCTGATTGTGAGTCGATTGGGAGACTTACTTCATACGAAAATGTTCAAGCAGGGATGGTTTTCCGTACAGGATGTGAGTGCCGGTCTAGTTTCGCATCTGGTCGATCCGCAGCCCGGGGAACGCATTTTGGAATTGGCCGCGGCTCCCGGAGGCAAGACCACGCATATGGCCGAAATTTCCAAAGACGGTGCGCACCTGTTTGCAGCCGATGTCAATCCGAAACGGTTACGCAGACTGGTTCAAAATCAGAAAAGACTCGGGCTTCAATTCATTTATCCTGTGGCAGCGGACGGACTGGAAATGCGGTTCGGTCTGTTCGACAAAGTACTCTTAGACGCTCCCTGTTCGGGCTCCGGCGTGATGAGAAAACATCCCGAAATTCGATGGCAGCGGACTCCAGAGCAAATCGCTAATCTGACAAAGATTCAAAAAAAACTACTGGAAGCTGCGCATCGACAGGTTCGAAAGGAAGGTATTCTGGTCTACAGTACCTGTTCAGTTTTGCCGGAAGAAAACAGTGACATCATTTCTGATTTTCTTCGAAAGCATGTTAAATATGAAATCGATCACGCGGGTCGTTTCGTCGATGAAAGCGTTATTACTAAAAAGGGATGGATTGAAACGTGGTCCGATGTTCACAATACCGACGGTTCGTTTGCAGTACGCTTAAAAAAAGGTGATTGAAAAGATGAAACGTTTGAAGTTATGGTTCGAAAAAAACAATACAATTTTATTAGGGGTGACTTCAACCCTCGTCATGTTCCTCGTGTTGTTTGTTCTGATGAATTATGTGGTCATGCCTTTATATACGAAACAAGGTGCGGAAGTTGAACTTGTGGATGTAACGGAAATGCCCTATGACATGGCTGAAAGAATGTTGGAAAAACGGGGCTTCAAGATGGTTCACGATACAACTACCTTCAGTGCGACCTATCCGGAGAGCACGGTTATCGCCCAAAATCCTCCTCCGTATTCGAAAGTCAAACGGGGAAGACGCATCTATGTGACGCTGAGTGGGGGAGAGCGAATTATAAAGGTTCCGCGGGTAATTGGTACTTCCGAGAGAGATGCTATATTTACACTTCGAGGTGCCGAACTAACTATCGGGAACACATTTTACGAATATTCCAACTATTATCCGGAGGGCACTGTTTCCAAACAATCGATACCGGCCGGCATTGATACGACCAGCCATTCGGTTGTGGACATCTCGGTCAGTCTCGGCAGAATACCATCTGAGTTTATCGTTCCCGATGTGGTCGGGAAAAGTTTTGATGCCGCAAAAACATTGTTGTTGAAATCGGGTCTTGAGCTAGGTTCCGTGACCTATCAGGTGCATAAGAAATTAATTCCATTTACTGTCATTTCACAGGCGATTGAACCTGGTAGTCAGGTAAAGCAAGGAAAGCCCATTGATCTGGTGGTGAGTATCATGGAGGAAGAAGGTGAATAAAAAAATCATGATCTGTCCCTCCTTGCTTTCTGCGGATTTCTCAAAGCTAGCCGATGAAATCAGAATTGTTGAAGAGAACGGAGCGGACGGGATTCATCTGGATATTATGGATGGCCATTTTGTTCCCAATCTGACATTCGGTCCGATGATCGTTGGATCACTGCGAAAAGTGACCCAGTTGCCGTTCTGGTCGCATTTGATGATCGAATTTCCGGAACAGTTCATCAAACCTTTTCGAGATGCGGGATCAAACGGTATTTATGTGCATCAGGAAGTCAAAGCTTCTTTTGATTCGCTCCTTGATTTGATCCATGAATTGGGGATTCAGGCCGGTGCGGTTATCAATCCCGAGACGGATTTCAAAGCGATTCGACCTTATTTGAAAGATATTCAACGTATTCTCGTGATGACGGTTCATCCAGGTTTCGGCGGACAGAAATTTATTCCCGAACAGCTTGAAAAAATACGCCAACTCCGGCAGCTGATCGACGAATCCGGATACGACATTTCCATCGAAGTCGATGGCGGAGTCAATTTAAATACAGTGGATTCTATTGTCCAGGCCGGCGCAGATATTCTGACAATCGGTTCGGCAATTTATCGTGATCCCGCTCCCGGACAGATGCTCCGGGAAATTCGAAATAAAGCGGAAAAGGTATTTCAAGCACGTTTGAAACTTCGTTGAGTTCAATCGAGGCACTCGAAATGACCCTGAAAAATGAACTCATCCGCAAATTTATTCACAGCCTTGCACTCATTGTCCCATTCGGTTATTATTTTTTTGATCGCAAAATCATTCTTGGCATCATTGGTCTGGGTATTTTGGTGGCGATTTGCGTGGAAATCCTGCGCTTTCACTGGCACGTTTTCCGGGAATTGTTCCATGGTCTCCTGGGCAAGCTGCTGCGGGATCACGAGATTACCCGATTGGCTGGATCGACGTATCTGCTCATCGGATGTTTCCTAACGGTTTTGCTTTTTACAAAGTGGATCGCGCTGGTCTCCCTTCTGTTTTTGATCGTGTCGGATGCACTCGCCGCAGTCGTAGGAAGAAGATGGGGCCGACACAAGATCTGGAAGGATAGAAGTATCGAAGGATGTACGGTGTTTTTTATTTCCGCACTGCTGGAGGTTTTGATCGTTCCCGGCAGTCATTTTCTAATTGGTTTGGCTGGAGTTATAACGGCTTGTGCAGTCGATATTTTTATTCGCGATATCAATGATAATTTGACGATTCCTTTGATTGCGGGCGCAGTCATGCAGGGTCTGATGTGGTTTTTCGGATAAAACTGTTCGAAACCGGGATGGAGACAATACGGATCAATAATGCATACCGCAGAAATCAAAAAAGGGATTTTGCCGGAGAGCAACAGTTTTATCCGGTATCTTGTCTATATTGTCCGAAACAGATTCAGAAAAAGATTTGAAAAGAAGTTGTTCCTGCCCCATGTTCTGATCAGGAATCGGGGGACTGTCTTTGATTTCAATCGTTCCCATCGTCCTAATTTGTTTTCGGATTTTTATATCCATGGTGATGACCGGAATAGTCAAATTCCATTTGAGGAGGCACTTGTGTCTTCCGGAACCACGGCTTTTATCGTCATTCGGGATGATACGATTCTTTATGAAAAGTATCTCAACGGTTTTTCGAGAGATTCGCTGTTCCGGGTCTATTCTATTTCAAAATCTTTTCTATCCGCTCTTGTCGGTGTTACGCTGCAGGAAGGAGCGATTCAAAGCGTCAACGAACCCGTTACCAAATATATACCAGAGTTTGAATCCGGTAATTTGGGGGAGCTCACAATCGCCAATCTGCTTCGTATGGATTCGGGAATCGGATTCAATCCGGGGTATGCACCCTGGAAAGATCAAATCAAGAGCTATTTTTGCAGGGATTGCCGAAAATTGATTTCACGAATCCGAATTAAAAATCCTGTCGGCAGGTATTTTCATTACAATGATTATCATTCTCTACTTCTGATCCGGATTATAGAAAAAGCAATCGGGAGTTCGGTGATTTCTTATTTCGAGAAAAAACTGTGGCAGCCTCTCGAAATGGAATTCCCCGCGGTATTATACTGTGACAGCACAAAATACGGTCTGCCGAAATTTGAAAGCGGTTTGAGCGTTCGTCCCATCGATCTGGCCAAATTCGGACGACTGTTCCTGAATCAGGGAAATTGGAACGGTCATCAGATTCTTTCAAAAACATGGATTGAAGGGTCCACAAAAAAAGACCCGAATGATAGCCCAGAAAGGTATTCTTCCGATTTCATCAAGCCTCTGCTGGCACGCTGGTTTCAAAGCGGTAGGGGATACTATCAATATCATTGGTGGGGAAACGTGATCGATCAAAATATATTCGATTATTTTGCACTGGGTATTTTTGGACAATTTTTGTATATTAGTTCCAGAAAGAAATGCATTGTCATACGGCTCGGAACACGGAAAGGAATCCGGAACTGGTGGCCGAATGTTCTCAAAAAAGTAGTCGATAGGATCTCGTCGAATTGAAACCACCTTTATTAGATGATTTCATGAACACACATCGGTTTTGTACGTAGAATAAATATAAAATGGTCGGTCATCAAAACATAGTCGATTTGGAGAATAAAACATTTATGGATTTCAAATTTCAAAAAAAGGATTTTGACAAGATTGCGAAGGTACTGTCCGAGGAGTTTCAGCAATCCGATAGTTGTTACCGTCTGGTTTTAATCAATGAGGAGGAAGGGCGAAGGCTTTCCCTTGAGATTTATGCCGATATTCCCATCGGTAATAAAAGGGGTAATCTGATCTCTGTTTACACTTCCTCCGCGCATCTTCAGCTCCATTTTTGCTCCGGGTATGTGGTCAGCGAGATGCTGGGTGAGGTGACCTTTATCGGAGAACACGGCGGTAGGCTTTCGGGGCTCATCATAGAAAAGGATGCGGCGTGTTCACTTTTTTCAAATGTGGATACGCATCTTTTGTCGGGCGACTTTACCAAACTCGGACCGGAAGTGATGCTTTCGGGAATTGCCCTTTCTTTGGCGGAACATATTTTACCGGATAAATCTTTGGAATAGCATGATACAAAAAGAACATCATAACGATTGGGTCGGGAATTATATCCGGGCGCAGGGATGTTCGCTTTTTGGAGTAGCCGATCTTGAACCGATCAAAGATCGGTTTTTATTATCTCCAGAGGAACTCAAGGGAATGAGATTTGGCATTTCTATAGCGACTGTTTTGTCCCGGGCTGTTCTCGACGGAATTCAGGACAGGCCGACTCTTCTGTACAAATGGCATTACCGTCAGGCCAACAATCTGTTGGATAAAATCGCATACGGACTGACCATTCAGATTGTCGAGAAAGGATTTCGGGCGATTCCCATTCCTGCTTCGCAGGTCATCGACTGGGAAAAGCAAAGGGGGCATGTGTCTCATCGGCTTGTTGGAGAAGCGGCCGGTTTGGGATGGCGGGGGCGTAATAATTTACTCGTTAATGAAAAATACGGATCGCAAATCCGTCTGGTGACCGTATTAACTGATCTTCCACTCGTTTCCAATAAACCGGTCGATCAAAATTGCGGAAGCTGCCGCCGATGTGTGGATTTATGCCCGTCCGGTGCACTCGGGGAGGATCCGAAAGATTATAATCTGGAAAGATGTTACGATTGTCTGTCCCGGTTTTCCAAACTTCGGGGAATCGGTATACACATTTGTGGTATATGTGTCAAAGCCTGCTTCGGGAAACAGGGCAATTGAACCGTGTCCGATTTGCTTCAAATATATCGATTGCAATTGGGATTTCTGCAGACCAATTGCTATATCGTTGTCAATGATCAAACTAAAAAGGGAATCGTGATCGATCCGGCGGAAGATGGAGATTATATTGTCCGGTTTATTCACGATCACCATTTCGAAGTCAATCAGATTCTGCTTACGCACGGGCATTTCGATCATGTCGGCGGAATCGGCCCGATCAAAAAAGAATTCAACGCAAAAGTCTGGATTCATGAAAAAGATGCTCCGATGCTCGAGGATCCCGCTAAAAATCTCTCTTTTTTCATTGAGGGTGGTGGGTTGTCTCAGCGTTCAGACGGATTTCTTAAAGAAGGCCAGTCCATTGAATTCGGAACCAGCCGGCTTGATGTTCTTCATACTCCCGGTCACACTCCCGGGGGAGTCAGTTTTGTAGGCGATCATTTTGTGTTTGTAGGCGATACACTTTTTCGAAATAGTGTGGGGAGAAGTGATTTTCCCTATGCTTCCGAGACGCAATTGGCGGAATCCATTCAGAAAAAGTTGTTTGCATTGAACGATGATTTTGTCGTCTATCCCGGACACGGCCCGGAGACGACCATCGGAAGGGAGAAGCGAAGCAATCCATTTGTTTCCGAAGATCGATCCTAAGTTTGAGTCCCTGCTCGAGCGGTTTATCAATTATCTTATACTCGAAAAGGGACTGTCAGACAACACGCGTCTGGCTTACCGGAACGACATTCACCGGTATCTGGAGTTTCTTGAAGGGCAGAATGTCCGGCCAATCGAAAAAACGGAGTCCCGGACGATTCGGGAATTGATCGTTTTTCTTTCGAATCTCGGCATGGCCAGTTCGAGCATAGCGAGAAACATCACCGCCATTCGCATGTTTCATCGGTTTTTGATGAACGAGAATATTCTCTCGTTCGATCCGACTGACAATCTCGAACTGCCCAAAAGCGGGCGGAAACTTCCGACGTTTCTTGAGATTCCTGAAGTCGAGCTGCTGCTCGCTCAGCCAGATATTCGACAACCCAAGGGAATTCGCGACAGAGCGATTCTGGAAACGCTCTACGCGACCGGGGTGCGTGTTTCGGAATTGATCGGGATCACGCGTTCCAGTCTCATTGAAGAAGAGAGATTCATCCGGATTTTCGGGAAAGGCTCCAAAGAACGGCTGGTGCCAATCGGATCTGTGGCTCTGGACTGGATTCGAAAATATCAGGATTTGGTGCGGCCTGCTTTGCTGAAGGGAATCCAGCGGAGTGACATTCTTTTCCTCAGCATGCACGGCAGACCACTGACGCGGATTGCCGTCTGGCAAATACTGAAATTTTATGTTGCAGAAGCCGGCATCGAAAAGCGGGTCAGCCCGCACACGCTGCGGCATTCGTTTGCCACGCATCTTTTGGAGGGAGGCGCGGATCTACGTTCAGTGCAGGAGATGCTTGGCCATGCCGATATTTCGACAACACAGATATACACCCATCTGGACCGGGAATATCTCAAAGAAGTGATTCAGACGTTTCATCCTCGAGAACAAAAGAGGATCGACTGATAAAAACATGATACTGACAAGATTAAATCGGCACGGGTTTTTTCTGTTCGTGATTTTTCTGCTAGAAGTGAATCCAGTGATCTGCGAAGAACAGAATCCACTTCTCAAACTCGATCCTGTTTTGAACGAACTGGTGGCTTTGTTTGAGAAGAATCCGGATCAGATTCATAGTCCAACTTTGAAAAAGAACGGGAACCGGATGATTCTCAATGTGTTTATTCAAACGACCGATATTTCCGAACTGAAATCCAAAGGTATCCGGGTTCGTTCCGAAATCGGAGATGTGGTCACGGCCGCACTGACACTGGATCAGTTACGGATGGCGGCTGCGCTGGCCTCTGTGATTCGGATCGAAGCGGCCTCACGGTGCCGGCCTGCTCTGGATGTCAGCATTCACGAGATCGGTGCCGATTCCGTCTGGGCCGGATATTCGGGCATGCCAAGGCAGGGAGAAGGCGTTCTCATCGGAATTTATGATTCAGGGATCGACTGGTCCCATCCCGATTTTATCGACGATATGGGTGAATCGAGAATTCTCTTTCTCTGGGATCAGACCGACGATACGGATACCGGAACGACCTCTTTCGGATATGGCACCGAGTACACACAGGCGCAGATCAACGATGAAATCGATGGCTCATCAGTGGGACTGGTTCAGGGCAGGGACATCACGGGACATGGGACGCACGTGGCCGGAATTGCCGCAGGAAACGGACGTGGAACCGGTAACGATCAACCTGCTGAAACCTACATAGGAGTGGCTCCCAAGGCGGATCTGATCGTAGTGAAGGGCGGGAATGAATTTTTTAATTCGGACAGTGTTGTGGACGGACTCAATTATATTTTTCAGAAAGCGGAAGCGTTCGATCCTTCCCGTCCAGTGGTGGTGAATCTGAGTGTCGGAGGGACGCACAATGGCCCGCACGATGGAACGAGCTTGTATGAAAGAAATTTGAACAATCTTCTGAATGAGAACGGGCGGTCCATTGTCGTTGCAGCCGGCAATGAGGGAGATGATCCCATTCATTTCAAGGGCGAGATGTATTCGACGGTCTGGGATTCGGTGGTCATCGAATTCGAAGTCCAAACCAATGATATCGAGGGAAAAAACGATCTCTATTTCGATATCTGGTACACGTCCGCGATGGGACTTAAATTGATTATCGAAATGCCGGATCAAACGCGTCTCGATACCGTTGATGCCGGAGAAACACTTTTTTGGCCTCAAAACGGGATGCCCATGATTTATATACGAAACGATGATATCGATGCAGTACATGCCAATGGCGATAAAGAAATCTATATCCATTTGTCCGATACCCAGAACGGGGGTGTTATTCAGAATTTTGAGACGGGAACATGGAAACTGATCTTTGTGGGCAAGTGGGGACGTTTCGACGGATGGATGTATGACAAAACCGTTACGGCCAGAATCACACAGGGCGTGGATTATTCAACGCTTATCGCCGAACCCGGAAATGCTCACCGGGTTATCACCGTCGGATCGTACACTTCACGTATCAACTGGCCGAGTCTGTCTCAAAATCCCTGGGGACCCGGTGGAATCACTGCCGGAGAGCTTTCTTCGCTTTCCAGTCCGGGTCCGACACGACCCAATTCCGCCCAATCGAATCCTCCCAACAAACCAGAGATCACTGCGCCGGGAGAATACATTCTCTCCTCGTTGTCGGATCAGTTACCCTGGCCTGGCAATCAATATGTTGCCACGGACAGCGTCCACTGGGCACTGCACGGAACCAGCATGGCCGCTCCCCATGTGACAGGTGCGGTCGCGCTTTTATTTGAAGCTTTTCCGGACACATCGCTTTCGATCATCAAGAACTGGATCATTTCCTCCGCCAAAAGAGATGGCTATACGGGACATGCGAACGAATCCTATTATTGGGATGATCACTGGGGATATGGCAAACTCGATGTGTATCAGGCCGTTCTGCAAACAGATGTCGAAGAAAATGAGAGGGGTTCTGTTCCTGAAAAATTCGTTCTGTTGCAAAATTATCCCAATCCCTTCAATCAGGCGACAGTAATTCAATTTGATGTCTCCGGGGAAATACGTTGGTTGTCCGAGAAAATAAAAATCGGAATTTATAATCTTCAGGGAAGAGAAGTCAGAACAATTAAAAAAGAAGTACGAGCTCCGGGACAGTACCGCGTGGAATGGTCTGGTTTGGATTCAAAGGACCGAATTTGTCCTTCTGGTATTTATATCTATCGGTTGGAAGTCGGATCCAGTCTATTCAGCCGTAAAATGATTTTATTAAGATAGATCCTGTCTGTCTGCTGGCCGTAAGTGTAAAAAACGATAAAAATGCAGGAGATCATCAGCAAAATATCGAAAATTGAGAACGGTTTTAAACCGATTGAGTTTGAAGCAAAAAAGTGGTTTGATTCACATTCAATCAAGGATAATATAAAATTAGCGACTGAATTATTGGAGCACGATATACACCAGGTTCGTTGTCTGGCTGTATTTTTACTGGGCTTCTGTGCTTTTATGGACTTGAGTGTTCTGAAAATTTTGAGGACAAAAGCAGCTACAGATACAAGCTGGCAAGTTCAAGAGATATTGGCCAAGTCCTTCGACCAATTTTGCAGAGACAATGGATATGAAAATTCATTGCCAATAATTAAAGATTGGTTAAATGATAAAAATCCGAATGTTTGCCGGGCAGTCACAGAGGGATTGCGGATATGGACAAGTCGGCCTTATTTCAAAATGAATCCGGAGATTGCGATTCAATTGATCAGTCAACATAGGGCAAATCAAAGTGAATATCTGAGAAAATCAGTCGGGAATTCACTTCGGGACATTTCCAAAAAACATAAAGAACTTGTGGATAGAGAGACGGCCACGTGGAATTTGTCCGATAAATTGATTCGTTTTACATATAAGTTTGTGGCCAAGACGAAAGGAATAGTCAAATGAAAAAATACGACAATTTCTTTTTTCCGTCCGATAATTTAATGGATAGCAAGAAGTTTTACTCAGAAGTATTAGGGTTGTCAATCAAGTTTGATTTTAGTCCGCAAGGAATGATTGCGTTCAAGGTTGGCGAAGAAGAACCAGCGATAATCATTAAAGACAAAAGTAAATTCCCTGATACACAACCCTCTATTTGGATTGAAGTTGAGAATGTTAAACGATTGTATGCCGATTTACGAAAGAAAGGAGTTCATTTTTTATCAGAACCTTTTAAAATCAGGACAGGCTGGGCTGTTGAATTTACAGATCCTTCAGGAAATCTTTTAGGGATAACGGATTATAACAAAGAATAATTGAAATATCCATGCTTCAAAATATCAAAAGACTGACCAAACACTCCATTGTTTACGGCATCGGCCATATCCTCAGCCGTTTCATCGGTTTTCTTCTGCTGCCGATTCACACCAATTATCTTTTGCCGGAACAATACGGAACAGCGGCTCTCCTGTTTTCTTCTCTTGCGATTTTGAATATTGTCTTTACTTTCGGCATGGATGTCTCTTTTCTCCGATTTTTTATCTTAGAAGAAGGCCGGGAGGGAAAGAAAAACATATTCAGCACGATTTTCTGGACAGTATTGACAGCCGGCCTCTGTTTCTCGGCCATCCTATTTTTATTTCCGGAGACTTTTTCGAACATCATCTTCCGTTCTGTTCGTTATATCCGGTTGATCCGTCTGGCCAGCGGTATTCTGTTGGCCGATGCACTGGCGCTGATTCCCTTTCTTGTGCTGCGGAGCGAAGAAAAATCGGTTCAATTCGTCATTGTCAAGTTTCTCAATATCGGCATCAATCTGGGGCTGAATATTCTGTTCGTCATTCATCTGCGCCGCGGGGTATTCGGGATTTTTCTGGCGAATTTATATGCTTCGGTTTTGACTCTTATTATTCTACTGCCGGTTATCTGGAAGTGGTTGCGCTTCCAATTTCAGAAATATAGACTTATCGAATCTCTAAAATTCGGACTGCCCTATATTCCGGCTGGGCTGGCACTTTTGGTGATGGATCAGATCGGCCGTTTTTTTCTGGATCGGATGATCGGCAAGGAGGCGACCGGACTCTTCAGTGCCAGTTACAAGCTTGGCATGTTCATGGCGCTGATTGTGGCGGCGTTCCGTTTTGCCTGGCATCCTTTTTTTCTTTCCACATCCAAAGAAAAAAACGCGCCGCAGATATTCGCCCGTGTGCTGACCTATTTTTTGGTAGTTACCGGCTGGGTCTTCGTTGTCATTTCCCTTTTTATCGATGAGATCGCTCATATTCAATTGTTCGGAGTTCGGCTGTTCGGACAAGGATTTACGGCAGGGCTCTCGATTGTACCGATTGTCTTGCTCGCGTATATCTGCTACGGGATGTATATCCATTTCATTGTAGGGGTGTATCTGAAAAAGAAAACCTTCTATCTTCCGATTGTTACCGGGATCGGCGCTGCGGTCGGAGTATTGATGAATTTTATCCTCGTACCCCGCTTTGAAATTATGGGAGCTGCCTGGGCGACATTCTCGGCCTATTTTATGATGGCGGCTGTTCTCTATGTTGTGAATCGACATCTCTATCCAATTCGGTATGAATTTCTCAGGATACTCAAAATCATTTTTGTTGTCTCTCTTATCTTTGTTATCCAGAACGGGTTTAATCCAGAAAGCCACTTGTCGATCCGAATTATTTTGACCATCGGTTATTTCCCATTGTTGTGGATATTCCGTTTTTTAACCATCGAAGAGAAAACCATATTAAAGAAGAAATTGGTAAGAACTAAGTAATCTTATTTCTGAATTGTTAGCCATTACTGTCCGGTTTAAGAAGGGTAAAAAGTCTCTTAAAGATTTGATAACCAGTGGAGCATAATTAAAAAGTTTGTTCTGTACCTTTAAAATTAACTTGCCACTTTTTCAAAAAAAGTGGCTCAAAAAACCTGCGGCTGACGAAAAATCTCCTGAAAATGGAGGT
>CAZIAH010000033.1:0-32773 GCA_964537715.1 uncultured bacterium | reverse complement strand
GATCCAGACCTACGAGGGCTGCGTCTACATGGATTTCGAAAAAATGTTTTTGCAAACACACAATCATGGAAAGTACGAACGGCTCGATCCAACCCGGTTGCCCAACCTGTATATCGCCTATAAAACCGATTTGAGCAAAGTCTCCGGAAAAGTGTTGAGCCCGCTTCGTTCAAAATACGATCAGGGCGATTCGAAAGTCATTAAGACTCTGAACCGTATCGCGGCTATTGCCGAAGAAGGACGAGGAGCTATCCTGACAAAAAATGTGGATCGGTTGTACGAACTGATGAATGAAAATTTCGACTGCCGATCAAAGATCATTGTTATCAGTGAAAGCAACAAAGAACTCGTCCAAACTGCGCGCACCTGCGGCGCATCGGCAAAATTCACGGGATCCGGCGGTTCGATCATCGGCATCTATCAGGACGATACCATGCTTAAGAAACTGGTGATCGAACTTAACAAAATCAACGCCAGAGTCATTCGACCATTCATTGTGTAAGGAGTAAGGATGCAGATTGTAAGAAAGGCCGTCATTCCGGCAGCCGGACTGGGCACACGGTTCTTGCCGGCCACCAAAGCCCAGCCCAAGGAAATGCTGCCGATCATCGACACGCCCACCATTCAACTGGTAGTACAGGAAGCGGTCGATTCGGGTATTGACGATATTCTGATTGTTTCAGGAAAGGGCAAACGGGCCATTGAGGACCATTTCGACCGGAATATTGAGTTGGAAACCCATTTACAGGATAGACAGGACAGCGACCGATACAATGAAATCCGGCATTTGGCAGACATGGCCAACATTCATTTCATCCGGCAAAAAGAATTTAACGGTCTGGGCGATGCCATTCGATATGCTCGTCACCACGTGGGAGATGAACCGTTTGCGGTTTTATTGGGAGACTGCATTATTGATTCGGTTATTCCTGCCACGCAACAGCTGATCGACAATTACAATCAATACAGGCAGACGATCATCGGTGTGGAAGAAGTCCCCAAAGAAATCATTTCCCGCTACGGAATTGTCGGTGGCAACCGATTGAGTGACCACATCATGCAGGTCAAGAAAATGATCGAAAAACCTTCCCCGCGGGAGGCTCCTTCCAATCTTGCTGTGGCCGGACGGTACATTCTCACGCCGGAAATTTTCAAAGCATTGGATCAAACCGCCCGCGGAAAAGGTAACGAGATCCAGTTGACCGATGCATTACGACTTTTAATGAATCATGAAAACATCATTGCCTATACCATTGAGGGAAAACGTCACGACATCGGCAACCAATTGGACTTTATCAAAACAACGATTGAATACGCTTTAAAACGAAAAGAATTTAAAAAACCGCTATTGACTTTTATGAAAAAAATTATAAAATCAAATAGGTAATCAAAAATTAAACTTTTATTAAAATGAACAATACAAATGGAAATTAAAAAAGTTCAGTCGGGAGTTTAAATGAAGCGAATTTTGATCTATTTATGTTTTGCCGGTTTCCTGATGCTCAATTGTCACCAGCAATCCCGTGTACATGTTTTGAAACTGGCCCACGCCCTGGACATAACACATCCGGTTCACAAGGCCATGGTTTTCATGGCGGAAAGGTTGAAGGAAAAATCCAACGGTGCCATGCGTATAGACATTTACCCCAGCGGACAGCTTGGCAATGAACGCGAATTGATCGAATTGCTTCAGATCGGTAGTCTGGCCATGACCAAGGTTTCCACAGCTCCGCTCGAAGCATTCGTTCCTGAAATGCAGATTTTTGGTATTCCCTATTTATTCCGAGATAACGAACACCGATGGAAAGTACTCAACAGTGAAATCGGAAAACAGATTCTTTTGGGCGGTGAGGATTTTTTCCTTCGAGGAATGTGCTATTACGATGCCGGCAGCCGTAGTTTTTATACCAAAAACAAACCCATATTGAAACCGGATGATTTAATCGGAATGAAAATAAGGGTCATGAAGAGCATTACTTCGTTCAAAATGGTGCAGAGCCTGGGTGGATCTCCTACACCGATTCCCTGGGGAGAATTATACACTGCTCTTCAGCAGGGAGTTGTCGATGGTGCCGAAAACAATCCGCCGAGCTTCTATCTGTCCAAACATTACGAAGTGTGTAAATACTACAGTCTCGATGAACATACCTCCGTACCGGATATTCTGCTAATGAGTACTGTAGTCTGGAACAATCTCACACCCCAGGAAAAAAAGTGGCTGCAGGAAGCAGTAGATGAATCCGTGATCTATCAACGAAAACTGTGGCAGGAATCCGAAGAGAACGCCTTGCGCGAAGTCCAAAAAGCCGGTGTGGAAGTATTCCATCCGGACAAGAAACCATTTATTGAAAAAGTACAACCCATGCATGAATCCTACAAAGGAACGGAAATATATCCATTAATCCAGAAAATTAAAGAAATTAAATAAATAGTAATTTTCCCATATTTGAATGAAAGTCCATTTAATTTTTACACAAATAAGGTGATTCATATGAATGCAATTATCAAATGGGTGAACAAAATCATCACCAAAATATTAATCATTCTGATGGCCACAATCGTGCTGGACGTCAGCTGGCAGGTTTTTACCCGTTTTATCTTGAAAAATCCAAGTCCGTATACCGAGGAATTGGCCGGATTCCTGTTGATCTGGATCGGCGTATTAGGCGCGAGCTACGCGTTACACACCAAGGCACATCTTGGAATTGACGTGTTGACTTATAAGCTGACCGGCACGAAGAAGCAAATCGTGGAGATACTTATTTATGCGGCCGTGATCTGTTTTGCTTTATTCGTCATGGTGATCGGCGGACTCCATCTGGTTAAATTGACGCTCACACTGAACCAGATCTCTCCTGCTCTGAATATTAAAATGGGATATGTTTACATTGCTGTTCCTTTTTCCGGTCTTCTCATGATTTTTTATTCCATCGGATTTATCGTTAATGCCATTCAAAACCGGAGTGAACAAGCACCCGATCACCAAATAAGTGCTTTAGACTAATTACAAAAAACGATATAAAGGGAAACCCAAATGGAACTTTCGGTCATTGTATTGATTATCAGCTTTGTCCTTCTTTTGGCACTCAGCGTACCCATTGCCATTGCCATTGGCATATCGACCATATAGACCATGCTTTTTACAATCGCTCCGGTTCCCGCCATTACCACGGTCGCACAGCAAATGGCCACAGGAATCAACAGTTTTGCGCTTCTGGCCATTCCGTTTTTCATTCTTTCCGGACAACTTATGGGCCGGGGCGGTATTGCACGTCGTCTGATTGATTTTGCCAAGGTACTGGTAGGCATGTTCCCAGGCGGTCTGTCGTACGTCAATGTATTGGCGTGTATGTTTTTCGGCGCGATCTCGGGTTCTGCAGCGGCGGCGACTTCAGCGATTGGCGGTTTTATGATCCCCATGATGAACAAAGAAGGGTACGACAAAAACTTCAATACGGCTGTGACCGTGACCGGAGCCACGACAGGACTCCTTATTCCACCGAGCAACATTCTAATCGTTTACTCGCTGGCCAGCGGCGGTGTCTCTATTGCCGCCCTATTCATTGCCGGATATTTACCAGGTTTCTTAGTCGGCCTGGGTTTGATGACCGTTTGTGCCGTTATATCCATTATTAAAAAATATCCGGTGGGCAAAAGAGAAAATTTTATTGTTGGAATAAAGAAATTTCTCGATGCGATTCCGAGCCTGCTGCTTGTCATTATCGTGATCGGAGGTATCCTTGCCGGATATTTCACGGCTACCGAAGCCAGTGCCGTCGCCGTACTCTATGCCCTGCTGCTCTCTGTGGTTTTTTACAGGGAGGTAAAAATCAAAGATCTTCCTTCTATTTTATTAAAAACAGTCGAAACCACCGCCATCGTGATGCTTCTCATCGGTACATCCAAAGCCATGTCCTGGATTCTCTCTTACGAAAACATTCCTCAGAATATCAGCGCAGCCCTGATCGGAATGACCAACAGCAAAATCGTCATTCTTCTGATGATCAATATTATCCTTCTCATTGTCGGGACGTTTATGGACATGACCCCTGCCGTGCTGATTTTCACGCCGATTTTTCTGCCTATTGTGATTCAGCTCGGCATGACACCTCTCCATTTCGGGATCATGATGGTTCTCAATCTCTGTATTGGTTTGTGTACACCACCAGTAGGATCGGTCCTGTTTCTTGGATGCAGTATCGGCAAAACCACCATTGCGGACATTACCAAAACCCTGCTACCCTTCTTTTTGGCCATGATCATCGTTTTGATGCTGATCACCTACATCCCGGCCCTTAGCCTGTTCCTGCCGAAATTGTTTGGATATTAATTCATTGATCGGATTTCAGATTTCCCAAAAAAAAGGCGTCCCACAATTGAGACGCCTTTATTTTTAAGAACTTAAAATTATTTACTCTTTTAACACTTCAGGATTGACACGGGTCTCCGGTGTTTCTCCATTGAAAAGTTGGACGATATTCCGTGCTGCGATCATTCCCATGTTGGTCCGGGTTTCAATCGTAGCAGAGCTGATATGCGGAAGAATAACCACATTATCCAGAGTTTTCAAACCGGGCTCAAGCTCAGGTTCATTTTCATAAACATCAAGTCCTGCTCCCCAGATTTCTCCTTCCTTAAGCGCTTTCACCAACGCTTTTTCATCCACCACCGGCCCTCGGGATGTGTTGATCAATACAGCTTCTTTTTTCATTATCTTGAATTCCTTCTCGCCGATATAATGGCGTGTCGAAGTATTCAGCGGCACATGCAGCGAGATAAAATCGGATTGTTTCAACAGCGTGGATTTATCGACAAATTCCGCACCCGCCTCTTTTTCCAATTGTGGATTGGGTTTCGTACTGGTGTAAAGAATCCGCATTCCGAACGCCTTCGCTTTCCTGGCGAAATTGGAACCGATGCGGCCAGCGCCGACCACACCCACAGTCTTTCCGGTAATGTCCCTGCCCAGGAACAGGGTCGGTCCCCAGTTTTTGAATTTTCCCTCGCGAGTAAAACGATCCGCTTCAACAATCCGGCGGGATATAGTAAATAATAGAGCCCATGCCAGATCAGCTGTCGCATCATCCAAAACGCCGGGTGTGTTTGTAATGAGAATGGAACGTTTTGTGGCCGCTTCCACATCGATATTGTTGTATCCGACCGCACAGTTGGCAAAAATCCGGCACTGCGGTCCGGCCGCATCAAAGACATCCCCGTCTATCGTATCCGTCAGCATGCAAAGAACGCCATCCCGGCCTTTGACTTTTTGGATCAGCTCATTTTTCGTCAAAATCCGATCTTCCGGATTAACTTCCACGGAACAATATCCCTTTAAATAATCAATAACAATCTGCGGAATCATCCGTGTGATATAAACATTCGGTTTTTTCAATTTATTCTCTCTGTTTGAGCAGGAGACTTTTTGCGACAGGGTTTCAAGATTCTTTGTGATCAACAGGTAATGTGAAATGCACCCACAATTTTTGTTTCGATCACCAATAAATGGTTGAAGATTTCCACAGCCTTTTCTGTACGTTCAGCATAGAGTGTGATATTCCGCTGTTCCAAATATTGCTTCACTTCATCTGAAATTTGCATGATCCCGAATTTACCCGTACCGACAACGAGGGAGGTGGGAGAGTTTTCTTCAAGCACATCCTGAATATCGACAAGCTGAAGTTTGTGCCCCTCTTTTCTCCACCAGTCTTCCTGAACCCGGTCTGGCAGAACAATCACATCGCTCAAATAGGGAATGTGATCGATTATAATTTCACCGAACTTGTATTCGTTTATCATAGTTCCCCCTGATTTTTTGAGTCTGATCAGCGAGTGCATTCTCCGAGGCTTGCCTCGGGGTAAGCGAGCGAATATAATAACTTTTTCTTACAGATGAAGATTCCCCGCTACTTCCAGCGGGGAGCTTCAATCTCTTCGACTGAAAATACAGCCGCAGTAATGCTGACGATACAATCCTTCATCCCGGCTTATCTGGCAGCTAATTTTGAACCCGTCCTTCTTTTTAAAATCCGCATCGTAAAAAGCGACGCCGTATCCCTTTTCGAGCTTTTTTCCGATTGCATTAATCACGTCTGCCTTTTTATGGGGACTGACCGAAAGCGTCGTTGCGAACCAATCGAATCCGTTCGCACAGGCAATCTTGACCGTTTTCAAAAGCCGGAATTCATAGCAGATGGCACATCGCTTTCCGCCTTCGGCTTCCTCCTCGAATCCTTTCACAGAATCAAACCATCGATCACTATCGTATTGATCTTGGATCATTGGAATTCGCCATTTATCCATCAACATCTTCATTTCAAGAAGCCGCTGTTTGTATTCTTCCTCGGGATGGATATTTGGATTATAAAAAAAGGCTGTCACATCAAACTCGTGTTGCAGCATCCGGATCGGATACGTGCCGCACGGTGCGCAGCAGCAATGAAGCAGCATTGTTTTTTTTATTGAATTCACCGATCTTGACGTTTCAACGAAACGGTCACAAAATGATTCAGAGGGCCGTGTCCTTTTCCCAATGAGAATGCACGGCGAATGGCTTCGGTGACAAACGATTTGGAAATCCGAATCGCTTCGATCATTGAACAACCCTGAATAAGATTGGACAAAATGGCCGCGGAGTAGGTGCATCCGGTTCCGTGCGTGTTTCTCGAATCGATTCTTTCACTTTTAAATTCTGTAAAAGTCTCGCCATCAAATAAAAGATCAATCGCCTGATCGCCCAGAGAATGTCCTCCTTTGATCAGAACTGTTTGGCAACCCATTTTCCTGATTCTAATTGCCGCCTCCCGGATTTCCTCCTCGGAGTGAATTGTCATCCCGGCAAGCAGTTCGGCTTCGGGTATGTTTGGGGTGATCAATGTGGCTGCGGGAAGCAACTCCTCTTTTAATATTACGATGGCATTCGCCTCAAGAAGCCGGTCTCCCCCTTTTGCAACCATCACAGGATCGACAACCACATGCGGAATCGCATTTTCCCGTAATTTGGATGCAATGGTTTGAACGATTTCCGCATTGTAAAGCATGCCGGTTTTCACACCGTCGATGCCAATATCCGTCAATACCGCTTCGAACTGAAGTCCAACAAATTGAGGTTCCAGTCCGGTAATGCCGTGGACTTTCACTGTATTTTGTGCCGTCACGGAAGTAATCACGGACATCCCGTATACACCGAACGCAGAAAAAGTTTTCAAATCGGCCTGAATTCCGGCACCGCCCCCGGAATCCGATCCGGCAATGGTTAATGCTCTCCCAATCATCCTGTTCCCAAATTATAATTCAAATGATACTTAAAAATTGAAAACCTTGAAGAAAATATCCGTGTTGAAATGACTATCCAATTACAGATCAACCAGGAAGCCAAAGGATGTGATAATAAACGAAGTTCCACTGTGAACAGATTCAATCATCCCCGTTCTTGGATTGTATAACTCAAGACCATTGGTGAACAGATAATGATACAGTCCCTGAATATAAAAACACGCCTGTTCATTCAACCCGATCTCAAATCCCAGACCACCGTTGATTCCGGCCTGATATCCGTCTTTGGGATCAAATTTCAATTCATCAGAGTATCCCAGAAACAGTTCCATTTTCGTTTCATGCACTCTTTTAAATCCGTACTCCCCACCTGCAGTCAAATAGAACCGATACGCTTTCCCTCTTTTCTGTAAATACTGGAGAATGTTTAAAGAGACCGATCCGGTAACAAATCCTTTACTGTCCAAGAATTTGACACTGTCAGGCAGATCCAATCTGTATTCGATTTCATCCCTTATACTGTTCAAATCCGAACGAATCGTCTGATAAGAAAAATTGAGTACAATGCTTGTATGGCTTAAGAAATTACATTTTAAAACACCGCTGCAGCCAAAACCCTCTCTATAAAAATCCTGAAATAAAGCAGGATGGATCGGTGATCCGACCGTCAAGCTTCCTCCAAGAGTAAAGACCTGGGCATTGCTTGTCGAATAAGAAATCAACACAAACAAAAGAAAAAAGAGAACATGTTTTCTAATATTTCGCATTATTTACAATTTTTATTGAAATATAATTTAAATGATTTCGTTCATTAAAGCAAGAATAAACTAATCGAGCTTTCCTGCATTTTCTTATTGAAACAAAAATAAATAAATAATCCAAACAAACGTTATATAAAAAAAGCCCCGAACACAAGTCCGGGGCTGCAAATCAACACTTAAAAGTTAGAAAGATTACTTGAGAGACATTATGGCTCCGACAAAAATACCCCAGAAATCCCACCCACCAAGGGAATAACGAAACTCAGCAAATCCGTCTACCTTGGGAGACAGAACCATTTTTGCTCCGCCCACAGCATTGACTGTAACATCTGATCCATTGCTACTTATATCACCCCAATAAGGAACATGCGGCCAGCTTACTTTCCAAAATGCCATACCAAGTCCGGCACCTGCATAGGGCTTAATTTTAGATCCCTTTTTCTGTTCAAAATAGTACTTTCCCATAACATTGATCGAAAATTCTGAATATTTAACATCATAAGTACTAGAATAATATCCTTCGTTGTAAGATTTACCCCAGTACAACACGTCTGCTTCGAGACCGATCTGCGGTGTAATCCATCCCAAATCAACCACTCCGCCGAAACCGATGGCCGATCCGATGCCGCCTTCAGGCCCGAAAAGACCAACCTTGGCACCCACACCTTTCAAACCGATATCCGTACTTGCAAATACAGCAGAACCCATGATCATACAAAAAACAAGTACACTGACCAACATGATACGATTCTTCATTTTTACCTCCCTCGATAATTTTTTGGTTTTTTATTGAGTGGAATATTTTACAAAAAAAGATGTAAACAAATGGCCAATTCTCGTTTCTCTCACCCCCTTCCTTAAATTCATTTACCATTTGTTTAATTTAATTTTTTTTTATTCTAATATCAAGTTCTTTCTTTCAATCCAATGATTCCCATCATTCTTCCCGTCTTTCCTCCACTCTTCCGATGGGAAAAGAACCAATCTGGGTAACAGACCGTACACAATCCGCTGACAGTAATATTATCCGATGAAACACCGCTTTCTATTAAAAGATTTTGATTCATTTTCCAGAGATTCAGCCGGTTTCCCTGCATGACATTTTCAGGAAAATGTCTACTGACCTCTGTACCCACTTCGTAACAGCAGGGACCGATGGAAGGCCCTAAAAAAACAGATAGATCTTCCGTTCGAGTTTTAAAGCTAAATTTCATTGCAGAAAGCCCCTCTACGACAATTTTCTGGGCACTTCCTCTCCACCCTGCGTGAATCAATCCGATGGCTCGATGAACCGGATCATAGAGATATATCGGCAAACAATCTGCGACCTGAATAACAAGACAAACCCCCGGCACATCCGTAATCAGACCATCCGTTTCCGGGTATATCCCCGGAGTGGTTACCTGAAGGATATGGTTTCCGTGAATTTGTACGGGAATCGCCAATTCATCATGTTTAATCCCAAGCAATTGGAAAAATCTGTGACGATTCTCCTGAACGCTTTTTTCATCATCCCCGCAACGGTCTCCAAGATTCAACGTATCAAACGGTTTCTGACTGACCCCTCCTTTTCTGGTGCTGAAAGCATGTAACACAACATCACTGCCATAGAGTCGCGCAAATCGTCCGACGAAGAGTTGTGATTTCTTTTCAAAGAACATGGCTGCTACTTAATCAGAATAATTCGGTTGCCGCGATACTGCAAGAGGCGCACCATTGGATTCACCCTTTCCTGATTGAAGGATATCACACCGCGAATACCCGCGAACTTCCTGTTCGAGGACAATATCTGTTGCATTTCAACGGCAGTGAGCGCTTTTTCCTTTGTAATCTGCAATATCAGATTCACGGCATCATAGCCGAAAATTTCCATTCTTTCGGGCGTTTTGTTCATTGTTTTTCGATAGTCGTCTCTAAATCGATAATATTGAAAATCAGACGGATCGATATAAAAATCGGTGATAAATATTGCACCATCGATATATTTCTGATGCGTATCAAGAATTTCCATATCATACCAGAATGCTCCCCCAAAAATTTGGGTTCCGAGATTATAAAAAGCCAATTGGGGAATGATATAAGGAAGATCTTCCGTATAAACTGGCAGAAAAATACCATCGATTGTGTTTACGGCAAGACTGGTGGAATCGACCAATTCCGAAATACTCTGAGATACATAAATCGCATCTCTCCGTCCGGCATACTGTTCGAGTTCATCTTCATTGACCACAATAATTGAGGAATCTTTAACCATTCTTCTGATACCCACTTCACGAATTGCCTTGAACTGCTGTCCCAAATCCTTGGTCCCCTCAAAATACCACTTCTCAGCAAGAATTTCTCCACCCAACAATTTGACTTTTTTGACAAAGGCATCGCTCATGGCTTTCCCGTAATCATCTGCATTATACAATACGGCAAATCTTTTCATCCCCAGACCGGAAACCGCATATTCCGCGATCATTTCACCGCGGTCCTTCAAGGTGCTATTCAATTGAAAAATATAGGGACCGATGCCGGTGATTCCCGTTTCGGTCGCAGTTGGTGCCAACAGAACAACCTCGTTGGCCTGTGCGACAGCCGCCACAGCCGCCGTAATCTCGCTTTCTAATTCTCCGATAATCACGGGGACATCCTCTCTTTCGCAAAGGTCCTGCGCCGCCCGAATAGCACTGAGAATATTTCCCTTGGAATCCCTGACAATCAGTTCTACTTTCACTTTTTGGCTTCGGTTATAGTTATCTACCGCATACTGAATTCCCTCTAGCGAAGCTTTGGCCTGTTCGGATAAAGAACTTGACAGCGGAAGAATAACTCCGATCTTCAGGAAATCCTGACCGAGTTCTTCAGATTGAGTCAACAACTGCTGCAGTTGAAAAACATAGGGACTGTTTGGGTAGCTATCTAAAAAATCCAGAATGATTTTTTTGGCTTCCTGATAATGTTGATCATTCATTTCACGTTGTGCCAATCGAACGATAACAGCCGCTTTTCCCCGTTCACTGGGAACCTTCGCCAGCAATTGTCTGAGATCCTCGGTATTCATTTTGTAATCCATAATCTCTGACGAGAATTTCGCTGCCTTTCTCATCATCCTGTGATCTGCATTGCTTTCGAGAATTTCCAATAAATAAAATACCGACTTTCTATAATCCCCTAAATAATAGTACCCTGTGGCGAGTCCGTACAGGGCATCGTCAAAATATGTGCTTTTCGGATATTCCTGAATCATTTTTAAAAAAAGATTAATGGCCTTCTGATAATTTTTCAGTTGAAGATAGCATTTCCCGCGCATCAACAGGGTCGCTGTGGTTCTGGAATGATTCGGATAAACCCGATCCATGAATTCCATCAGTTGAGCCGCTTCGGAATATTGTTTTTCCTGGTACAAATGAATTCCGCGATAGAAAAGACTGTCTACCGCAGCCTCCTGCGACTGGCAAATTTGGGTGATCACAGTCAGCTGAAAAATCACTCCAAACAATAGCCACTTTTTCATAAAACATCTTCCTTTCTACTCGACAGTAACACTTTTTGCCAAGTTTCTCGGCTGATCCACATTGCAACCCTTTAAAACAGCCGTATAATATGCAAGCAATTGAAGAGGAATTACCGATAAAATCGGTGTTAAACACTGGGCAGTATCAGGAATTTCTATTATCCGGTTGACTTTTTCTTTGACTTCCGTATCTCCTTCTGTAACAATCGCGACAACAAATCCCTGCCTTGCCTTGACCTCCTCAATATTACTGAGCACTTTTTCGTAAACAGGATCTTTCACAGCGATAAAAACCACAGGCATGGCGTCATCAATCAGGGCAATGGGTCCATGCTTCATTTCCGCTGCAGGATAACCCTCTGCATGAATATACGAAATCTCTTTCATTTTAAGAGCGCCTTCAAGAGCGACAGGATAATTGAATCCTCTTCCAAGATACAAAGCATGATGATGCTGAACCATCTTTTCCGCAATCTTTTTGATCTTTTTTGTTTGATCCAGAATAGAACGAATTTTGTCGGGAAGTTTCTTCAGTTCTTGTGCCAAAAACTGGCCTTCCTCGGCAGAAAGGGTTCCGGTTCTTCCTAAAGCCAAAGCGATGAGAGTCAAAGTCATGACCTGTGAAGTAAATGCCTTTGTCGAAGCCACGCCGATTTCAGGACCGGCATGCAAATACACCCCTGCGTCCGTCTCTCTGGCGATGGTGCTGCCGACCACATTACACATTCCCAGAGCCAGGGCGCCTTTCCGTTTTGCTTCTTTGATCGCAGCTAGGGTATCGGCAGTTTCTCCGGATTGGGAAATGGCAAGTACAGTATCCTTCTCCGTAATCACGGGATCCCGGTAACGAAATTCGGAAGCGTATTCGACTTCGACAGGGATATGGGCAAGCTTTTCAATCAGATATTCGCCGATCAAACCGGCGTGCCACGATGTGCCGCATGCCGTGATAATCAACCGGTCACTGCATTTGATTCTTCGCCAATATTTTTCCAATCCTCCTAATTTGGCGGATCCGTCTTCCAAAAGCAGCCTTCCTCTCATCGAATCGATGGTCGTTTCCGGCTGTTCGAATATTTCTTTCAGCATAAAATGATCATAACCGCCCTTTTGAATATGCGTCAAATCAAAGGACAATTCTTCCACGGCCTTCATCACTTCTTCATCCTGAAGTGTTCGAACCTGAACCCCATTCCGATCGACAATCGCCATCTCATCGTCACCGAGATAGATCACATCACGGGTGTGTTCGACCAGAGCGGAACCGTCTGAAGCCAAAAAAGTTTCTCCATCTTTTACACCGATGACCAGCGGGCTGCCCCGGCGCGCGGCCAAGATCCGATCCGGCTCATGGCTTGACAGCACCAATACCCCAAAAGTGCCCTGAACCAGTTGAAGCGATTTTCTTAAGGCAAGAACCAAGTCGCCTTCATAAAACATCTCGATCAGATGGACCAATATCTCCGTATCCGTCTCCGAAACAAATCGATGTCCCTTGGCGATTAGCTTGGATTTGAGTTGAATGTAATTTTCGATAATCCCGTTGTGGACCAGTGCAATTTGATGTTTGCAGTCAAAATGCGGATGCGCATTGATTTCAGACGGAATGCCGTGGGTCGCCCATCGGGTATGCCCGATGCCTGCCGTTGCCGTAAACTGGCTATCACCAATCTTTTTCTCCAGATCGGTGATTTTCCCAGCCTGTTTTTCAACCAGCAATTGACCACCCTGAATGAGTGCAATTCCGGCCGAATCGTATCCCCGGTATTCCAGCCGTTTCAATCCGGTCATCATCAACGGCAACGCCGGACGCGATCCCAAATATCCAACGATTCCACACATATTCAAACTCCACAAAAATTCATAAAAAATTCTAACCTAACGAGACTATCGAAAAACTAAAAAAGCTTTCACCCTGAGCGAGGTCGAAGGGTATAAGTTATTGTTTTTATCCTCATGCTTCGACTCCACTCAGCATGAAGTATACTATCTGATAGGTTTTTTCGACAGTCCCAACACCAACTTTAAAATACACCCTTCATCAAAACCTGATGGTTAATAACATCTGACCATATACTAAATACTACATACCAAATACTATATACTGCTTTTATTATTCCCACTCAATCGTACTGGGCGGTTTGGAACTGATATCATACACCACACGATTCACTCCGCGTATTTCATTGATAATACGGTTGGATACTGTATTCAACAAATCCGCCGGCAATTTTGCCCAATCGGCCGTCATGCCGTCTTCGCTGGTTACGGCACGCAAAGCGACGACGTTCTCGTAGGTCCTTTCATCTCCCATCACACCCACGGTCTGTACAGGCAGAAGCACGCTCAACGCCTGCCAGACTTGATGATACCAATTGTTTTTCCTGAGTTCCTCGATAAATATCGAATCCGCCTGCCGAAGTACTTTTAGTCGTTCCACCGTTACTTCACCTAAGATACGTACAGCCAGACCGGGACCTGGAAAAGGATGCCTGTTCACAATGCTTTGAGACAATCCCAACAACTTTCCCACCTCTCTGACCTCATCTTTAAAAAGCTCACGAAGCGGTTCGACAAGCGTCAGATGCATTTTCTCAGGCAGTCCACCCACATTGTGGTGGGATTTGATTCTGGATGAGGGACCCCAGGTCGATACACTCTCGATCACATCCGGATAGAGCGTACCCTGTGCCAGAAAATCGATCTTTCCGAGTTTTCTCGATTCCTCTTCAAAAACCCGGATAAATCTGTTTCCTATAATCTTTCGCTTTTTTTCCGGATCGACCACGCCTTTCAATTCCTGCAGAAATACTTCCGATACATCCACAAAATGCAGATTCATGTATTCAAAAGCCTGACGAATCTCCTGGACTTCTCCGCTTCGCAGCAGTCCGTTGTCCACAAAAATAGGAATAAGACGCTCTCCGATGGCCCGATAGATCAGTGTCGCAGTCACGGCAGAATCGACTCCACCGGATAATCCGCAGACAACTCTGCCGTCTCCAACCTTTTTCTGAATTTGTTGAACCGAATATTCGATAAAATGTTCGGGCGTCCATTCTCCCTCGCAATGACAGACTTGAAACAGGAAGTTCTGGATTATCTTTTTCCCATTTTCGGTGTGCACGACTTCCGGATGGAATTGAACACCATAAATCGATTTTTTGCGATTGGCCACTGCTGCAAAAGGAGCGTTCTCGGTGTGTCCCAATGGAACATATTCCGGAGGCATTCCGGTCACATGGTCTCCGTGGCTCATCCAGACATTCAGTGACGCACCCAGTCCCTGAAACAAATCCTTGTCATCGTCGATTTGAAAAACAGCATGTCCGTATTCCCGGCGGGCAGCCGGATCCACCTTGCCTCCCAGAAGAAATGCGATGGTTTGAAGACCATAACAGATACCCAGAATCGGAATTCCTAAGTGAAAAACTTCATGGTCGGGAATCGGCGCATTTTTCGCATACACACTGGAAGGCCCGCCCGATAGAATCATTCCTGCCGGTTCGATCCGCCGTATTTCTTCTGCTGGAAAATTGTAAGGTTTGATTTCGCAGTAAACATTCTGTTCCCTGACCCGTCGTGCAATGAGCTGGGTATATTGAGATCCAAAATCAAGAACGAGAATGATTTCTTTTTCTTTAGTTATCTGCATCGCATCGGAATTTTCATAAAAACAGATAATAAATCTGGAGAGGTGTCAACAGAAGACCAATCCCCGTACCGACTGCAACCTGCATCGGCGTATGTTTGTTGAGAACAATTCTTGAAATGCCGACCAAAACAGCGATCAGGAAAAGAGGCAAAATAAATTGCCCAAAAGAGAGATAAAGAGCCATGAGCGGACCGGCCACTCCGATCGCATGAACGCTCACCTTCCAGAAAAGAGTGATGAGCCAAACAATCATTGTATTGGTAACGTAACAAAACATCAGCCCCAAAACAATTCCAGGCGCCTTGAACAGATACAACACGATAAATCCAACCGAAAAACAGATGAATCCCAACAAAAGAGGAACAATACGTTTTTTGCGATCATCGATATCCAGACTTTGAATTTCCTTTTTCTTTTTCAAATGAAACAGGTAAACTGCAGGAAGTAGGGTCACAAAAAACAGAGTGATGGACCATAAAATCCATTTCTCCTTATGTACAAGGCGATTTTGTGAAAAGATTAAAGCAGTAAAAGTATAGAAGCCAAAGAGCAAGGGATTGAAGACAAACGAAATCACAGACGAGAACTTTTTCATTATACCCCTTCCAAAATGAATTGCAGAATTACGGTTTCAACTGCCATTGATCGAGTGTTTTCAAAAAGTCATACCGCGTCAGATCGTAATGAATGGGAGTAATGGATATCTTGTTAGCATGCAACGCCGCCACATCCACTGACAAATCCGTTTCAAAATGATTCCGCTGACCCGTGAGCCAGTAATAAATCCGACCTCTCGGATCGACCCGTTTATCAAAATTTTCCTCATAGAGCGCCAGACTCATGCGTGTGATCTGAACACCCTGAATTTTGTTTTCCCGGCAGGCAGGTACGTTCACATTCAAAGAAACACCCCGAGGCAGTGTTTTTCCGACCAGTTTTTCTGCCAATTTTCTGCCAAATTTCGCCGCGTAGCGAAAATCCGGATTCTGAAACGTCCCCAGGGAAACCGCAAACGAAGGGATTCCCAATATGGAACCTTCCGTTGCAGCGGATACCGTTCCGGAGTAGATCGTATTGATTCCTGTGTTGGGACCAAGATTGATACCCGAGATGACCATGTCCGGCATGCTGGACAATATGGCGCCACAAGCAATTTTCACGCAATCGGCGGGCGTACCGTTCACTGCATACCCGAAAAAAGAGCCATCCTTTTTATGAGAATCGACACGAAGTGGATCGGAGAGTGTGATCGCGTGTCCGACGGCACTCCGCTCAATCGAAGGTGCCACGACAGTAATTTCTCCAAAACCTTCCAACGCCAGAAAAAGTGCATGAAGCCCAGGCGCATCGATACCATCATCGTTCGTTAAAAGAATTTTAATTTTTCCCGGCACCTTTTCCTTCTCCGGTCTTCACAAAAAAGGAAAGAATTTTAATCAGGGTTTCTTTCATTTCCTTTCTATGAACAATGATATCGACGAATCCGTGTTCTAACTGGAATTTGGCTCGTTGAAAACCGGGAGGCAGGTCCTCTCCGATCGTTTGTTTGATTACTCTCTGACCCGCAAATCCGATCAGGGCACCGGGTTCGGCGATATTGATATCTCCTAACATGGCATAACTGGCCATCACGCCCGCCGTTGTCGGATTGGTAAGAATCGAGAGATACAGACCCCCATGATCCGTGAAACGGGCCAGCCGGGAAGAGGTCTTTGCCATCTGCATCAGAGACATGATCGATTCCTGCATCCTGGCACCGCCGGAAGCGGAAATGATAATGAGTGGCAACTGCTTTTCATCGGCCAAATCTACAGCCCTGGCGACTTTCTCTCCAACAACAGATCCCATGCTCCCGCCGATAAAAGAAAAATCCATCACGCATAAAACGATCGGAATATTTCCTATCGTTCCCAATCCGGTCCGAATGGCTTCCGTCAAACCGGTCTTTTTTCTTGCCTCCTTGAGACGATCCAAATAACGTTTGGTGTCCCGAAATTCTAGAAAATCAATAGAAGTCAGATTGGTCTCGGTTTCGTGGAAACTTTTTGCATCAAGGAGTAGATGGATATAATCGCTGCCTCGAATTCTGAAATGAAAATCACACTTTGAGCAGACATAACTGTTTTGGGAAAGCTGTTTCTTATAAATGATTTCTCCGCACGAATCACATTTTAGCCACAAGCCATCAGGCATCTCTTTCTTATTAGATGAAATCAAACCCGGCTTGTTTCTTTTAAACCATGCCATTACGCATTTACCTCAACCTGCTTCCCTGCGGACAAATATTTGGTCATCAAAATAGCGTCCTCATTTTCCTTAACATAGTAATGCTTTCGAATGCCAATCTCCTTAAAACCCAATTGTCGGTATAAATTTCGGGCAGCCAGATTGGATCGCCTGACTTCGAGACGAATCCATGTAAATCCGGGATAAAGCTCGATCACTTTTTGTATCAAAACCATTGCAATGCCCCGCCTTCTCCATCGGGGATGAACCGCAATGTTGGCGATATGGATTTCATCCGCAACAAGCCACCCTATAATATAAGCAATGACCCGCTTGTCTTCAACCGCTGTATAAGAAAAACCAAAATCTTTTTTCAATTCTGATTCAAAACTTTTTTGGCTCCAGGGAGACACAAAAGAAGCATTTTCGATTTGCATCACCTGTTTCAGATCTGACCGGGTCATTTTTCGAATTTCCCACATAATCACCCCCTGTAACTATGCAACACCCCGAAACCGCTTCAGGTATATTGGCACCACAGAATCCACATCTGCTGTTTGCCCAGAGATGAGCAAGTCATAACCTCGCCGTGCGACTCCGTATCCGCTGGGCAAAGATAAAAATGGATTTACAAATATTGTTCCATGTCTGCGTTTTTCAATGACGTCCCGATAACGTTCCGCGACATCTCCTATAAAAACGATTTCTTCATTGGGAAGCCCGGCACCGATTTCTTCTTCCGATACAATTTGATAATCTCCATGAAGAATCCATTGATCTGCGTTCCGGTAATAAAGGCCCTGATAGATTTCACCTTTTCTGGCATGGAGCATCACACAGACACCATCACACCATCCGTCTATTTTTGCGACCAGACCCTCCATGGTCGGAACAGCGACCAGCGGTTTGTTCAAACCATACGCCATGCCCTTGACCAGTCCCAGACCGATTCTTAATCCCGTAAAAGAACCGGGCCCGATCGAAACGGCAATGCCATCCAGTTCATGAGGGGCGATATCAGCATCCCGTAAAACGCCAGCAACAGCTTCAGCCAGTCTCTCGGCATGAATCGTATTCCGGTGTATCTGATAATCTGCAATGATATCGCTGTCATTGATCAGTCCCACACCGCATACTTTGGTTGCTGTTTCTATCCCCAATACCATCATGACTGTAGCCGATGCAACCCTCGCTGTTTCGGTCCGGAGAAAATAATCTTCCGGTGCGTATCGAGCAGTTTCCCATTTTCGACAACCCGTTCAAGACGAACAGTAAATCGATCCGGAGGTAAAAACCTTTCTCCGTATTCCGCCCACTCAATCAAAGAAATTCCGCCCTTCTCAAAATATTCATCCAGGTCCAGATTCTCGATGGCCTGTTCGGATTCGAGCCGATAGAAGTCGAAATGCGCGACCAGAAATTTGCCCGAATATTCCTGGATAATGGTAAAGCTGGGACTGGTAACAAAGTCACGAACTTCCAGTCCCCGACAAATCCCCTGCACCAGTACGGTTTTTCCGCTGCCCAAATCTCCATAAAGCGCAACCACATCTCCCGCCTTTAAAATCTCTGCCAGATTCTTGCCGCATGCGAACGTTTCCGACGGTTTCCTGGACCGTATTTCCAAAATATCTTGCGCCATTGATCCGCCTATTTCTGAGCTCGAAGCGTAACCATGGGAAGAATCATTTCTTCCAGAGAAACTCCTCCGTGCTGCAAACTGTCCCGGTACAAAGCGAGATATTTATGATAATTCGTCGGATAGACAAAATAGTAATCTTCTTTTGCGATGAGATAATTGGTATTGACTCCCCGCGCGGGCAATCCGTAACTTTTGGGATCTTTAAATTCAATCACCTGTTTCGCGTCGCCCCGGATACCATTTCCGTATTTATATCGGAGATTGGTTGAGGTTTCGCGATCCGCGTAAACCGTCGATCCCCGCAATGCCCGGATCGAACCATGATCTGAGGTCACCACCACATGAATCCCCGCCTCGGAAGCAGAGCGCAATATCCTGAACAATGAAGAATGTTCGAACCAGGTCCGGGTCAGTGAGCGGTACGCAGATTCGTCGGGAACGATTTCCTTAAGAACTTCGGAATCACTTCGTCGGTGGGCGAGAATATCCACAAAATTAAAAACCATTGCAGTGAACGGGGACTGAAAATAGGAAGCGATGTTCTTGGCCAGATTCTTTGCCTCGTTGGTATCCAGCAATTTAATGTATTTTGGTTCAGATTTGAAGCTGTATCCATTCCGCTTCAACTGATCCAGAAGCAATACGCTCTCATATCGATTCCGGCTGGATTCATCATCTTCCCCCTTTTTCCATAAATCGGGATATCGTGCTGCAATCTCTCTCGGAAAGAGCCCTGCGAAAATGCTGTTCCGGCTGTACGGTGTGGCTGTCGGCAGAATCGAAAAATATAATTCCCGTTCCACCGAAAAAAGATCGTACAAAAACGGCTCGACACTCAGCCACTGATCCAGTCTGAAATTATCGATGACGATAAAGATCACGCGTTCACCGGAATCAAAAAACGGGAACAAATATTTCTGGACGATGTCAATGGACAAAACGGGCCGCTGTTTTCCAGAGATCCATTCCTTGTAATGCTGCTCGATAAAACGGCCGAATTCCTGATTACATTCGCGTCTCTGATCCTGCAGGGTCTGACGCAGTCCCAGATCGTGATGCCGATCCAGATCGAGTTCCCGTTCGGATAATTTTTGATGAATCGTCATCCAGGTATCGGGTTCGATGGGGCCGGCTAATGCCGAAGAAATTTCACCAAATTCTAGGGTATAATCCCGGGTCAGCCGTTCCTCATCGATCCGCTCTTTTTCGAGAATGCGTTTGCAGGAAGACAGAATCTGACTGGGATTGACGGGTTTTGTCAAATAGTCTTCGATTCTGCCTCCGATGGCCTCCTCCATGAGATTCTCTTCTTCACTCTTCGTAATCATAATCACGGGAAGTGAAGGATCGATCTCTTTGAGCCTGGACAAGGTCTGAAGGCCGTCCAGCCCAGTCATCATTTCATCCAAAAGAACGAGATCGAAATGTTCCCGTTTGACGATGGAAATTGCGTCCTCCCCGTTTAGCACCGGAGTGACGGCGTATCCTTTTTCCTCTAAAAATAGAATGTGGGATTTCAGATGATCAATCTCGTCATCTGCCCACAAAATTTTTCTTTTTGACTGTTTCATTAACCAGATTATTGAATTATAATCTGAAAACTTAATCATTTTTAATCACATAGTCAATATCTTTTTCCCGGCTTGCAATCACATCAACATGAATTTCATGGAGTTAAAATAGTATCCGTTGATACTTCCCATTCTCGAATTCCCGGAATAATTCCACATTGCAATCCGCCGAACTCAAAATTCCAAAATTAAATCAACAATCTGAAGCTCGATTGCCAGTCCTTTTTGGATATTTGTTCATTCCTATCATTACTCTTTATTAAATAAGAATTTAGTGCTTGTTATGACGATCTTGTCATAGAAATGAAATCTATGTCAATTTCAAGCTAACAGATGGTATAGTATTTGCAAATTTTGAATTTCATGAACCATTACTATGTTTTATCAGGATGGTTTATATAAGGTTATCTTTATTATAATCAATGTATAACAAATAGATAAAACGATGAAAAAAACATTTCCTATTTTGTTGATCATCAGCTTGATCACTGCAATAAATGCCGTCTCGCAAATCCAGTGGGAAGAAAATGGCATCTTCACTGAGAGTTCGGGACGTAACTATACACACACGAAAGCGGTCTCGGATGGAAACGGCGGTTACCTGATTACATACGAAGACGATCCCGCCGGCGATATTGACATTTATGCCCAATGGATCGATGCGACAGGAACAAAAAGATGGGGATCATCAGGAATCGTTGTTTGTTCGGAAGGATTGAATCAAATCTATCCTGCCATTGCTCCGGACGGTTCGGGAGGCGCATACATTGCCTGGGAAGACGAATATTCAGGAAATATTTATGCACAGCGCATCAACTCAAGCGGCTCGCTGCTCTGGAGTCCCCGTATGACAGTATGCTCGGCAGCGGAAGAACAATCCTTGGTGGAAATGGTGCCAGACAATTCGGGCGGTGCTATTCTGGTCTGGAAAGATATGCGGAATGGAGATGCCGACATTTATGCACAGCGGATCACCAGTTCGGGAACCTCGGTCTGGGATCTGGACGGTGTTCCGATCACCACCGCGCCCAACAGCCAAAGTGCATATGTGATTCTGGGAGACGGATCCAATGGTGTTTTCGTGGCATGGCACGATTCACGAAACGGATTCACCGACCATGACATTTATGCCCAAAGATTGACCTCTGCCGGGAACCGGGCGTGGACAAGCAACGGCATCGTCATTGCAAATGCCGCTGAAAATCAGCGCTATCCGGCAGTGAATCTCTCCGGTACAAACCTGGTAATCACCTGGGAAGACTACCGGTACGGAAACGGCGACATTTATGTCCAGGCAGTGGATTTCACCGGCAATGTACTATGGACGACCAATGGCGTACCCCTCTGCCAGGCATCGAACAATCAGACCAATGCCCAGATCGTTCCGGACAATTCCGGGGGAGCCATCGTGACCTGGACAGACAATCGGAGTCAATACGATATCTATGCACAGCGTGTCAACGGGAGCGGAACAGTATTGTGGACTACGGACGGTATTCCGGTAAATACATCCACCAATTATCAATATGTTCCCCGAATGGTCAAGGATGGAGCGGGTGGTGCATTCATTGTGTGGACGGACGACCGAACCAGCGCCGATATCAATATCTACGGTCAGCACATCGATGCCTCCGGAACATTGCTCTGGGCAAATGATGGCCTGGCCGTGGCAGCACTGGACAGCGTTCAGGAAAACCCGACCCTGTTAAGCGATCAGTCCGGAGGCGCCATTGCGATCTGGGAAGACAGTCGGGATATTGAAAAGTCTATCTTCGGCCAACTGCTCAACGATAATTTGAGTCTATCTCATCCGGAAGCCGATGCTCTTTGGGCGGGTAATCAGTCCCAAACCATAGAATGGACATTGAGAAATCCGTCCGTTCTTTTCGATCATTTCAGGATTACGGCCTCGGAAACGCCCGGTGACGATTTCCCAATCGCAATTGCTCAAAATGTAAATCCCACGCAGACCAGCCAATCCTGGACACCCAGTACGGTAAACAGCACCGACGTTCGGATTAAAATTCAGGCCGAAAACAGCTCCAATCAAAAAATTTGCGAATACATCAGCGAACCCTGCACGATCGATTCGGACCCACCCTATGCGTTTAATCTGATCGAACCTCAAAATAATGCGCTGGTGGATGTCCTGTTCACTTTCAACTGGGAACCGACAACGGACAACCTCTCCGGTTTGGATCATTACGAACTCTGGATCAACGATGCGGTTCTCGAATCTGATCTTCAAAATCCGACGCATACACTGACAGCAGAACAGGAACTGGAACCCGGAGAATACACCTGGACAGTCAAGGCTGTGGACAACGCCGGTCTGATCCGGGAATCCGGCCCCTGGCATTTTACCGTGGTCATCGATACCTCCGGACCGGAACCTTTTCATCTTCTCTCGCCGGCCAACAACCTCTGGACAACACAAACCACGCCCGTATTTACCTGGGAAGCCGCTGTGGATACTGGCACCGGGATGTTTAAATATCAGTTCTTTTTGAACGATCAACTCAAAATCGACAACCTGCCGCCGACCACCACTTCCGTGAATACGGTGCTGCTGACCAATGGCACACACACCTGGCACATCGTGGCTTTCGACTCGGCCATGAATGACACCCGGTCCGAAGAAGTCCGGACGCTTCACGTGGATAATATTCCGCCGGAGGAGTTCGATATCACACAACCGGAAGATGGCATCTGGTTGGCGGACACCACACCTCTTTTCGGATGGCAGGCCACTTCGGATCAAGGCATCGGCACGCTGGAATATCAATTGTGGATCGACGGTCAGTTGAAAATCGACCATATCCCTTCCAGTTCCTCCTCCGTCGAACTTCCCGCAGGACAATCGTTGAACGAAGGAACCCATACCTGGCATATCGTCGCTCTGGACGGACTGGGCAACAGCCGTGCGTCCACCTCCGAATTTACGATTGGTATCGATGTGACGGCTCCGCTGGCGTTTGGATTGATCTCTCCGGAAAATCCGGGCTATACCACGACCGCTTCACCGGACTTTTCCTGGCAGAATTCGAGTGATAATATTTCCGGTTTGAAGGCGTACCAGTTGTGGATTGACGATGCATTGAACCGAGACAATTTATCCGGAAACAGTACTTCTCCCGTTTCTCCGCTCAACGAGGGGCAGCATGCCTGGTTTGTCCGGGCCATCGACAATGCAAACAATGTCAGACAATCCACGACATTTACATTGACCGCCGACTGGAGCATGCCACTGTCATTCAGTCTGCTCTCCCCCGCTGACGGAGAAACCCTCCACAAAAACCGTCCGACATTTACATGGCGTTCCACCGAGGATGCGGTTTCCGGTTTTGACAAATTCCAATTTTTTATCGGCGAGGAACTCAAGCAGGATAACCTTTCCGCACAGGACACCTCTGTGACATTAACCGAGACACTCGAAAACGGAAATTATTACTGGAAAGTGGTTGCCTGGGACAATGCCGGCAATGACCGAGTTTCGGATTACAATTTTTTTACCATTGACTGCAATCCGCCTGAGGTCACATCGAGTCTATCGGTTTCGGCGACTGAAGATGCCTATTTTAGCTACACGGCCACGGCCACGGATCCTGACGAAGATCCATTGACAATTACGTTTCATAATTATCCTTCCTGGTTATCGCCCTCGGGAAATGTGATTTCCGGTACTCCCACAGAAGGCATCACAGACACCTCGTTTGTGATTCAGGTTCAGGATGGTGTCTATACAATCACAGAGACCGTATTTATCAATGTCAATGCCGTGGACGATCCGCCAACAATCACATCGCCAAGTAGCGTCCAGGCGACCGAACATCAAGAATTTACCTACACTGCCACTGCCCTGGACCCGGAAGGAGACAGCACGGTTTTTCAATACGAAGATTATCCGGATTGGCTGACACCGCTCAATGCTGAGATTTTCGGCACCCCTCCGGAGGGTGCCGCCAGCACGGAGTTTACGGTAATCGCTACTGCCAACTCTCTGTCCGATACCTTAAGCGTCGCACTAACTGTAATTCCTGTCAACGACCCACCGGAGATTACATCGCAGGGATTGGTTGTCGCCACAGAAGGATATCTTTTCGTTTATCAAGCCATGGCCCGGGATCCGGACAGCCCGCAGCTCACACTTCGATTTATCGAGTACCCCTCCTGGCTCAAAGTGATCGGGCCGGAGATTTACGGCAAACCCGGCAATACGACTCAGGATACGACTTTTACGATCATTGCTTCGGACAACGAACTGTGCGACACAATGCAGGTCACTCTGCAGGTCGTGCACGTGAACGACCCGCCTGTTTTTGATTTTCCTTTGCCCGAGCTTACGTTTAATTATTTGGATACACTGAAATTTGAACTGGCATTGAACGATTTCGTTTCCGATCCGGACGATCCAGACTCTGTACTGACCTGGTCATACACACCCATCGGCAATTCAAACATCCTGGTTTCGATTAAAGAAAAGACCCACCAGGCAACGATAACCGCCTGCTACATCACGGAAAGCTTCAGAGTGGCATTTACCGTCTGGGACCCGAGTCAGGCCTCGGCCTCGGACACCGTGACGGTCAACATTATTCAACCCAGCGATGTGGAAAGTATTCCCATTGGTGCACCGCCTGAGGAATTCACTCTGCATAACAACTATCCCAACCCGTTCAATCCATCCACAGCCATTCGATACGGCATTCCGAAAACCTGCCATGTGACTGTGCGGATATTCAATATCCTCGGTCAGGAAGTGAGCGAGCCTCTCGTGGATATGCAGCAAAAACCCGGTACGTATGAAGTGCACTGGAACGCATACGAACATCCGTCTGGTATTTACTTTTACTCCATCCAGGCCGGCGACTGGCACTCTGTCAACCGTATGCTGTTGTTGAAATAAATCGCATTTTTCGATACACTTTTTGCCCTCAAAAAATACTTGATATTTACCGGTTTATTCTATTACTTGAATTTGTATCAATATTCCCAAATCCCGGTTGGAAAATGAGAGATAAACGAATCCTGCGAGATCACTTGTGAAATGACTTTCGATTCCTGGTTTGAATGGTTTGTTTGTACTCCGCACAAACAGGAAAGACATGGAGATGAATCATGGATTCACACAAGTATTTGAGAATTCGCCGCTGGTGTTATTGGATAGTTGGATTTTTCGCGTTCCTCTGGATATTACTCAGAACCGGAACAAATCCGAAACGAATCACCTATCCCTGTCAAAAAGCTGCGTTTCCCGTCGCAATCAGTTGGCTTTTGACATTGATAGCCTTTTTCGGAGGAAGTTTGTTTTTCAAAAAACTGGCAAAGTTCTCCAAAACCGCAATTCTACTAATAGGAATTATCTGGTTCACCGGAGTATCACCCGAACGTCCCAGAGCCAATGTCACTTCCATAGAACCGTTGCCCGTATGGAAAGTGGATCATCCTATATCTACCGTTTTTGTGATGGACAGGATTCCGCCGACAACCGGTTCGCTCTCCGCCGGTAACGCCTCGGTCCCCGATAAAAACTTGTCCGATCCCGCGATTGACACATTGTTCGCAATGATGGAAACACAACATATTCATTTGTTTCGAACCACAATACACCCTTCTGGCATTGTGGGTGCCGATAATATTGTAATCATCAAGGGAAATTTCCAGTGGACCGGCCAAAACACCACGAGCACGGACCGGATAAAAGGATTGATATGGCAAATCCTGCATCACCCTGACGGATTTTCCGGTGAAATTCTGATATGCGACAACACCCAGGATATCGGTACGGGCATAAATGAAAATGATAACAATTCGGAAGATCCCGACCAATCCATCGTCGATGTGGTAAACACATTTTATGCAAAGGGATATTCTGTATATTGCCTGGATTGGAAATCTATCTGGAGTGCTGTGACCTCTGAATATGCAGATGGAGATTATGATGATGGATACGTCTATGAGTCTTCAACCAAAATATCCTACCCGAAATTTCGTTCCCCTTCAAAAAATTACTATATTTCGATGCGCTACGGCATCTGGGATTCGGTCTCGACTGTGTACAACTCATCCCGTCTTTGCATCATTGACTTCCCGGTCCTCAAAGCCCACAGCATGGCAGGCACAACGATTGCTGTCAAAAACTGGATAGGAACACTCACGACTGCATACGCAAATCAACGTTATGGCGACTGGTCGTCCATGCATCATTCTTATCTCTTTGGGAACTACGCGCTGGTAGCCCGTGTCATGGCCGTGACTTTCCCAGCGCTCACTATCGTAGATGCCACATGGACAACTACATACGGACCGACCAATCTGGACTGGATCGAAAATACTAGAACCCTTGTGGCATCCACTGATCCGGTCGCATCCTCGTGGTATGCCTCAAAATTTATTCTGACACCCATCGCTCGCTACCCCAACACAACAAATCCGGATCTTCCGGAGAGTGCGTATCACAATAATCTGAATAGTTGGACAACATACCTGCAGAATTCAGGATTCGCTTGCACAAAAGACTCTTCGCAAATCTCTGTGTATGACCGGAAAGTTTTGACTTCGATTGAAGATCATCAAAAAGTCCCTGTCATCGGGAATTTCAGACTTGATCAGAATTATCCCAATCCGTTCAATCCAGTGACATCCATACGATACAGTATCCCGAAAACCTGCCGCGTAACTGTGCGCATCTTTAATACGCTCGGCCAGGAAGTGAGTGAGCCGCTCGTAGACATGCAGCAAAAACCCGGTACGTATGAAGTACACTGGAATGCGTACGAACATCCCTCTGGCATTTATTTCTACTCCATCCAGGCCGGAAACTGGCGCTCTGTCAAGCGGATGCTGCTGCTGAAGTAATTTTTAAAATATTTACTAGTGAACCATTTAATTTCTACCTTTAAAAAACCACTTGACTTTATTTTAAACATTTATTTACTTTAACTCGATCTGATTGGTAATTCCTTCTTCCTTATTCTGTTAAACCAAGTGTATTCATTTAAATTTTTGTATAATATTTGAAATTAAATCGATCTCAAATTTTTCGATCTATTTCGTTATACTTCCTGACAGGAATAATTGTCTATCTGCTTTCATGCAATTCAAACCCATTATCTTTTGAAAATGTCCACCCGCTTTTAAATCAGATACCTAATCAGCGCATTCTAAGAATCCCGACTTATGATGGTTTATTTCAGGCGGTTCACCCGGATATCGTATTTTTTAAAAACGGATTCAACGGATATCCCTTTTATTTAGTCGTTACTCCCTATCCATACAGCAATAGGCGATATGAAAACCCTTGTATTCTTGTAAGTGAAGACGGCATTAATTTTCAAGAAAGTGTGCCCGGAATCAATCCGCTGGTTCAACCTCCGCCTTATGGTTATAATGATGATCCGGACATGTTATTCATCACCGAACAAAAGAAATTTAATATTTATTATCTCGAAACCATGATTCCCGATTCACAAAATGTCATTCTGCTTGAAAGCAAAGATGGTATCCATTGGAAGAAAAAACGTGTAATCCATTACAATCTCAAACAAAAAGACTGCTTTATTCTCTCGCCATCAGTCATTTTCGGCAATAATCAATACCGGATGTTTTACGTGAATATCAGCGAAATCGGATCACCCATTCAATATTTGGAAAGCAATGATGGCATCAAATGGGATAAAAACAGTATCGTGTCACTCTCATATTCATTGCCTGAGAAAATGACACCCTGGCATGTCGATGTTTTTGAACAGCCGTATGGATACTTTATGCTGTGCTGCGGCCCCTATCCCGATACAGACCTTTATCTGGCTTCGAGTGAAGATCTGGAGCATTGGACCTTTATCGAGACTCCCATTCTGACGCGCAAAAATAACTTTTTTCAAGATTGCAAACGCATTTACCGAAGTACCGGTATCGTAGATGAAAACCTGCTGATTGTCTGGTTTTCATTTTTAAAATACGATGCAAAATGGGGAATCGGAGTAAAAAAATATGATATTGATCAACTTATAAAGTGAGGAACAAACTATGAAAATGAATATCAGTCTTGCAATGATTCTATTTATCCACGGTATCTGTTTGGCCCAATTCGACAAAAAAACGATCCGTATCGGAGGAAGTTTAAGCTGGGAACAAACCTTTTATGATTTTGAAGATCAGGGGATTTCCGTATTCTCTATCAAACCAGAAACAGAATACTTTATCATTAAAAACATATCCCTCTTGACTTCCATTCAAACTTTTATCTATACTTATCCAAAAGATTGGGGTGGATCTACAGATATTGATGTTGGTTTCGGACTGGGCGGAAAGTATTATTATCGGTATTTTTACGGCGGCATTGCATATCAATTCAAACAATGGAATGATTTAAAAGCACGTAAGCATGTATTGCTGGAATTTGGGTATCTATTTAAACTCAATCAAAAGGTATTCCTGGATATGGGTCTGGATATTTTACAGGGGGTAAGTTCCCTAAATAATAAAAACACCAAAACAAAAATAGATGTTGGAATTGCTGCGTTTTTGTAAGATATTCATGATTGAGACTAACGCTCTGCTAAACAAATACTGTTGTTGAAGTAGAGCGAATATTTCTACAAAACTTCTTGTATCTTCTACTTGATTTTTATCCATTTTTTGTGTTATTTGGATTGATAATTTCTTCTTCTTATCGTTTCTAAACTCCAGCTTGGGAATGAAAAAGACATTTACGTATTTAGAAATATTTTAGATAATCACAATTGATTGATAAGCTCAGCTGTACCGATTAAATGAAATGGATATGACAAAACAACTGGTCAACAAATTCAAGGTTTCCAAGAAAAAAAAATATTTTTTCACAATTCTGTTTATATTTTTCCTGAGAGCATTGGATTTATTGTTAACATACTTATACATTCCTGATTTGAACAATGAATATAATCCGATCGTCTCGATTTTTGGCGCATCCTGGTTAGGTCTTATCAGTATCCAATTCATCGTTTTAGTAACTATTGCATTGATCGCATATTTTTATTTCGAGCAACAACCTGTGATGGTTTTGGAAAAGAAACTTAATTTTACCGATTTCACTTATTGTTATTTTTTCGATAAACTCAGACCGTGGCCGCAGCGCATGCTATCCATGCCAAGTAATATGAAACCGCATTTGATTTTCATTGGATTTGTGGTTATCACTGTATCGATTTCTGTAAGTTTATTTGCCATATTGAACAATTTTCTCCTCATAATGAATATCGCATGGTATCAGCGATTCCTTACAGACAATTATAAAATATTTTTCCCGTGCATTTTTTTTATCATTACTTTCGGTTCCGCTTTCTTGTTTTTTATTAAGGAGTATTCCAAATATTTACATACACAAAATAATTAGCGAATGGATTTATTTTTACTGACTCCCACCAGAAAAAAGCCAATGCTATTGCTGAAGCAATCCGAATCACTTCACAAAGAACTTTTTTTATCCTAGGGAAAAATACTTGATTTTTATCCATTTTTTGCGTTATTTGGATTGATACTTCCTCATTAAAACATCTATTGGTTTTTTGTAAATACTGCTATATACATTGTAAGGGGAAATTGGATGAAGAGAGAATCTGTGGTAATTATTGCCAATGCGATTATTTGGGGAATCGTTCTGATCGCATGTGCAAGTGTTCTGAAAGGTACTGGAGCATTCCAAAAGATTCAATTAATTCTTGGTGGAGGAGCTGCTGCCTCACTGATTATTGTAGCTGCCGGAATGCGAAAGAAATCGTAATCCTGTAAAACCTCTCCTCCAAATTATCCATTTTTAGTGTTATTTGAATGCAAGAGGGAGAAAACCTATGCATAGATGTCCAGACATTGACAAAATCAATGAGATTTTGCATTTTGCTAAAGCGATAGGTTCCTTCAAGAAGTTCTTCAGGAATTACATTATAAAGAACTGGGAAAACTGGAGACCTTTTGCAGGCAAAACGAAGATCAACCCAGACGTTTACTTAGCCGATATAAATGTCGAAACCATGCTAGACTGGATAGCTAAATATATCCTTATGTGTAGATTTATAGATATATCTCGCTATCCTGTAGATGAGCTATCACATCTCTACGAACAGTTAAAAAATCAAAAGTCAGTAACAACTTTAAATACATTTTCAGAAATTCTATATAAATTAGAATCACATATTGACTTCATCGATAAAATGGTCACAGCAAAAATCAATTGTTTAACATGTTCCGAATCTATTAGATTAGACGAAGCGCTTGTATGTTTTCAGAATTATAGTTATTATGCCAGTGTTATCATGTCTGTATCTGCCGTCGAAAGTCGAATCATAGAACTCATAAAACAAAAAAGCAAAGTAATTTATAATTCAACATTCAGCAAGTGTACAATGGGGCAACTGATTCAGGTTTTTGAGCCAGGGAAATTTACTGATAAAAAATATGCTAAGATTAAGAAACTTATGCCGGATAAACACAGACCTTTAATGGCACTTCTTAATCAATATCGCGTTTTCTCAGTACATCCGACAGAAGAAAAAATCACAGCACAGATTGCTGAATCCATTTTGCATCTTTCATTTGCCTTCATGCTTGATGAGTCTATCTGTCCTTATTCAGAAGAAGAGAGAACATGTCAGTAATTCTATAAGTTTCATAAAATTTATTCAAATAAAAAACATAACAAATTTAAATTTTCTAAGGGTGATATCTATTTTTTACTGGAAAGGAACGAAAAATATGAAATTCAGATATACAATACTCTGGCTAATCGGATTATCTCTGATATTTACTTCAATTCTTTTCGGTTTGGACAAAACCATCCAGCCTGTCACGCCCAATGCATCGCCTGAGGCCAGAGCGCTTCTGAATTTCTTTTATGACATTTCAGGAAAATACACGTTGACCGGTCAGCACAATTATCCCAATACAAAAGACAGAAACACCCGTTTTGCGGCCAAGTATCTTGGCAAAACGCCCATCGTGTACAGTCAGGACTGGGGACACGCCAGAGACGGAGACACGGACTCGTATCTGGCACGGCCGGACATTGTTAAGGAAGCAATTCGTCTGCACCGTGAAGGCGCGCTCATCACGATCTGCTGGCACGCGGTCCCTCCCACCGCAGACGAGCCGATCACGTTCCGCCCGCTGCCCGGCGCCAATCCGGATTCGCTGGCCAGCGTTCAGGGCCAACTTCTGGATGAACAGTTCAAAGATGTACTGACATCGGGAACCGAACTATACAAACGCTGGTGCGCCCAGGTCGATACCATTGCCGTTTATCTGAAACAGCTTCAGGACGCGCATGTGCCTGTGCTGTGGCGGCCGTACCACGAAATGAACGGAAGCTGGTTCTGGTGGGGAGGCCGCACAGGCGAGTACAGCACACGCAGATTGTATCAGCAGTTGTTCGACCGGTATGTGAAGCATCATAAACTCAATAACCTGATCTGGGTCTGGAGCGTGGACCGGCCAAATCGGCCTGGAATGGAGTTTTCGAATTACTATCCCGGCAATGATTATCTGGACATCCTCGCGCTGGATGTCTACAGCAGCGATTTCCAGCAAAGTTACTATGACAGCCTGACAACACTTTCCAAAGGGAAACCAGTGACTCTGGGAGAAGTCGGCAACCCACCCATACTGGAGATTTTAAAAAACCAGCCAAACTGGACCTACTATGTGATCTGGGCTGGCATGGTTCGGAATACAACGAAGAAACAGCTTGTAACCCTGGTCAATGATCCGCGCATACTCAGCCTGGAAGATCTCGAGTATTGGAAAATCATCGATCCTTATCGTACTGTGTGCGGCCTGCCTCCCCTGCCTTTGCGTGAGAAAGCACAGATAACGCAACCGGATTTTTCAGGGGAATGGATCTTCAATGAAGACAAATCGGTTCTGGATAATTGGGGCCCTTCTTTTCTTCCTTACAAATTAGAAATCAATCAGAAAGGAAACGACCTGAATATTAGAAGTACCTTTATCAAGGAATTTGAGGACAATCGCATCGAAGAAGAGAATCTGACTTTGGACGGCAAAGAATGCAAATCGGAATTCCAGAACTCTCCGCGAATCAAAACCGCCAACTGGTCGGAAAAAGGGGATTCACTGATCATTCTCTCAAAAACCACGATGCACCGGGGCGGCCAG
>CAZIAH010000032.1:0-33401 GCA_964537715.1 uncultured bacterium | reverse complement strand
TGTTTCGGGGAAGCGCATCTTTATAAATAGATCGGGTTAGTGATTAAAAACCAGAATGATATGAATTCATTTCCCGGAAACCACACTGTTTCCCGTAATATTTTGATAAATTTGAAACTGAGCCGGATTCCAGAATCCGATCAAATAAAAGCTGAGGCTGTCATACATCCGCTGCCATTGAACAAAGCGGTACCATTCTTTATTCTCCCAATCGTAATAGAGCATCCCAGTCAAATTGTCCAAGAGCCCCAGAGGATAATTCGTTGAAAAAGCGGAAAATTCCATCTCCTCTCCGGTACCGAACATTTCTTCTGAAATCTCGAACCAAAAATGTTCGTACAGACAGTGAATACCGTTGCCCAATCCAAATGTGTAATCTGTCCCGACAGTGATCATCCCCTGATATTTATAAGGCAGCCATTCGATGGCCCGGTGGATGAATACCGCTTCACCCCAGAGACCGATGGTCACATCCCATTTCCCGTCGAGGCCGAGCCGCTGTTCGGTTGCGGGTTTCAAATCGAGCAGAGTGGATGCCAACTCTGCATAACCCTCCGGTAATCCCGCCAGCTGGATCAGTTGAGGAATCCCCCGTTCGATATCCACCTGCCTCTGATGATAAGTCAGGGCAATCTCCCCGCGGGGAACCGGATGTTGGACCCGACCTCCCCATTCGATAGAGTTCTTTTTGGTCGGAATAAATTCCCATCCTTTCGTTTCATCGTTTCCGTACAAACCCCAAAGCCAGACATTGGCATTGTCGAGGAAATAATATCTTAACAGAATTCCGTAGACGCCGTCGGTAAGCTGCAAAGGATCCTGGGGGTCTATCCGGTCGAACCACATCAGCGGCCTGAGAAGCGTAGCTGCTCCGAAATTGATTTTCTGAAGACCTAATCGTGCTTCAAATCGATCTGTAAAAAATCGAAACCACAATCTATAGTTCTTGAAATCGCTCTCATTATGGGCAGTTTGACGGGATCTGAAAATCGTCGAAGTATACATATTGAAAGAAATTTCCGTATCCAGGGATATTGAGGAAGAAAGCGGTAGTAGGCCGGAAACAGCAGGAATGTAGCGCAATCCAATCTGAATCTGACCATCCTGATCGACATTGCCCAGAGACCATTCCGAAAGCTGGCCTTGTAAATCCACGCTCTGTGCATGAATCGGGGAGAAAATCAGAACCCTCGAGGCAAGGCAGAACAAAAACAAGTTCTTGGAATACCTTGGTTTCATTGTAATTTTTTGCTCCGGGGTAAAATCCCGTAAAAGAAAAAATTGAGCAACTCCATAATCATGTCCTGAGGCGAATCGTATAGACTCAGCAATTGATCGTCCTTGGCCATATCAACGATATGATTCAAAAAATAGAGAATGAATTCCGGTTTGATGTCCTTTCGAATATCGCCGCGCTTCTGTGCTTTCAGATAATCATTCAGCACAACTTGAATGTTTTCCTGGTACATCTTTTGAAAATGGGCTGTCACTTCCGGAGCAGCATTTTTATGCAGATCACTGAAAAACTCGGAACTTAACGCCTCGGTCCCTTCCATTTTTAATTGAATCGACAGTTTCACCTTTTCCACAAAGGGAATTTTTTGATTCATGATCGTTTGATATTTCTGCATTGCTTCTTCCTGAATCACATCTAAAATGGCGATGGCAAGATCATCTTTATTTTTGTAGTAATTATAGAATGTCATTTTACTGATACCCGCTTCACGACAAATTTCTTCGACAGAAACCCGATTCATCCCGTATTTCCAGAACAACGCTCTGGCTGTTTCAATGATTTGTTTTTGTTTTGAACGCTGTGAAACGGACATTAAAAATCGCTCCTTACTTTTTTATACAAACTATACGATATTCGACCATTCTTACTATTATCGTACGCAATATATAATATAAAAGTTCCAGATGCAACAGATATTTCTTACAAAAAAAACCGGCAGGCTTTCCTGCCGGGTAGGAATTTTTTAAACATCTAACTTTTAAAGCGAAACAGATTAAAAACTACCAAACTTTAATGTGATTTGGGCGGACGGACCGCTTAAATCGGAATTGGTGATTTCACTGAGACTGACTCCACTGATATACCGATAACTGGCTCCGGCTGCAAGACGGAAATTCGGCGTCACATTGAGAACGAAATCAATGCTCGGTTCGATAATAAAAAATGTATCAGACCCTTCATTATAATTTAACCCATAATATCTTTTGCCATCTGTATGAGAAACTTCCCCGGCACCAATCAATATTTGAATTGCATAGTGGAGCAGTTTGTCTGAAGTGTGGATGTAACCGATTTCAAATCCACCGTACCCCATATCTAAATTCAGTGTTGTGTCTGGCAAGATCTCTTTCGATACAATTTCATTCACTAAACCGTATCCGCCTCCTCCGAGCACAATGGTATGGTTGATAATCCATCCACCTCTTCCTCCAACCAGAATTCCCAGTTCGCCATTCATTTGAGTGAATTTGATTCCCGGTCCTCCAAATCCCCCACTTTCAAAATCACCACTGATTAAAGTCTGTTCCTGTGCAAAAACAGGCATCACAAAAACCACAATGCTGAGCAAAATCATGAACAAACGCATGACAACCTCCTTTGTTCTGAAAAAAATATTGGATGCGGTCTTTCCAATACTTCACGATGAATTGAAAATTAGTGATAGCATCCCCCCAATTAAAAGTATACCCCTCTATTCTAAAAAAGTTAAAAATATTCATGTTGTCCGTTTAAAAACCAAATATCAAAATCGAAGAAAAAAATATTCAGAAAAAAGAAAAACATATTTGAAAAATACTAGAAATATTTTATCTTATATGTCAAATATATCTTCGATCTATTTTCTATGCAGTAAAAATTCATATCAAATTAAAATTAAGGGATATGTCAAAATTTGTCATAACTGATAAAAATCAAAAATGAGGAAATGATTATTGAGTTCTGAGCTCCGGTCAAAAATACTGAAAGCTGTTATCATCATCGCAAGTGTCTACCTGTTTCTTCTCAGCATAAAATTACTCGGGCATTCTTTTAAACTGTTCGGCAAAGGATTTGCTGAAACAATGATTCAAATGACTTCCAACCCTTTTGCGGGTTTGATCATTGGAATCGTCACAACAAGCCTGATTCAAAGTTCCTCAACCACCACTTCGATTGTGGTCGGACTCGTGGCTGGAGATGCGCTATCACTGCACAATGCCATTCCGATTGTCATGGGAGCGAATATTGGAACCACGATTACCAATACGATCGTTTCCTTTGGTCACATCAGAAACCGGATCGAATTCAGGAGAGCCTTTTCAGTAGGACTGGTGCATGATCTCTTTAATGTTTGTTCTGTAATTATTTTATTTCCTATAGAAATCCATTTTCATATCATCGCAAAAACCGCCGCAAAACTGGAAACATTATTTGAAGGAGCCGGTGGCGTAGAAATATTCAATCCATTGAAAATAATATTGGATCCGGTTCTAAATATTTTAGCCAGGCTCATCTGCTGTTTACCTTTTTCAAATATATTCATGATTGTCATTTCATTAGCTCTTCTTTTTTTCGCCCTTTCTTCTTTGATAAAAAATATCCGTTCACTGGTTCTCAACAAGATTGAATTGGTCATCAATCAATATCTTTTCAGAAACGACGTGTTCGGTTTCATTTTTGGAATAATAATGACTGCCGTCGTACAGAGCAGTTCGGTGACGACTTCATTGATTATTCCCCTTGCCGGTGCAGGATTGGTCAGGATCAGGCAAGTTTTCCCATATACACTTGGAGCAAACATAGGAACAACCGTAACTGCCATCCTGGCTGCTCTCGCCACACAGAACAATGTTGCCATAACCGTGGCATTTTCCCATCTCTGTTTCAACATATTCGGAATTCTCATATTTTATCCCTTGAAGTTCATTCCCATCAGTTTAGCTGAAATTATCGGCAGAACAGCTTCAAAGTCAACTAAGAATTTAATTCTCTTCATTACTGTTTACATTTTGATTCATTTTATTCCTATTTTATTTATTATATTTTAAATGTTCAAATGGAGCTATCATTCGATTATTAAAACTTAGAAAATCATCTGAAATGAATGGAATTATAAAAGAATCTGGAATTCGACAACCAGAGTCGTGAAAGTGCTTGATGTTTTTAAAATTGTATCAAATCACTTTTAAATAAGAGAGGCGTAACAATGTGGCGAGAACTTATAAAAATGTGGAAATCCCACAATCTGCTTGATGAATCGTGGAATCAATCCTCCGAAATGCTGGAAATCACATACAGAATGTTTACCGAAGCCATCGATGCATTCCGAAGCGGAAAATATCAAGAACTGGAAAAAAAGGTACACAATCAGGATAAAATCGTAAATTCCTATCAACGGGAAGTTCGAAGAAAAGTATTGACCCATTGCAGTCTTCAGGGCCCCCAAGAACTGCCAGGGGGATTGGTGCTTGTCAGTATTATTATTGATATTGAAAGAATCGGGGATTATACGAAAAACATTGTCGATTTGGCCACATGCCGGTCCACAAAGTTGAATGCAGGCATATTTTCAAAAGATCTGGATAAAATCGAGGAATCGGTGAAAGACTATTTCCTGCAGACAAAAACATACATCAAAACCTGCGATGACAAGGGTGCATTGGAACTTTTCAACAAATATGAGTGGATTGGCAAACAGTGCGATCATTGTTTAATCGAACTTGTTCACGAAAAAGACAAGACCATTTCTCTTGGCGATTCGGCCACATTGGCGCTCTATTTCAGACAGCTCAAGCGGATCAACGCCCATCTGAGAAATATCACGACGAGCATCGTCAATCCATTCGACAGAATCGGATTCAAGCCAAAAACAAAAAAATAATCTATACGGACATTTTATTTGTTTCATCGAATTTCAAAAAGCTTTGTTATATGACAAAGCTTTTTTGTTTTAAATTTTTTCTCCCCAATATTAATTCCCATTAAACGACCATCTTCATTTATCGAAATGGTTTGAAGACCAATCACAACTAAAATCCGCGCCGGAACTCATCAAATCCTTCTTTTCCAATCGATAATCAACAATATAGAGAATAAGTTCACACAAACTTAACACACTGTTCATAAAAAGTTCACTTCACCCAAATATATTTCGTTCGTTGGTCTTCATTTCTTTGAAATGAAGTAAAAATTGTTTTATCAATTCTCAAGGGGAGAAAAATGAATGCACAAATTACAAACAGAATGACTTTTTTCAGTGGGAAAAATATCCTTTCAAAAACCACCAAATTGCAGCTTGTTCTATTTGTTTTATTGATTTCAAATTTCACAGCCGATGTTCACACATCAGCAGCAAGCAACCCATCAGGAATCATTTTCGGTAAAATTATCGAACAGGACACCGGCGATCCGCTCATTGGTGCCAATGTGCTGGTTATGGGAACCACCATGGGAGCAGCCACCGATCTGGATGGAAATTACAGGATTTCAAATGTCCCGGCAGGATCGTATTCTCTTCGAATTACCTACATCGGATACGAAACACAGGAAATCACCGATGTGATGGTCAAACCCAACAAGCCAATCACCATCAATGTCATTCTTCAATCGGAAGTCATTTCCGGGGAAACAGTAGAAGTTACAGCAAAAGCTGTTCGCAATACAGAAGCTATTCTTTTAAAAGACCGTCAGAAAGCTGTTTCTGTCAGTGATGCGATCAGTTCGGAAGCTATTTCCAGGGCAGGCAGTGGAGACGCTGCCCAGGCCATGAAACAAATCACCGGTGCTTCTGTTGTGGATGGGAAATATGTATATATCCGCGGTCTTGGAGACCGGTATACCAGCACCCAGTTAAACGGTGCGGAAATACCCAGTACCAATCCTTATAAGCGGGCAGCCTCTGTGGATATCATCCCTTCGAATCTGCTGGATAACATTGTAACGCTCAAGAGCTTTACACCGGATAAGCCTGGAGACTTTTCCGGCGGTACAGTGGATATCCGAACCAAGGATTTTCCCGAGGAACTGACTATTAATTTTTCCACATCGACCTCTTTTAATCCTCAGACCAATTTTAACAAAGATGGGGCTATTTTCTATCCTGGCGGGCATCTCGACTGGCTGGGTATGGATGACGGTACCCGGGCTATTCCTTATGCACTGCCCCCGATGTACGATAACAACATTCCTATTATCAATAATGTTCCGGAAGAAGCAATAGCACTTGACAGGTATACAAAAAGTTTTAACAACATTTTTCAATCTGGACCCGAAACTTTTCCATTAAACAACAGTGTGGCTTTTTCAATCGGCAATCAGATCGATCTGTTTAACCGACCCTTTGGTTTTCTCGCAAGCCTGACATACAACCGCAGTTACTCGAACTATACAGACGGAATCAATTCAAGTTTTTATCTGGATAGCCATATTGACAGTACCAATACATTGGGTATTGATTATGATCTTCAGGACCGGAAGAGCACCTGTAATGTGCTATTGGGAACCCTTTTAAAAGCCGCATACAAGATCAGTCCGCTTCATAAGCTCAGTTTCAATGCCATTTACAATCAGAACGGGGAGAGTTATGCCAGATATATGGAGGGAACCTACCCCTATGAAACAGGTGATGCTGTGTATGAGACCAATGTGATCGGTTACAATGAAAGAAGTATGACTTCTTTTCAACTGGATGGTGATCATCAGCTTGATATATTAAATTTGAGTCGAATTTCCTGGAAGGCTTCTTTCGGAAAGTCTGTACAGAACGATCCGGACATTCGGTTTTTAACCCTCAATTTTCAGGAAGGCAGGAATCCGGAATGGCAATTGAAAAAAGGACATCCTCCCAGCCGCTGGTTTAGAGAACTGTCAGAGGATAGAAAAGAATTCACGCTGGATTGGACGCTTCCATTTGCCCAATGGCAGGGCAAACCCTCCAAATTCAAGGCTGGTGGATTGTTCGCCAGAAAAGACCGTGATTTTCAGCAGCGTAAGTTCACATATGATGTTTCCGGTTCGGGATTGCCGAATGGATGGCCGATTGATGAATTTGACGGTGATTTTAATGAGTTGCTGGCCACCGATTCACTTTTAGGCATTGTCTCTTATTTTACATATATGCATAATGGAGAGGAGAGATATAAATACAACTGGGGTGTCTATATCCAGGAACCCAAGGATTGGATTGCACAGTATGACGGTAAAAAGGACATCACAGCTGGTTATGCTATGGTGGATATGCCGTTTTCTAACAGAATGCGTCTGATCACTGGGGTTCGCTTTGAAAATACGGTGATGCAAGTGGAAACCCAGGACGATACGGTAAATTTCAAGATCTCGGAATCCGATTTCTTACCCTCCGTGAATCTAGTTTATGCCCTGAACAGCAATATGAATTTAAGAGCGGCTTATGGTAAAACACTGGCTTTGCCTACATTCAGGGAAGCCGTTCCGTATAAATCCAAGGACTTTGGAGAGGGTTTTGAACGCAGAGGCAATCCTGATTTAAAACGCACCTTGATCGACAACTTTGATTTGAGATGGGAATGGTTCCCTGCCACCGGAGAGATTATTGCAATCAGTGCCTTTTACAAGCAGTTTAGAAATCCCATTGAAGAGTATTTAAGTGGTAAACAGGAAAAGCTGTTCGAGTGGATCAATGTGGACAAGGCCAGAGTAATGGGTATGGAGTTCGAAGTACGTAAACGTCTCACTTTGATCAGTGAAACACTGGATGGCTTTTCTCTTGGAGCCAATCTTTCTCTGGTCCGTTCCAGAGTGGATATCGAATCTACGGAATTGAAAGATATCCGTATATTAAATCCATACAGAAAATCTTATCGTCAAATGGCAGGTCAATCCCCCTATATTATTAATTTGAATTTAACCTATGATAATTCTGATCTGCGCCTTGCTTCCACACTTTATTACAATGTGTTCGGGGAACGGTTAGCTTATACAACCGAGGGAGGCTCTCCCGATGTGTACGAGCAGCCTTTTCATCTGCTGAATTATTCCCTTTCATGGAAATTTATGAAGTATTTAGGTGCGAAATTTTCAGTCAAGAATCTATTAAACTCAAGTGTGAAACAGGTACAGAAATTTAAAGACACAGAATTTATAAACGTCGAATACAGTTTGGGAAGGATATATTCACTTGAGTTCAAATATGAGTTATAAACAACAGGTTTGATTAAAACCGGTTAAAAATTAAAGAAAGGAGGTATTTATCGAGTTAAGGAGGTGAGTAAGGAGGTCATCTTTTCCCAGAAATTTTTTCTGGTACACAAACGATTATAATAACTTAAAAAAGGAGTTTGACGTATGAAAAGGGGTATGATTTTAACGATAATATTTACATTGTCCATAACGGCGCTGAGTACGGCTGCCGATATTCGGGTAAGTTCAAATATTACGACTGATACATACTGGACAGCGGATAATACGTATATTTTGGACGCACTTGTGTATGTGGAATCGGGTGCCAGTCTGTTTATCGAAGCCGGTACTGTGGTAAAAGGAGCCGCAGGACAGGAAGCCAATGCCAAGGCTTTGATTGTCTGCCGCGGTGCCAAGATTTATGCCGAGGGAACTGCAGAGAAGCCGATTATTTTTACGGCCGAATCCGACGATCCCACGGATCCTTATGATGTTTCTTACAATGAAGTGGGACTCTGGGGCGGTCTGGTTATCCTGGGAAATGCGCGCACCAATGCACCCGGAGGCGAAGCCAATTTTGAAGGAATCGATCCCATCCCAAACACACTTTACGGCGGAACCGATGATGACGACTGTTCCGGTCTTCTGCGCTATGTGTCGATTCGTCACGGCGGAACCCAGATCGGCGCGGGTAAAGAAATCAATGGTTTGAGCAGCGCCGGTGTGGGTAGAGGAACCGTATATTCTCATGTTGAAGTGTACAGCAATAAAGACGATGCCTTTGAATGGTGGGGCGGCTGTGTACGCTGTGACCATCTGGTTGCCGCTTTCTGCCAGGATGATGCCATCGATCTGGATGAGGGCAACAGGTCAAAAATGCAGTATGTGTTTGTGATTCAGGATGTCAATGGTGATGTCAGTGATACAAGAATCGGTGAGCATGACGGCTGCCATAAGAACAATATCGGCGGCGAGCCCACTGCCCATCCCGTGATTTACAATGCCACCTATCTGGGTGCCGGAGTGGATGGAAATGCTGCGGATTATATTTTCCGGATGCGTGAAAACTTCGGCGGTGAATATAAAAACTCAATTTTCGGGGACTTCAACGGTAAGGCTGTGCGGATCGACAGTTCCACCAGTCCGGATTCCTATGACCGTCTCATAGCCGGCGATCTCGTATTCAATAACAACCTCTGGTTTGATGTTGCCGCAGGCAATTCCTGGACCATGGATGTGGTGAGCAATCAGTATGTGATCGATTATTTCGGCAATGCAGCCACCATGAATGAATGGAAAAATCCTCAGCTTGCAGGCATCAGCCATACTTCCATGTCCAAAGGTCTGGATCCGAGACCTGCAACGGATGGGCCGGCTTATGATGATCTGGCTGCTCTTCCTGAAACAGACGACTTTTTTGAATGCGCTCCGTATAAAGGGGCTTTTGGACCGACCAACTGGATGAAGGGCTGGACAGCGTTGGATCATTATGGATTCCTCGCCGATGATAAGGTTCCCGCCCAGACAGTGAATGTGACTGCCAATATCACCACAGACACACACTGGACCGCAGACAATACCTATGTGCTACAGGGTATGATTTATGTGGAATCCCCTGCCACACTTTTTATCGAAGCAGGAACCGTGATTAAGGGCGCTCCCGGACAGGAAGCCAATTCCAAGGCTTTGATTGTCTGCCGCGGTGCAAAAATTATCGCCGATGGAACAGGCGTTAAACCAATTATCTTTACGGCTGAATCCGACGATCCCACGGATCCTTATGATGTTTCTTACAATGAAGTGGGACTCTGGGGCGGTCTGGTTATCCTGGGAAATGCGCGCACCAATGCACCCGGAGGCGAAGCCAATTTTGAAGGAATCGATCCCATCCCAAACACACTTTACGGCGGAACCGATGATGACGACTGTTCCGGTCTTCTGCGCTATGTGTCGATTCGTCACGGCGGAACCCAGATCGGCGCGGGTAAAGAAATCAATGGTTTGAGCAGCGCCGGTGTGGGTAGAGGAACCGTATATTCTCATGTTGAAGTGTACAGCAATAAAGACGATGCCTTTGAATGGTGGGGCGGCTGTGTACGCTGTGACCATCTGGTTGCCGCTTTCTGCCAGGATGATGCCATCGATCTGGATGAGGGCAACAGGTCAAAAATGCAGTATGTGTTTGTGATTCAGGATGTCAATGGTGATGTCAGTGATACAAGAATCGGTGAGCATGACGGCTGCCATAAGAACAATATCGGCGGCGAGCCCACTGCCCATCCCGTGATTTACAATGCCACCTATCTGGGTGCCGGAGTGGATGGAAATGCTGCGGATTATATTTTCCGGATGCGTGAAAACTTCGGCGGTGAATATAAAAACTCAATTTTCGGGGACTTCAACGGTAAGGCTGTGCGGATCGACAGTTCCACCAGTCCGGATTCCTATGACCGTCTCATAGCCGGCGATCTCGTATTCAATAACAACCTCTGGTTTGATGTTGCCGCAGGCAATTCCTGGACCATGGATGTGGTGAGCAATCAGTATGTGATCGATTATTTCGGCAATGCAGCCACCATGAATGAATGGAAAAATCCTGATCTGGCCTCTGTTGACCGGAGTCCTTCAGGCATTGGCCTGGATCCGAGACCTGATTTTAGCGGACCCGCATTCGATGATCTGGCCGAGGATGCCTTTGAAACCAATCTAGATGTGTTTGAATGCGCTCCGTATAAAGGCGCTTTCGGACCTACCAATTGGCTTGAGGGCTGGACAGCTCTTGATGCCTATGGCATTATTTCCGGAGGAGGATCTTCGATTCAGGGTGGTCGGAATTTTAAAACTCCGTCCTCCTTTGCACTGTCTCAGAACTACCCGAATCCGTTTAATCCGACGACAACGATCGAATACTCGGTGGCAAGTCGTTCCTTTGTAAAACTGGAAGTATTCAACATTTTGGGACAAAATATCGCCATATTGGCCAAAGGATATCGCGCTGCAGGCGTTTATAAAGTTCAATGGAATGCGGAAAATTTAAACAGCGGAGTGTATATAGTTCAATTGACCATCGGGAATAAGAAAGTCCTCACCAACAAAATGATGTTATTGAAGTAATTAGTTCCCGCTTCAATAATAGCATCATTTTTCTCCCCCAAAAAGAACGTGGAACTTTTCGTTCCACGTTCTTTTATTTTGCAGAAATTTCAAAGAAATTACTTTACTCAACAATTACTTTTTACTTGACTTTCTACATGTAAATTCTTTAATTTGAACTGAATTAGTTTTAAATATAATTCAAAAGGAGAAAATCATGAGAAGAAAATTTTATTTTCTGGTCAGTGTGATTTTGATCCTTTTTCTTTTTCATTGCTCGTCCATGCGTATCGCGATTGACTATGACAAAGATGTGCCTTTTGAAAAGTATAAAACATTTTCCCTCATCAAACCGAAATATAAACCACAGCGAACCGGCATCTCACAAAATCCGCTTTTTACGAAAGAAGTTCTTCATGAAATTCAAACCGTTCTAGAATCGAAAGGATTTGAAAAAGCCGAATCCAGAGAATCCTCCGATTTTCTCGTCCATTTCTATGCCATGATCCAGCATCGGAGAGATATTGTGCCGCCCGCCTATCACGTAGGTCGCTGGGGCCGTGCCTGGAGAACACGACCAGGTCACGTTGTTCATTACAAGGAAGGCACGCTGATCATCGATATCGTGGACCGTACCGAAAAAGATTTGATCTGGCAGGGTGTAGGAAAAGGTATACTCGATCCTCACAACCCGGCAGCAAACCTTATCGAAGCTGTAAAAGAAGTTCTGAAATCGTTTCCTCCGCAATCCGGATAAAGATAAAATAGTCGATTTGTTTGATTGAATATTCGCGTAATTTAGGAATTCAGTTTAACTCTAAATGAACTCCCCCGCCGCAAACAGCGGGTATCATTCGTCAATATCATGATATCACTACAAGGGCATCCCGTCAGGGCGGGATGAAAGATCATTATACGGATTGAATAACTTATTACAGAAATCCAAACGATCGTCTTCATAAACGGATAACAATATGGAAATAAAATAATATGGCATTGGAAAAAATACTGATCGTCGAAGACGAAACGATCGTCTCTGAAAACATCAAGAATATTTTATCCAAGTTAAATTATACGGTATCCGGGGTTGTCACCAGTGGCGAAGAAGTGATTCAAACCCTATCTCAAACAAAACCGGATCTGGTTTTGATGGACATCAAACTGAAGGGAGAGATCGATGGCATCGAAGCAGCCGAAGAAATTCGATCTCAATTCGATATCCCTGTCATTTATCTGACCGCTTTTGTAGACGATCATATTTTAAAACGCGCAAAAATAACGGAACCTTCTGGTTACATCATCAAACCTTTTGAAATTTTGGACCTGCGAACGACGATTGAAATAGCCCTGCACAAACACCGAATCGACAAAAGAATCCGATTTTCTCACCGCCTGCTTAAAATTGCCAATCAGAGCGACACTATTCCAAAAATGGTCAAACAATTTCTATCTGAAGTCAAAGAGCATACAAAATATACAGCTGCAGGCATCCGCCTTCTTGATGAGAACGGTCATTCTCCCTATATGGTTTCGGACAACTTCCCAAAATCCTTTATCACAGCCGAATCCAAATTCCCTTTAAATCCTGACCCCAAAACAGTGATTCTGTCCACAACCGGCAAAAAAAATTCCGATTTTTCGCACACCACAAAGACAGGTTCGGTTATCTTCAATGACATCAAAGGATATATTGCATCGGCTGAAAAAACAAGAAGTAATCGCATTCATGATCTGTACGACCGTTACAACTACCAGTCCGCAGCCCGGATTCCGATCATCGTAGGAGAAACAATACTCGGCCTGCTTCATGTCGTGAGCAGCCAAAAAAACTGGATTTCTCTGGAAACACTCGAGCTTTTGGAAAAAGGGGCCATGCAGCTCGGGATTGCCGTGAAACGAATGCAGGTGGAAAAAACCTTAAATCAACATCGCTCCCATTTGGAAGAATTGGTGGAGGAACGCACTTCCGCATTAAAGAAGACCAACCGCAAACTTCAAAAGGAAATTTCCGAACGAAAGAAGACAGAAGAAGAATTGTTCAACAGCCAATCGAGTTTTCATAACATTGTTGAAAAAAGCGGAGAAGGCATTATCGTTCTGGATAATCAGGCTGTCGTCCGTTTTATTAATCCGACTGCCAAAAAATTTCTGGGCCACATCTCAAAACGTTTGATCGGGAAACCTTTCCCGTACATACCGATAAACGGTCAGTCAGACGAAATTATCATCAATCTCCAGAAAGATATGACGGGTATCGGTGAAATACGAACGATCAGTACAAAATGGGAAGGAGAAAAAGCCCATCTCGTCACCATACGCGATATTACTGAACGGAAAAAGATCGAACAAACGAAAAGTGATTTCGTATCCCTGGTCTCACATCAGTTAAAAACCCCCGTGGCAGAAATCAAAGAATTCACCGATATCATGTTAAAAGGCCTTGCCGGCAATTTTTCGGAAAAACAAAAAATGTATCTTCAGGAAATGCACGAAATCAGTGCCCGGAATTTTCGTCTCATTGCTACTTTGCTGGATGTATCGAGAATCGAACGCAAGGTGATCTCGGTCCACCTATCCACATTCGATATTGATGAAATCATCTGCTCTGTGATTAAAGAATATGAAGATAGCATTAAACAAAAAAAATTGACATTGAAATATGCCTCCAATGGAAAAATGATTTCAGTGCTTGCCGACAGAGACAAACTGGTGGAGGCTTTCAGTAATGTTTTGGACAATGCATTAAAATTTACAGACAAGGGTTCTATAACGATTCAAACGGGGATTCAACATAAATTTGGATTCATCAAAATCACCGATACCGGAACCGGAATCAATGGCAATATTCGAAACAAACTTTTTCAGAAAGATCAGATTTTATACGGCGGCCCATCTACCCAAAGCGGATGCGGCCTGGGTCTCTATATCGCCAGGGAATTTCTCAGACTTCAAAACGGAGATATTTTTCTCGATTCGACAAGTAAACAGGGGAGTTGTTTTATATTGAAAATCCCATTGGCATCAAAGGTATAAGGAGTCATATATGAACGAAACGGAAAAGAAAAAAATCTTGATCATCGAAGACCAGGCAGGATTCCGACTAATTTACCGAGGTGTTCTTGAAAGTGATGGATATGAAGTCCTCGAAGCGGCAAGCGGCGAAAGAGGCTGGGAACTGGCAAAAACGAAAATACCCGACATGATTCTTTTGGATTTGATCTTGCCGGATCTCAGCGGATACGAAGTTCTGACAAAAATTCGGGACAACGAAGAAACCAAGAATATTCCTGTGATTATTTTTTCTGTGCTCGGCTCGGGTAAAGACATTCGAAAAGGACTCGAGTTGGGAGCAAATGACTATCGAATTAAGGGGGACAGTTCTCCCACTATCATTCTGGATAAAATTCGAACCCTTCTTTCAAAGTAAATCGGAAAATCGGTATGGATAATCTCAACATTTTAGTCGTTGAGGATGAAAGAATTGTCGCCGAGGATATCAAGCAAAACCTCGAAAAACTTGGCTACCAGGTTCCCGCCATCGCATCTACGGCCAAATTGGCTTTCGAAACTTTAAAAACAAAAGAGATTCACCTCATCTTAATGGATGTCAGACTCAGCAATAAATCGGATGGCATCTCTCTGGCAAAAAGAATCAATGCCCGGTACGACATACCGATTATATATCTGACCGCATATGCAGATAAAAAAACGTTGGATCGTGCCAAAAAGACAATTCCATATGGATATATTTTAAAACCCTTTCAATCACAAGAGCTGCAGAGTGTCATCGAAACTTCGCTGTATAAACATAAAATCGAAAAAGAATTGAAGGCATCGCGTGAGCAATTGTTGAATCTCACAGCCCATTTACAATCAGTTCGGGAGGAGGAACGAACCCGTGTGGCAAGAGAAATCCATGACGAACTGGGCCAGGCATTAACAGCACTGAAAATGGACCTGTCGTGGCTCAACAAAAGACTGAATGAAGATCAAAAACCTTTGATCGAAAAAACCAAATCGATGGTATCACTCATTGATGAAACTGCCAAAACAATAAAAAGAATCTCGTCGGATCTCAGACCGGGACTTCTGGACGATCTGGGATTGATTGCTGCAATCGAATGGGAAACCCAGGAATTTGAAAAACGTACGGGCATTCGTTGCCAGATGAATCTTCACCCAGAAGACCTCGTTCTGAAAGAAAAACTGGCAACTGCGGTTTTCAGAATATTTCAGGAAACTCTGACCAATATCACACGCCATGCCGGTGCAACCCGGGTTCATGTCAATTTGGAAACTAGGAATGACCATTTCGAATTGACCATCCGTGATAATGGAAAGGGAATCACCAAAAGTGAAATCACCGATCCCAAATCGTTCGGGATCATTGGAATGAAGGAACGCATCGAATACTTGGGGGGGAAAATTATAATCCATGGTATTCCCGAAAAAGGAACCACTGTACATTTAGAAATTCCTCTACTAAAAGACTAAAACCCCATTCTGTATGAAGGAATCGTTGTATGATCAAAGTTATGATAGCAGACGACCACACGATTGTCAGAGAGGGATTAAAACAGATCGTCAGTGAAACGTGTGATATAACTGTGGCCGACGAAGCCCAGAATGGACAGGAAATTCTGGATAAATTTGACAAACAACATTTTGATGTCATCGTCCTCGACATTTCCATGCCCGGCATGAACGGAATTGAAGTTTTAAAAACGATCCATTCACAGAAACCCAAATTACCCGTACTGATTTTGAGCATTTACCCTGAGGAACAGTACGCCATTCGTGTTTTACGTTCAGGAGCCTCAGGTTATCTAACAAAAGAAAGTGCACCGGACGAACTAATCAATGCCATACGAAAAATCGCAGTCGGCGGGAAATATATCACACATTCTCTCGCTGAAAAACTTGCACTGGCCATTGATGAAAATACCGAAAAACCTTTGTACGAAACGCTCTCGGACCGCGAATTCCAAGTGTTAAAATTGATTGCCTCCGGAAAAACAATCAATGAAATTGCCAAACTATTGTGCCTCAGTGAAAAAACAATAAGCACATATCGATCACGAACTCTTGAAAAAATGCGGATGAAAAACAATTCCGAACTCATGCATTATGCAATTCAACACGGCCTGACTGAGAATTCAATATAGAACCTACATATCAGTAAAAAATCTTATTTTTTGTTAATCCCATTCCTTATATTATCTCAACGAATCACTGACCTGATTTACAGTCTCCGATATTCCTTCGAAATCATTTCCATACAAAAATACCCTGATCGGATCTTCGTGACAAGGTTTCGCCGACGTCTCATGTAGGACAAATACTGACAAAAAACAGAGCATTCTCCCTCTATTTTATTCTGCTGCGGATTGTTATCATGAAACCGTTAATATTAACGCTTTTGGGGGAATAATGATAAAAGTCGTTGTCGTAGACGATTCCAGTGTCCTCCGTGAACGATTAATCGAAATGCTTGCCGAAATTTCGGGAGTTCAAATTATCGGCCAAGCAGCAAACAGTACCGACGCTCTGAAATCGATTCAAAAACTAAAACCTGACATGGTTGTTCTTGACATTCAAATGCCAGGCGGCAGCGGCATTGAAATTATTCCAACGATCAAACAACAAAAATTTTCTCCCGAAATAATCATATTCACAAACTTTCCTTACCCGCAATACCGGAAAAAATGTATGGAGGCAGGAGCGGACTATTTTTTTGACAAATCGACTGAATTTGAAACATTGGTCAACTTATTTCATAAACTTAACCATAATTGAAAAACAATGATCCATTGATTATCAGTTTTATTTTTGTGAAACGAACCGGAAGATCAAAGAAGGATAGATTCTATGACAGATATAAAAATCATGATCGTTGAAGACGAAAGCATCATTGCAAAAAATATCAAAATCATGATAAATAAACTGGGATATCATGTCACCTCAATCGAATCTACTGGGATAGGAGCGTTTAGAAAAGCAAAACTGACGCAACCCGATCTGATATTAATGGATATTATATTGAAAGGAAAAATGGATGGCATCGAAGCAGCCAAGAGAATTCGTCGGGACCTTGACACTGCGATCATCTATCTCACAGCGTACGCCGATAAAGAAACATTGAAAAGAGCAAAAATCACTGAGCCATTTGGCTATATCACCAAACCATTCGAAATAAAGGAACTCCATTCGACTATTGAAATGGCACTCTACCGCCATAAAATGGAAAAAAAATGCAGGGAAAATGAAGAACGATTTAAGATCTTGTTTGAACATGCCCCTGATTCATACTATTTAAGTGACCTCAAAGGGACTTTTATCGATGGAAACAAAGCGGCTGAAATGCTTATCGGATATAAAAAAGAAGAGCTCATTGGAAAGAACTTTCTGAAACTTAAACTGTTATCCCCAGATCAGAGTTTGAAAGCAGCCAAATTACTTGAAAAAAGCGCGGCTAATAAATCCACAGGACCGGATGAATTTGTATTGAACCGTAAAAACAGGAAGCAAGTGCAGGTTGAAATCAGAACCCATCCGGTAAAAATCAAAGGAGAAACTCTTGTTCTCGGAATCGCACGGGATATCACCAATCGAAAACTTGCCGAAGAGGCCCTACGAAAATCAGAGGAAAAATATAAAATCCTTTTTGAAGAAAGTCCAATCATCCACATGGTTCTTGGAAAGAACAGTAAAATATTAGATATCAACCAAATTGCAATCAAGAGATCCGGATATTCAAAAGAGGAACTCATCGGGAAAAAAGTAGTTGATTTCCTCGTCCCCGAACACAAAGAAAAAGTAATCGCACAAATGAAAAAGGATTTCAAAGGAGAAAAAACCTCTGAAATCGAAGTGAATACTATGACCAAAAACGGTTCGATTCATACCTTCCTGTTCACTTCGGAAAAAATATTTCTCCATGGGGAAGAAAAACCGACCGGAGTTCTTGTCAATGGAATCGATATCACAGAAAGAAAAAAGGCCGAAAAAGAGATTATGCGGACCACGACAGAATTAAAAAGATACGTAAAAGAACTGGAACAATTTACCCACATCTCTGCCCACGATCTACAGGAACCTCTTCGCATGGTTGTCAGTTATGTCGAGCTTTTAAAGAAACGATACGCCGATAAACTTGACTCCGAAGCCATTGAATTCATTGGATTCGCAGTAGATGGCGCAAATCGAATGAAAAAACTGCTCAATGACCTGCTCATCTATTCTAGATTGAATATTCGCGGGAAACCCTTTGTTTTGACAGACAGCACGAGCATTGTCAAAGAGGCAACAAATAGATTAAAACCCTTGATCGAACATAACCATGCTATTATCTCCTACAACGAACTGCCAAAAATTCAGGTCGATCCAGTTCAGTTTCGGGAACTGTTCAAAGCGCTGATTGACAATGCAATCAAATTCCGCAACATTGAAACACCCATGATCCAGATCAGTGCAAAAAAAGATCAAGAACATTGGTTGTTTTCAGTAAAAGACAATGGAATCGGAATCCATCCCAAATATCATGATAAAGTTTTTATAATCTTTCAGCGACTCCATTCCCATGGAGAATATACAGGAACAGGTGTTGGACTTGCATTATGCAAAAAAATCATTGAACGTCATAACGGTCAAATGTGGATCGAATCAAAACCGGGGAAAGGATCGACCTTCTTTTTTACGGTACCGATTAAAAATGAGAATACAACCACCCCGATAAATTGGAGTGAGGATTCATCGAATCTCAAAACTAGTTAAAAATTGAGTAATAAATCATGATTATGGTACGAATATTGCGAAAATAGATACATAGAACAATACAGGCGATTTAGTGTCGGAACAAAAGCTCGGTTTATCGCTATTCGTTTTACATCAAATTCATTACAGGATAACAAAATGATACCAAAAAATAAAATCAAGAAAAAAATGTCGATTAATTTCATCATTGTCAGTATCCTTTTCGGAGTCGCATACTGGATTATTGAAGCAATCCGGGATGTTTTCATCTTTGGAAAAGGGAATCTGCTCAATCGCATTTTCATCACAGATCCGATAGGATTCTGGACACGAATTTTGGTCGTCTTTATTTTGCTTTTATTCGGAATATATACACAGTCTATCAGAGTCAAACTGGATACCCATAAAAAGATTAAAAAAGAGGGAAAGTACGATAAAACAAGCATTATATGGGCCGGATTCATATTCGCGATTGCATATTGGGTGATCGAATCGATTCGCGATTTCCTGCTCCACCCACAGAATAGTATTTTTCAAAATATCCTTTCTCCAAATTCACTCAGTTTCTGGACCCGCTTTTTAGCTGTCTGTTTTCTCCTGTTATTCTGTTTTTACACTCAAAATCTTTTCAATGAGATAAGAAAAAATGAGGAAAATTTAAGATTGACAAATCGGCGGCTCAAGGAACTGGATCAATTAAAAAGTGACTTTTTATCCACGGTTTCTCATGAATTGAGGACCCCGATTGCCATTATGCGCGAGGGTGTTTCACTTTGTCTGAATGAGGGTGTAGGACCCTTAAATCCAACACAGCGGAAATTACTCACGGACACACAGGAAAATATCGATCGATTGAACCGTCTTGTCACAGACTTGCTGGATCTTTCGAGAATCGAGGAAGGCAAATTGACACTCAGAAGAAGTTCCGTCGATATTTGTAGTATCATCGATAAAGTGAAATCAAATTACGATCCTCAGGCGCAGAAAAAAGAAATTCAGATCATCACAAAACTTCCGGCAGAATCTTTGACCCTGTTTATCGATGAAGACAAAGTGACTCAAATTTTTAACAATTTAATGAGCAATGCTATTCGATATTCAAACGGAAAAGGAACCGTTACTATCGAAGTCAAGGACCATGAGGATGAGATTGAATGTCATGTTTCGGATACGGGCATCGGCATTTCGGAAGAGAACATCAACAGATTGTTTTCGAAATTCGAGCAAGTTGGTCGCTTAAAGGGTTCAGGATATAAAGGGACTGGTCTGGGGCTGGCAATCACAAAAGGACTGGTTGAAAAACATGGTGGAAAAATCAGTGTTCAATCCCAGATCGGAGTTGGATCTATTTTCAGTTTTACATTAAAAAAAGCACCCGTTCCAAAAATTCTGATTGTCGATGACGAAGAAAAAATCATCGAAATCATCAAAGAATTTCTCATGGAAGACCAGTACCAGACTGTAGAAGCAAAAGATGGCAATTCAGCCCTAAAAATCGCCACATCGGAAAAACCTTCTCTGATCATACTCGACATGAAACTTCCCGGAATGAACGGATACGAAGTCTTGGGAAGACTGAAACAGGATCAAAGAACCCAGAACATTCCATTAATTATAATGAGTGCGTTCAGCATAGACAGAGAGAGACTGAATAGTTATAAAAATCACGCGGTGTTCCCTATCATCACCAAACCATTCGACAGAGAAACATTGCGGTCAAAAATAAAAGAAATTTTGGTAGAATAAATGAAGTATACAATAAAAAGCCCACACCCGGCAGGCAAACAACAGAGGTTCAAGGAAACACGTCCTAAGAAACGGGGAAAGAAATCTTCAGTCTCCTCTGACGGGATTTTTAATATACCCACAAAGAGAACTTTTTTACAAGGAGAAAAAACACCATTGGATGATCAAAATTGGGTTCACCAAACCAACATACTGATTGTCGAAGACAGTCCGAGTCAGGCCCTTCAGCTTCGGCATACACTTGAATCTCACAACTACCATGTGACCACTGTCACTTCGGGAGAAGAGGCACTTCAACTGCTTCAACAATCCAAACCTTCAATTGTTATCAGCGACATTATCATGCCTGGAATGGACGGCTATGAACTATGCAAAAATATTAAAAAAAGCAGACAATTCAGAGAAATTCCCGTTATCCTTCTTACACAACTTTCCGATCCGAGTGATATCGTTAAGGGATTGGAATGCGGAGCCGATCATTTTATTACCAAACCCTATGACAAAGATTTCATTCTCTCCCACATTCAATATATAGTCACGAATCGTGAACTGAGAAAGCATTCTTTGGCCAATTTAGGTCTGGAAATCTTTTTTGCAGGTCAAAAATACATGATCAATTCAGACCGGATTCAGATTCTCGATCTGCTCTTTTCCACTTATGAAATCGTACTGCAAAAAAAACGTGAATTGGAAACGATTAACCAGAAACTCAATGAAATGAATATAAAACTAAAACACACGGATCAGGTCAAAAACGATTTTCTTTCAACGGTATCCCATGAATTGCGAACTCCGATTGCCATCATGCGAGAAGGCATCTCTCTCTGTATGGATGAAAGAGTGGGACAGCTCAACCCGGCTCAAAAAAAATTATTGACCGACACTGAAGACAATTTAAGACGGCTCACCCATCTGGTCAACGATCTTCTCGATGTCTCAAAGATAGAAGAAGGAAAAATTAAACTTCGAAGAAAACCCATGGAAATAAACCAGACGGTTCAAAAGCTTTATGAAGAATATAAACCTCAAGCGGATAGAAAGAAAATCAATCTGGTTAAACGATTACCCCCAAAACCGGTAATGGTATATGCGGATGAAGAAAAAATAATTCAAATATTTAATAATTTACTGAGCAATGCCTTCCATTTCACCATCAGCGACGACACAATTACAATCGGTATCAAAAACAGGAGCAAGCACATCGAATGTTATGTTTCCGATACAGGCGTCGGAATCGATAAAAAACATATTCCCAAACTTTTCCATAAATTCGAACAAATCGACCGTGTAGACGGACCTGGCTACAAGGGTACCGGGTTGGGATTGACCATTTGCAAGGGACTGGTAGAAAAACACAAGGGAAAAATATGGGTGGAATCCGAATTGGGCAAAGGGACCACATTCCGGTTTACCATCCCCAGAATTTCCATTCCCAAAATCATGATTGTGGACGATGAAGATAATGTGGTCGAAGTCATTGAGGGACTTTTGGCCGAAGAAAATTATTGCTTTCTTTCTGCCAATGATGGAGAAAATGCAATAAAAAAGATAATAAAAGAATTGCCCTCCCTTGTCATACTGGACATTCGATTAAAGGAAAGCAGCGGATACGAAGTGATCGGACGATTAAAACATGATCAGCGTACAGTCAATATTCCGATCCTGGTCATGAGTGCTTATTCCGTGAACAAACACTATCTTGACCAATTAAACAAGCATTCGGTCATCCCAACAATTACAAAACCCTTTGAACCGAATGAATTAAAAAGCAAAGTCAGGGAACTTATTTTGGAATCAGAGTATTCTACAAAAAGTGTGACTGTAGAATAACCCAAATAGAAAAGGACGATACATGGGGACTAAAAAAGAAATTCTTGTCGTGGAAGACGAAATACAATTTGCAGAAATGATCAAACTTCGGCTCGAATTAACAGGTTATTCTGTTTCCATCGCCACGGACACAAGCGAGGGACTTTCCAAGATACAAAACAATTTCTATGATCTTCTCATTCTTGATCTCATGATGCCGGGAGGCGGAGGAATTACCTTGCTGGAGGCAATCAAGAATCAGCCAGACAAGGCTGCCATTCCAGCAATCGTTGTCACAGGAAAAACAGTCACAGCCGATTTGAAGAAAAAACTGGATGAGTATCATATCGCCGATGTATTTATCAAACCGTATGATCCGGCTCAATTTCTCGGTAAAATCAATGAACTGCTGGCCTGATACCTTGGCAGGGTTTTGTACAAAGACTGTTTAAACGAACAATAGAGGATGAATCCATGAATCAAAAGAAAAAAATTCTTATTGTTGAAGATGAACTGAAATTTGCTGAAATGGTAAGAAACCGATTGGAACTTGAAGGCTTTGACGTTACCATCTCAATGGACACCTACAGCCAGAGTGTGGATGCGGCAAGCAGTACAAGAGAAGTCCTTCGCGGTGACCACGATCTGATCATCCTCGATCTGATGATGCCGGCCGGAGGAGGTTTCGAATTATTAAAAACAATTAGAAACTACGTCACCAAAAGAAATACGCCTGTAATTATATTAACGGGAAAAATCGTGGATCAAGAAATTATCGAAAAGGCAAGCAAATACAAAGTCTCTGCAATATTTAACAAACCGTATGAACCGAGAAAATTCATAAAAAAAATACAGGAGATACTCGATCCTCAAAACAACAGGGAAGACTGTTCACAATAGAAGGAGACCCAAGAATGATGAGCGATGATACATCGAAAAAACATATTCTTATCATTGAAGATGAAATTGCATTTGCAAATATGTTAAAAATTCGTCTGGAACTCAACGGATATAATGCAACTACTGTAGATGACGGACTCAAAGGATTTGAACTGGCAAAAAACATCCTTCCGGATCTTATCATTCTGGACCTCACTCTTCCGGATATGACACCACCGGAAGAGTCTGACCAAATTCATCTCGATAAGAATATGGGACACAAAGTGTGCCGCATGATTAAATTCGACAAAACCCTTAGCCATATTCCGGTACTGATCCTGACATGCAGCGATGCAGATAAAGATGCAGCCCTTGCAAGCAAATGCGGTGCAGATGCTTATATTTTAAAAACAACAAGTACAGAGGTTGTGCTCGATATCATCCATAAACTGATCAACCATCAAAATAAAATGCATTGAAGATAATACTTGCTTCTATTACGATATTATTTCAATTCGACTGGAGACAAGATGGAACAAGATATAACGACCAAACCAATAACGATCCTGCTTGCCGAAGATAATCCGGGTGATGCCCGTCTGACAATGGAAGCATTCAAAGAAGGGAAAATATTTTGCCACATTCATACCGTTGAGGACGGAGAGAAAGCCATGTCCTTTCTTCTGCACAGGGCAAAGTATAAACATGCTCCCCGTCCTGATCTGATTCTCCTCGATCTAAATATGCCCAAAAAAAATGGACGTGAAGTACTAAAAGAAATCAAACAGAATATGGGGCTGTGCCGTATTCCTGTGATCATTCTGACGACTTCGAAAGCCGAAGAAGATATTCTGGAAAGTTATGATCTGCATGCCAATAGTTACATAACCAAACCAGTCGGCTTGGATGAATTCGTTAATGTGGCTCAAAGTATTGAGGATTTTTGGCTCACAATCGCTAGATTGCCGCCATGATGAAAATGTAAAAAATGTGATATTTTTGCAATAAGTTCAAAATATTGCAAAATAAATTGCATTTTTTCGTATTATTTTATATACTTTTAGTAATCAAATAGGTTTCTTCTCCATATTCGTGATGGAAAGAAGAAAATTTAGATTCTGTTCCTTTTTTACTTGCTATTTGAATAATTACTCACTAAAATCCAATAGCCCGAACAGTTTTTCTTCCAACAATTCACGAATTCATCAAACAAGGAGAAGGGACCATGAAGCGTATTATTGCGTTAATTGCGGTAGTGGTATTTTATGCCACTTTTAGTGTTGGTTTTACTTTTGCACATAATAATGGTTTTATCGGAAAGACTCTAAATGATTTAACAATCGAAGGAGAATTTTCTGAGAATATTCAAAACTATAAAATTGGCCTGGACCCGGGTGATCCACCTCCACCGTTTGCAAATATTCCCAATCTGGACCCGGGTGATCCACCCCCGCCGTTCGCAAATATTCCCAATCTGGACCCGGGTGATCCACCTCCACCGTTCGCAGATATTCCCAATGCTGGTCTGTGATAAAGGGAAAAAATGAAGAATAATTAATTTGCATATGAAAAATAATTTTTTATATTGTTGTATACAGGAATGAAAAACTGTTCGGGTAATTTTAGTGAAAAATAATAACAAATTTAATCTACTGTTTCGATTATTGAATATTTGGTTTGTATTCAATTTTATACTCTATCTATCTTCCAACTTACCACAATGGGGAGCTCCAAATATTCAAAATTGGATCAATGTATCTCTTTACTTTTTACTGTTTCTGTTCTCATTTACTATTTTCTTAAAAGAAAAAAACAACAAAGATATTTTCTTCAATCTCAGTCTTTTGCTTTTTGTTGTATCCATATCTTTCATCAACTTTTTTATGGGATCGGAATACCTTTTTGGCAACAACAAAATCTTGTATTACTTTTATGAATATAAACAGATCGTTTTTTGTTTTCTGATTAATTTTGTGATTATCTATATTGTCATGAAGTATCTCTTTTACAAAACAAAACCAGTCTCTATATATATGCTTTCTCTGGGGATATTGCTGCCCATATCGATATATCATTTCTTTCCTTATCTAAAAAATCCCGATTATATTTTTATACTGGGGAACAACTACTACTTGAAAGATCTCTCTTTCCGCCTTTTTCTTGTCGGCGGAATTACCTTTCCTTTCATTCTTATCTACGGTTACATTCTTTTTAAAAAAGACCACTCCATTGGTGAATATATCAACGAATTGATGGCTTTCTTCTTCATTTTCTATGTCATTGATTCTATTGACAAACTTTCTGTTATCTACAATTTTGAAGTACTTTTAATAAGGCGCCAAATACTTACTCTCAATCTTTTATTTCTAACTTTTATATTGTTTAAAAAAATGTGTTTTCTCTGTTCCGATTATGGCCAATTTTACGAATCACTTATCAGTCAAAAAATCGACCTGGGGAAGGTAAAAATCCAGAGGCGTAAAACCGAAAGAAACGTGCTTTTTCTCAAAATCTTGAAAATTTACTTTACACAAAGAAGAAACTATCTGCTCACTCTGGGTTTAATGTTCGTGATCGCATTTCTTTATTTCAGATTTCCAAACTACGTCACATTGAATATCATTGCTTTTATGGGCTGCATTCTGATTCTTTTTTATTTTATTTATGCCTTGTACAAAAAACGATCGGGGAGAAATTATACAATATCCTAAAAGAGAATAATTAATAGATGTTTAATAAACAGGAGGTAAAAAATGTTAATCGGACAAAGCCCTCAAATTCTAAAAATCAAAAGGATGATTCGCGAATGCGCGAAAACGGATGATAATGTCCTTATTATAGGTGAAGTTGGAGCAGGGAAAAAACTGGTTGCCCAGGAAATTCATCAACGGAGCAGACAGAAGAACAAACCTTTTATTTCGGTCAATTGTACAGCAATCGGCGACACAATTTCCGAAACCGATCTGTTTGGAGAAGTAAAAGAAAGCAGCCACGGTATCGAGAGAAAAATCGGGTTGTTCGAACAGGCTCAAAAAGGCATATTGTATCTCGAAAACTTCGATGAACTGATAGCGGAGTACCAGCAAAAATTGTTCAACATTCTCCACGAGAAAAAGATCAAAAAAACCGGAGACAGTGAATTTTCCGATGTAACCTTTCGAATTATCGCTACCACCACAGACAAAGACATCACCAAACTGGACAGCATGCGGAAAGATCTTTTGTCGCTCATAAACAAATTTACAATTTATATTCCACCTCTCAGAGAAAGAAGACAGGATATCCCGTCTCTGTTTACAAGTTTTCTGGAACAATATTGTGAGGAATACAACCACGAGATTCCTCCGGTACCAGCAGATTTGTTTGAGTCGCTTATGGAATACGAATGGACCGCAAATGTTGAAGAATTAAAAAATACAACACGAAATCTGGTTCTCATGTCTCCCGAAGGACAGCTCTCTATGCAATATCTTCCATTCGAATACAAAAAGCACCCGTTCGAGTTTCTCGAAGGCCGCGAACTTCCGGATGCCATGATGGAAGTGGAACGATATCTGATCAAGAAAGCTTTAAGAAGGTTTGCCGGCAATCAGACAAAAGCTTCCCATGCATTGAATGTATCCGAAGCTGCTCTTCGGTACAAGATGAAAAAGTACAATCTGTCCCGAAAGGCCTTTTAAGCGACTTGATACTTTCGATCAATTAACAAAACCCGTCAGTTTTTGACGGGTTTTGTTTTTTAACCATATGCATTTTGGGGATCTATTGATATTCACATTTCATTCAGAGAGGTTCATTTGATTATTCGGAATCTGGCCATAGTCATCGGAGCAATCGCTGCGGTTTGTACAACCATTGCATTTCTGCCCCAGACTTTAAAAACGATAAAATCAAAGCATACAAAAGACTTGTCACTGGGCATGTATGCGATTTTTTCCGTAGGTGTTTTTTTATGGTTCTTATACGGTCTGATTCTTAAAGAAATTCCTATTATTCTTGCAAACGGAATCACGTTTATTTTTACGGTGATAATCATTTTTCTTATCATTAAATATAAATGATCCTTATCGAACGTCTTTAACAAACCAAAAATATTTTTCGAATTTCACTTGATTTCTTAAAATATTCATATTATGTTGAATCAATTCTTGCAACTGAGCCCACGCCTCTAACGAAAACAACTGCGGATCACCCGACTGCGGCAACTGAAACATAGGATGGACTATTGACCCATCACAAAATATGGGCTTGATGCCCGCGCCGAGATCAAATAGTTGAACAATAAAGGAGGCGTTATGAAAACTTTACCAATGATAATTTTACTCTTGGTACCTTTATTATTAACCGCACAAGATATATCCAATGTTATCATTAATGGCGATTTTGAAGAAGACATAGAAAATTGGTCTGTTTCAGGAAACGTCTATTTATCAAGATACTTGAGTAGCTCAGGAGAAAACTCAATAGGTTTTTCTACAAACATTTGTAATCACGGCTTTTTATATCAATCGCTTCCGGATTCGTTTTTCGATTTTGATGCTCGTTTTTGGGTCTTTCCTCAGAGTGACACATTCCATAACATATTCGAATTGGTCCATAATTGGGATCGAACTACGGCCGATTTGGTCTCGAGGATAGTGATGAAAAACAACTCTATCCAGTTTGTTGCTCTATATTCCGACACAACCATCCAGTTTGCTATGGAGTTAAATCGCTGGTACCATTTTTCGATTAAGAGCGATAGCAATGGTACTTTAAAAAAATATTATATCGATGGCATATTGATTTGTTCACTACGATCTACAGAAAGCCTGCCAATCGAGACTTTAATTTTTGGCGATTTAAGCAATTACGGACAATTCGGTGCGTTACATTATGACGATATCGGTGTTTTTCCAAAAGTCGATTCGGATACAACTGCAGTCTATCAAAGACATTTTCTAAAAAGCAAAGTGGAACTGAAACCGAACTATCCCAATCCGTTCAATCCCATCACGAAAATTGAATATTACTTGGAAGAACCTCAGAAAATCAGACTCGATATATACAATATCCGCGGCAAGAGAGTTAAAAATTTAATTGATGGCCTACAAGATTCCGGGGAACATTCTGTTGAATGGAATGGGACTGATAATTGGGGTACGAAAGTAGGTTCTGGTCTCTACTATTATCAGATTCGAACAAAAAATGGAATTCTGACTCAAAAAATGGTTTTCATAAAATGAAATCTGGAAAATTTCCGAGGAGAGCCGCCCCCCATCTTTATACCGAGAGGTAGAAATGTAGGATAAACCATCGGCCCATCACAAAATGGTGGGCTTAGTGCCTACTCTACAAACTACAAACTGGCCTTCTTTAGCCGAATAACAAACCATTGACATTGACACCTTCATCAGATATATTGAATATCGTATTATGCAAAATCGATCAAAAAATAACAATGGCTTTACTGTAATCATCCTTTCCAATATTTCAGAATCATTGAAAAATTCATGAGAGGGTTTCTTCAATATTGACAAAGAAAAGAAAATATATAACGCACTATTCTGCACAAGCGATTGGAGTTGTTCTTACACAGCTCCTTTATATGGTTTACTGGTCATTCTGGCAACCGGACAAAGCAAATTATGTGATGAAACATCTGGCCATCAATGCAATCCCACACATAATCATAAGTCTTTGCTTTGTCCATATTTATAATTATATCATTACAAAAAAAAGAAGTATTGCCCTGTTTAGCAGTGTTGCTTTGGTCCTGATTATCATTTCACCAGGTATAATGTTGGTCATAACCCAAACATTGAAGTGGTTGATCTGGCGGCCGGGTTTTGAAGGGATTTCAAGGTCAAATATAATACAGGCTACAGGCAGCTATTTTATTCAATATATTATCTCAACGGTTGTCTATCTGTTAACCTATTATTGGTTGGAGTATCAAAACCAGAGAGAAAAAACACTGCAAGCAATCATGCACGCCAATGAAGCACAACTAAAAATGCTGCAATATCAAATCAATCCACATTTTCTTTTCAATGCATTAAATGCAATCCAATCCATGATAGAAAAAGACAAGAGCCGTGCAAAAAATATGATAGCTGACTTGTCGGATTTCTTCAGGTATTCGCTTTCAATAAATAATCAAATGGAGACAACATTATATGACGAACTTGAAGCGGCGCGTAAATATCTGGCAATCCAAAAAGAGCGATTCGCCAATAGATTAATAATCAGCTATGAAATAGATAAATCCGCTTTGGGGCTGAAAATTCCACCCTTCATTATCCATCCTTTGGTCGAGAACGCGATCAAATATGGATATTCGAACAGCAATGATATCCTGCAACTGCTGATTCGGATAGAAAAAAAGAACAAAGCACTTATCATTCTTGTAAAAAACTCAGGTACGTTGAGGCAATCCAATCAAGCGGACAACAGGAAAACAATAGGCACTAAAACCGGAATCGAGAATATTAAGAAACGTTTGTTGTTATTATACCCGGATAATCATGAACTCGAGTTATCCGAAAAAAACAACTGGGTTAGTGCAAAAATAATAATCAGAGGTGTATGATCCTTTATGAAAGCAATTATCATAGAAGACGAACCGTTAGCTATAGATAATCTGAAATTTTTTCTGAAAGATTATCCGATAGAAATAATCGGCACTGCTTACAAGATTAAAGAAGCTGTCAAGTTGATCAAGAAGGGAAAACCGGAAGTTGTATTCCTTGATATTAATCTATCCGGCGAAAATGGTTTTGACTTACTGGAAAAAATTGAAATAGATTTTAAACTCGTCTTTGTAACCGCTTATGATGAATATGCTATCAGAGCATTTGAAGTAAATGCTCTCGATTATTTGCTGAAACCTTTGAATAAGGAGAGAATTAAAAAAACAATCAGTCGGTTGCTCGGGAATGTACCTCGCGAAACGATCCCAAAGAAATATACGATAGACGATTCGATTTTATTATCTATTGGTAACAGAGCGAATTTCATAAAACTAAAAAATATTTATTACCTTGAAGCGGACAGTTGCTATTCAAAAATCGTTTTATCGAAAAAGGACATCAGGATCTCTACCCATACTTTAAAAAGATGGGAGGAAATGCTGCCACAACAAGATTTCATCAGGATTCATCGCTCGTATTTATTAAATCTCAATCATGTCAAGGAAATAAAAAAGAGAAATAACGGGACATACCTGGTTTACTTCAAAGGATTAGAAGACTCAATTGAGATAAGCAGAAGATACGGCGTTACTTTGAAAAACAGGCTAAACATATAACTGCTATTTTCAACTCCATTTTCTTTCATCATCTACCGTTTACTTACTCATACAACCGTTTACTTACATTTGATTGTAACCTCACTTTTAAATTTATAATTTATCGCATACTATTCCCGAATAAACTCGATTGAAGAATTAAGTTCTTTAACAAATCTGCTTATTTAAGCAGTGACAAAATTGCAGAAACAATTGAAGCTCCCCCCCGCAAGCCCGCCCCTGGCGGGCAAGTAGCGGGGAATCTTCATCTGTAAGAAAAAGTTATTATATGCGCTCGCTGATCAGATTCAAGGAGAATACATCATGAAAAAACTTCTGCTTATTATTAGCTCTATTCTATTCGTCATAAAAGCCGGAAACAGCCAAACCGATTCTCTCTATTTGGGGCAAACTCCACCGGGAACAACTCCCAAAAGATTTTATATTTCTCATAAAAGCGGCAACAAAACCTCGGAACGCATATCCATTTCGACGGACGGTAAAGAGATCTATTATGGAGAAACAACCAATGAAAATACGCATTATTGGCTTAAGTACTTCACTTATTCCAACGGTGCGTGGAGTGACTCAACTCTTTTATTTGACGGTTATACCGGTCCCGCACTTTCTCCAAGTGGCGATACGTTGTTTTTCCATAAATATTCGAATGGCTATTCCGGTACTGCCTATTATTCAGTGAGAAATGATACCGGTTGGAGTATCCCCACTAAATTTACAAGCAGCACCAATATGTGCTATTTGCATAGGACAAATTCAGGGAATTACTATTTAATTGAGCAAAGTGAGTCGAAAGGTATTTCCAAAATGGTTATCAACGGTTCCGATACGACATTTCACAGTCTGGGATTAGGTAATACTGATTTTTTTATCTCGAGGGATGAATCATACCTTATATTCCAGTTGCCTAATGGAGAATTTGGATATCATGATCTGTATATCAGTTACAGAAAAAATGATGACACTTGGACCAATCCCAAGAATCTCGGTTCTCCAATAAATACGAATTACTACGATGTTGCTCCTTATGTGACGCCTGATAACAAATACTTATTCTTTAAGAGAGCAAGTTGGGATCAGCTGACTTACTGGGTTCAAATTGACGCTTTGATTGAGACATTAAAACACACAAATTTTGTTCCATATTTAAAATCACCAATACCCGATCAAACGGCTTTTCTGGATTCATCATTTATCTATCAATTCCCGGATAGTACGTTTATTGATGATGATGGAAATTATACCCTGACTTATTCCGCAACATTGAGTAACGGAAATCCTTTGCCTGACTGGCTGGCATTTAATGGTACAACACGAACTTTCTCCACCGATCCTTTAACAGTCGCCACCACCATCAGCCTAAAGGTAACCGCCACAGACACAGCCGATGCAAACGCTTCATGTATATTTAAAATTACTGTTAGGAGTTCTACCGGGATAGCAGAAAATAATAATCGGTTTCCGAAAGAATCGACTTTATATCAAAATTTTCCAAATCCCTTCAATCCATTAACAGAAATATCTTATTCGATACAAAAAGCTGATTTTGTTACTTTAAAAATATATAATATGTCTGGACAAGAGATACAAACATTGGTTAATAAATTTCAAGAAGCGGGTAGTTATTCTATCACTTTCAATGCAAACAAACTATCAAGTGGTATATATTTCTATAAATTTCAGGCAGGGGATGATTATATAAAAACAAAAAAAATGATATTGATGCATTAAATAAAAATCTTTATTGATCATCTTGGGATTCTGCCCCACTGATGAAACAAAAGTCCCTTAAATCACTTTCAACAGGACAGACCCTCGGCCCACCATAAAATGATGGGTTTGATGCTCACCCTCCAAACTTTATTCTTACGGTGATAATAATTTTTCTTATCATAAAATATAAATAAGCTCTGCTGAACGTCTTTAACAAACCAAAACAATTTTTCCGCCGCACATCCATTTTTTACTTGCAATATGTATCGTTGCAAATTATATTAAGATATGATTGTAAATTTTAAACAATCCTGGTTGGAAGATTTCTGGAATTCGGGCTCACAAAAACGGGTTCCTCCAAAATTACAAAAAAGATTAATCAGAAAATTGGATATGTTAAATTGTGCGACTGAGTTATGCGATCTAAAATCACCGCCGTCAAATCATCTTCATCAGTTGCACGGAGATAGAGAGGGACAATGGGCCGTATCAGTAAGCGGCCCCTGGAGATTGTGCTTTGTTTTTAAAGATGGAGATATTTATAATCTCGAACTTGTTCAGTATCATTAGGAGGATTTATAATCATGCTGCCCCAAAACAGACAGCCAACGCATCCGGGTGAAATTCTTCGTTTCGAATACCTTGAAGAATTGAACATGACCCAACAGCAGCTTGCCGATTCGATCGGCATTACAAGAGTCAGGATAAATGAAATTATTTTAGGCAAGCGCTCTGTCACACCCGACACGGCATTCCGGTTGGCAAAATTTTTTAACACGACCCCAGAGTTTTGGATCGGATTACAGACGAATTTTGACATGTGGAATACACTTCGAAAAAGAAAAAAAGAATATGAAATCATTCGTCCGTTGAAAAGTAAAGTTGCGTAAGTTGGTAGGATGCGCAGTGCGCATCCTACCCGTTGCCTCAAAATAAAATGTAACCCAGAGGGTTAGAGATATTTAGATTGCC
>CAZIAH010000031.1:0-33826 GCA_964537715.1 uncultured bacterium | reverse complement strand
TGTAAGAAAAAGTTATTATATTCGCTCGCTTACTCCGAGGCAAGCCTCGGAGAATACGCTCGCTGATCAGATTCAAATAACACTTGAATTTACAAAACTTTTAAAACAGGATCAAGTTGTTTAAAAAGAAAATCGTTGGATATAGTTGAATATCGAATCGGATCAGGATGGTTGCATTAATATTCAAGCAATTCAGGGTGCTTCTTCGCTTCTTCAATGATCGGCCCCTTGACGATAAAACCGAGCGCAAAACCGCTTCCTCTTACAGTGAGAAGCCGGTCTCCCATTTTAATGCTGTAATGCTTTAATGTATTTTCTGGAACAAAAATACATTGATTTTGAATCGTAATCCAACAAAATATTCTGGAACGAATCTGAACTGATTGCCCTTCGGATATTTTAAATCCGGACAATTCCGGCTGTGACGATAGCATTTCATAAATCGGAGAACTGCCCAGCAATCTCGATGTCGCCAGTCCGAATCCGCCGGAGGTTTTACTGCCGGAAAAGAGAAATGCGTGATCTCCTTCAATAAATTTATATTCTACAAATGCATCCGGGGGAATAACAATTCTGCCGTCGCTGCCTACTTTCGACCATCCGAAAGTATGCTTTCCACCTTTCACCAACTGCGGCATGGATCAATTCCTCATTAATTTAAATAATGAGCACTTATTTATTTTACTTTCCCCCACGGGATCGGGATACCGGCATGCTCCAATTTTTCCTCGAACTCTTCCCGTTCGTAATTGTGTTTCGGGCGGTCGTCCCTTTGGGAGACCCAGCCGAATTCTCCGGCAAGCTGAACCGCCTTTTCCGTATTCCCCGAAGCAATTTCTTTGATGATATTCAATTCATTCAAAGAAAATGTCACCGCATTGAACCAGTAGTCCAGAAACGCCTCCCAGGCAATTGGGCACCACCGGCTGACAATTTCCTGACCAATGGTTTGCGCATAACTGCGTATCTCTAATTGCGTGTTGGGCCGCATCCGAAGTTCGAGAAAATGAAGCAGGTTGTGGAGATCGATCTTCCAGTAGGCTTCAGTATAAGTGGACAGAGGCAGATCTTTTCTGGCCTGCTCCCGGGCAATCCCCTTTTCGATCCGCTCGTTGTAGATCGCTCTTGCGCGTTCCTGAATTTCGGCTTCCTTTCGGGACAACTCTTTTCCGGCTTTGGAATCCAAAAACACCCCACTCCCCTGACGGTTCTTCGTGGATTGCAATCGCCACGCTTCCGGAGGCGTGGATTGACAGGCATCGATAGCAATCGAGTAGCGCGTGGAGTACTCATTGACATTGGCCGTCCGGTGGCGAATCCACTGGCGCCAGCTGTCCATGGGAATGCGGACATGAAACATGATCTCACACATCTCGAAAGGCGATGTGTGCTTGTGGCGCATCAGGTAGCGGATCAGTCCACGGTCTTCGTGAACCTTGGACGTTCCCTTGCCGTAGGAAACACGCGCCGCCTGGGCAATCGATCCATCCGATCCCATGTATTCGATCACACGGATAAATCCATCGTCAAGCACCTTGAAAGGCTTGCCAAGAATTTCGTCCAGCGCTTTAACCTGTTTTCTCTGCAGAGATTCGAATTCGCGGTTCATGAACCGTCCTTTGCTTTATATTTTAATAGATTTCGGAATGAACTGTCCCGCCGCAGGCCACTGAGTATCAAAAGCAAAAACATTGAACGCCCCAATGGGCAGCGTATGAAATCCTTGTCCGCCTCTGGCGGAATTCAATCTCAAATAAATATAGAAGAAACTGTTTAAGATGCAAGAGCAAATCCATAAAAAAAGCCGTAATGATTGATCCATTCAATCATTACAGCATTATTAAATTTTACAGAATAATATTTTATAATCCGTTGTGCAGAATTAAGGTTAGTGTCTAAAATAATTGATCTTGTAACCTCCACCCCTGGATTCCTGATTAAAGATTTCAGGAATGACACCCTACCCCTGTCATTCCCGCAGTCTTTTGAGCGGGAATCCACTTTTCACTTTTGCAAATAATCCTTACTGAACATCCGTCACTGTACAATAAACCAGCGGTTTTTTGGGGGAATCCAAAATCGAATGGTTGAACTGGAAATGTTTCGAATGAACCGTATTGCCGGACAAAATCGGAAGCGCGCTTTTGATTTCCTCCAGATTATCCACCGTGACACAATATTTGCCATGAACCGATTTCTTTTGGGCCCATCGGAAATGGAAACTGTTTCCTTCCAATCCCACAGAAGTCGTGAACCTTTCCCCATCCATTCGAAACGAATCATTAAACAAATCGGACTTGGTCTGATTTACAGATCCGGTGTTTTTCTCCATCTGATTCGAAGGATGCAGCACAACAATTCTGACCCGATGACCGGTCGAACTGCCTCCGAAAGAAGTTTGAAAAGAGACAACGAACAAAATACTGCACACAACGGCAGCGATTCTTCTCATCCTTTCCCCTCTGAATTGACTTCCCCGGTAACCTTTGGTAATGTCATAACTTTAACAATTATGACGAGAAAGTCAAGAAAAAAATCCGGCGAATTGAGTTCACCGGATTTAATTGATAAGAATAATCTGAACGGAAAACGTAGAGATGTTATTTCCTTTTAGATCCTGAACTAATGATTTATTTGTAACCTCCACCCTGGATTCCTGATAGAAAATTTCAGGAATGACACCCTACCCCTGTCATTCCCGCAGTGTTTTAGCGGGAATCCACTTCTACAAAATAATCCTTTTTCATTATTTTTTGATTTTTACGCAACGAATTATTTAAAATTTTCATAACCAAGCCACAAACTGTATGGCTATACTCAATTTAAATTCACTCCTCTTTTTTATTTTCCTTTTCCGGATAAAGCACAACGCGCACATAATCATCCGTATTCAAGAATTTCCGGGCCGTTTTCCGAATGGCTCGAACAGTCAGTTTATCGACCAGCTTCGGAAACTTCAGGATATTCTTGGGATTCTTTTTTGTGAAATAATAACGGTTGAGTGTGTTCACCCAAAACCCGTTTTCCTTGAGATTTTTCTCGTACTCGCGGTTCTGCATTTCACGCACTTTTTCGATATAACTCTCTTGCGGTCCAACCGTCTTCAAGCTGTCGATTTGCTGAAAGACGGTCCTCGTCATTTCATCGACGCGTTCCGGTGAACACCCGAATGAAATGTGAATGCTGTATTCCTCCCTGGGATAACGCGAAATCGAACCGGACACGCCAACAGAATAGGTACCGCCCATGTCTTCGCGGAGAATTTCTCTGAGTTTGATCTTCATGACTCGCATCATCGAATTCAGGAAATAATTATTTTTACGTGTCGCCTTGCCTGGTCCCGTAAAGATGATTTCGACCAGACTCTTCGGTTCGATGCCTTTCCGAACCGCTTTTTGAATCACGCCGACAGGATGATGAATACCGGGATCTTTCCACGTTTCCTCACCGGGCAGAGATGGCAGCCCGCCTAAATAGAGTTCGACCAGCGGCTTGATGGAATCCGGATCGAAATTGCCCACAAAGATAAAGACAAAATCGTCCGCGTCTGCGAACCGTTCCCGATAAATTCTCAATATGGACTCAAAGTTCATTTCATTAAGTAAGGCTTTTGTGAGCGGACGTGATCGGAAATGATGCTGGGCCATCGTCACATCGACGGTATCGCTGAAAGCCGATTCGGGCTGCGCATTCCGGTTTTCGATATACGCCTGGAACCGCTTTTTATACGATACGAAAGCCGTGCTGTCTTTTCTCGGAGAAGTGATATAACAATAGATCAGTTGAAACAGCGTTTCGATATCTTTGGGAGATGCGCTGCCGGAAAGTCCTTCGGTAAGCGTTCCGATAAACGGAGAGACCCGAACCACCTTATCCGCTAATAGTTTTTCCAGTTCAATTCTGTTGTAATTACCGACACCGCTTCCCTGAATCACACTCGTTGCGGTCATGGCAGAAATATAATCCACATTGTCCACCAGGGAATTGCCCCCGGGACTGAAAGATGTAAACAAAATTTGATCATTTTTAAAATCGGTCGGCTTGAGCACCACCTTGATGCCATTGGATAAAGTCCATTCGGTAACACCGAGATCTTCGATCTTTTTGACCTTGACGAGCTTTCCGGCTTTCGGGGGATTTGGAATCAAGGGCTGTTCTGATACCTGATCCACATACGGAGCAATCTCTTCCTGTTGCACTTGTTGAAAAACGGAAAGCAGTTCCGCTTCATCGGGAACTTTGAGATCCGGCTTTTCGGGTGCGTTGACCAGGATGACCCGGTTCTTGTCGAGTATCCATTGATTGATCAACCCGTTGATTTCATCCAGTGTGATTCCCGGCATGAGTTGCTTCTGTAAATCATATTCATACGCAATGCCAGGAATGGGTTCTCCGGTCAAAAAATTACGGATGTATTCGGCCGCATAGCGACTGGATTCGGTTTTGTCCCTCTCCTCATACGCCTTTTCAGTATACCGCAGTGTCGCTTTCTTGGCACGGTCCAGTTCGCTCTGCGTAAATCCGTATTCCTGAATCCGTGCCGCCTCTTCTAACAACGTTTTCAGACCTGTTTCTATACCCTGCTCTTTCACAGCGGCACTAAGATAATAAACGTCTTTGGAACGAAGAAAAGTCCCCTTGCCGGCAATGGCATAGATAAACGGCGGATCCGCCTTCCGAGCCAGTTCATCAAGACGCTGATTCATCATGTAATCGTGGAGGTTCTCCATGATCATGCGTCGGTAATCCCCCACCGTGTTTTCCGGTTGAAGTTCGCTTTTGTAATACACGCTCACTTCTGTGCCCGAGGCTTCCGGATCCGTGGCAATGGCAAAAAGGGTTTCCTTGTGATCCGGAATGGGAAAGATCTGACGCTCGCGCTCGTCTTTACGTGCCGGAATCTTGGCGAAATGCGTCTCGATAAGCCCCTTGATCCAATCCGCATCGAAATCTCCCACTGCGACCACGGCCATCAGATCGGGCCGGTACCAGTCTTTGTAAAATCGGGTCAGGGTATTATAATGACAGGTATCAACAATCTCGATTTTACCGATGGGCAGTCTCTCCGCATACTTAGACCCTTTCAGCAAAATCGGGAATTGTTTGTCCTGCATTCTCGCTTCGGCGCCCCGGCCGAGCCGCCATTCTTCTCTAATCACACCCCGCTCTTTGTTGATTTCCTCGGGTTCGTAACTGACCAGATGCGTCCAGTCTTCCAGGATCTGAAAGGCCTTTTCCACGATTTCAGCACTATCCACGGGAATTTCCAGCATATAAACGGTTTCGTCAAACGATGTATAAGCATTGATCTCCGGACCGAATTTCATCCCGACCGATTCGAGATAGCTGATCAATTCATGTTTGGCAAAGTGCTTGGTGCCGTTGAATGCCATGTGCTCGCAGAAATGAGCCAGCCCCTGCTGGTCATCGTCTTCCAGCACAGAACCGACATTGACAGCCAAACGCAATTCAACACGATTCGCCGGTTTCTTGTTGACTTTGATGTAATAACGCAATCCATTCTCGAACTGTCCGTACGTGATGCTTGAATCGATGGGAACCACTGTGCTCAGATCGATCGAACCCTCCGCCGGTTCGGATTGCGAATAAGCGGGATTGAAAAGAGAAAATGAACAAACAAGGATAAAAATGGCAATCAAATACTTTTTCATGGGATTTCTCCTTGGATCAATCAACGATATTTTTTTTACGAAATAAATGAGAATTGGTTCTTATGATTTAAACTAAATATAATTTTCAACAACATCAAGATGAAAATTTGACAATACTGGGATGGTTTCAAAACTATAGAAAGACCCCAGTCTTTTTCAAAAAGACTGGGTCTAAATTCCAATTGGGGCTCCTCGCAAAGACATACAAAGGGTTTGGTCAGAAAATTGTATTTAATGGAAAAATAGATGTGTAATTATTTTTTTCTTTTATTTTCTCACAGGAATGTGTATATTCATTCAGGATATACACATTGAGGGAAAACAATGAGAACCAATGTAGTCATTGATGACCAGCTCATGAATACCGCCTTAAAGACTTCGGGCTTACACACGAAAAAGGATGCCATCGAAGCGGGTTTGAAACTGCTGGTACAATTCAGCCGTCAAAAAGCCGTCCGTGATTACAGGGGCAAGCTGAAATGGCACGGCGATCTCGATAAAATGCGGCTGGATTCATGATTTTTGTCGATACATCCGTGTGGATCGATTATTTCAACGGGAAAATCACATGGCAAACAGACTATCTGGATAGTTTGCTGGACAAGGAATCTGTAGCTATCGGGGATCTCGTATTGACCGAAGTATTACAGGGCTTTCGTTCGGATACGGATTTTAAACGGGCTATGGAACTGTTTTCACCGTTTCCCTTTTTTGACATGCTTGGCAGAGATTTGGCCGTGCAGAGTGCGAAAAATTTCCGCTTTCTGAGAAAGAAAGGAGTGACCGTACGGAAAACCATCGATGTCATGATTGCCACTTTTTGCGTTTCCTACCAACTTCCTCTGCTGCACGATGATCGCGATTTCGACCCGATGGAAAAGCATCTGAAACTGAAGGTGATCAAACCGGGTTGATGAACAACAACAAGAGCTGTATCATAAATCCCCCAAATGTCTTTGCGATCCCCGATTTATCGGGAAAAGTTGAAAATCCGCCAATCTTTTTGGCGGACAATCCCATAAATATCGAGTGTAAGCTATGAGATTGCCGCGTCGTCCCGAAAAAAATCAGGACTCCTCGCAATGACATCCTTACTTGTCCATTGGATCGATCCTTAGCAAATGTGGATTCCCGCTCAAAAGATCGCGGGAATGACAGGGGTGGTTGTCATTCCTGCAATTTTTAAGCAGGAATCCAGGGGCGGGGATTACAAAATCAACCATTAATACATTGACCTTAATTATGTAAAACGGATAATTTCTATAATTCCAAACACATGGATTTCTGAGAAAAAAATATCAATCCAGCTAATTTTTCCTTGCATTTTTATTCAACCTTTATTAAAATGTCCCCATTATTTATCCATTTTTTAAAACGCAACACAGCGCTTACAACCGCATCTTTGAAACAACTGCAGAAAACATACACTAACACATTTCACAACAGACATGTCCCGCATCCGATTTACTCATGCCCCTGACCGGCACACACCAAAGATAGTCTCCCAGGGGATCAACCATCACTTCTAAACATGGAGGTATCCCATGTCTGTTCAGTATCATCTTGTCCAGAGAGGCAATCCGGCAAAACCCGAGGAGCCGAAAAAGTTTTACGCAAGCGCCCAGTCCAGGGGCGACATCACACTGCGCGAGCTGTCCAAAGAAATCGCGGAAATATCCACTGTCAGTGTGGTAGACACCACCGCCGTGATCGAGTCTCTGCTCCAGCTCATTCCCCGGCATGTCACCAACGGACACATCGTGCGCCTGGCCGACTTCGGTTCTTTCAATATCCGCATCGAAAGCGATGCCTCGGCTACAGAAGAAGAGTTTAACAAAAGCCTGATCCAGGGTGTCAAACTCTACTTCCGCCCCGGCAAGGAACTCCAAAAAGCGCTGGAAAATGTGACGTTTGAGAAGGTGTAAGAAGAAAAGCTCAAACAAAACACAAAAACAGGTCTGTTCGCAAGAACAGGCCTGTTTACTTTTAAAATGATAGTGACTATTTTAAAAATGGATATTACTATTTTTAAAATAGTAGTGATTATTTACAAAATAATAGTGAATATTTTCGAATGTTTTTTATCTTGACTATTTCAAAACTGTTTATTATTTTTAAAACAATTGATTTCGCATCATTGATATTCTCATTTATAATTTTTCACAAATTTTTGACAATGTCAAAACTCCCAGAAATCCAACCAAAACCTTTCCTTCGCTGGGCCGGCAGCAAAAAACAGCTTCTTCCCGTTTTATCAAAATATTGGACCGGAAAACATAAACGTTATGTTGAACCCTTCGCAGGTTCAGCTTGTCTTTTTTTTCATTTAAAACCCAAATATGCGATTTTAGGAGACATCAATCAGGAGTTAATTGAAACCTACCAACAAGTTAAACAAGTGCCAGAAAAGGTAATAAGTAATCTAAAACAATTTCAAAAAGGAAAAGAAGCATACTATAATATACGTAGCATAGAACCAACGACTTTGACAAAGACAGAAAGGGCTGCTCGATTTATATATCTCAATCGATACTGTTTTAATGGTCTCTATAGAACGAATAGAAAAGGAAAATTTAATGTGCCTTACGGTGGAGAAAAAGCAGGCAATATTCCCTCAGATGATATTATTTACTCATGCAGTGAATTACTTACTGATGTAATATTAATAGGGGGTGATTTTGAGGATACCTTATCACACGCTACGCATGAAGATTTTGTATATATGGATCCACCATACCGTGTAAATAATCGACGGGTATTCAATGAATATGATGCGCTGACATTCACACAAGATGATTTGAAGCGTTTACGCTCATGGATTATTAAACTGACAGATAAAGGAGTTGTGTTTCTGTTAAGTTATGCGTATTGTGATGAAGCTAATTATCTTCAAGACGGTTTTCAAGTAGAAAAGGTATCGGTAAAAAGGAACATCGCCGGCTTTTCGAAAAAAAGACGTAATGATTACGAGGTATTAATAACAAATAAAAATCTTATTCATTATAATTAATGTTATTATTAAGAGGTAATTTAATAATGCCTGATCAACGAACATACCAAACACTCAGACAAATATCCCCAGATAAAATAAAACGAAATCCTGAAAATCCGCGCATCTTTTTTCGTCAGGAAGAGATGGAAAATCTTATGATTTCTATCGCTAAAAAGGGTATCCAAGTTCCTATCGCAGTATATCAAGATGGTGATGAATATACTATTATAGACGGAGAAAGAAGGTGGCGTTGTGCTCTAAAGTTGAACTTGGCTAAAATACCTGCACTCGTACAGCAAAAACCAACTGCTTTAGAAAATTTACTTTTAATGTATAATATTCATGCACTGCGTGAGCAATGGGATTATTTCACAAAAGCATCAAAACTTCAAAGAATCATAGAACTATTCCAAAAAGAAAGAGGACATAAACCAAATGAAGTTGAACTTAGTGAAGAAACCGGTTTAACCAGAGGGCAAATACGCAGATGTCAATTGTTAATCGATTTGCCAAAACATTATCAAGAAATTTTGCTCAAAGAACTTGAACTTCCAAAGTCACAACAGAAAATTTCAGAAGACTTTTTTATTGAGATGGAACGTTCTTTAAAAACTATTACTAAACGGATCCCAAAATTCCAGGAACAAATTAATAATGTAAGAGATGTATTGATTGATAAGTTCCGTAATGGTATTATTGAAGCTGTAACAGATTTTCGTCAGCTCTCAAAAATTGCTACGGCTGTTGAGAATCTAGGAATTGAAAAACAAAAAGCAGAGGAAACTTTAGATAAAATATTTACTAAGAATAATGATTTTGGTATTCGCCGAGCTTACGAAAACACTGTAGAGTTTGGTTATGATGAGCAAAAAGTTTACAAGCAAATTATAAATCTGAATGAATATTTTGATAGTATTATACGAGAGAATAAGCAAAGGGATTTAGATGAGGAATTTATTAAGCGACTCCAAGAACTTTTTAAAAAGCTGAAGGCATTACTGGAGGATTAAGAAATGCCTGTACAGCCATTTGGACAAAGTGATGAATTTTTAATTGACGCTGCAGTTAAATTTTTTTCTGATTATTATGAAAATCCAACAATTAAAATAAATGAGGAAATTGATGAAAGACTAAATTGGAGGCCATCCATTCATTTTAAGGCTAAAAAGTTCTTAACAATTATTGCTGAGGTATCTCCTGAAAAATTATATCCAGAAATATTTAATATGCAACTTGCAAATATACTTGACATACATATGCCAATCTCCATATTTTCTGTTTGTCCAGAAGAACTATATCTAAATAGTAATAACCAAAAAGAGGCAAAATCTCTCAGAGCCCATGGATATGGATTATTAACAATAGATAATACTAAAAAAGCTACAAAACGATTCGGGTGTATACCCATAATACAACACATATCAGAAGATGAGTTCAAAAAAGAAATTGAGTTGTTACCTAAGAAAATTAAAGTTGAATTAAAAGATGCTTTCGAGAGATACCAAGATAAATCAGATTCCGGTATGCAAAAAATAACAGAGCTTGTAGAAGCTATCGTACTGGATGCAGGGAAGAAAAGTGCAAAAAAGAATTGGATATCTAATACTACAGTAAAAGGAGGCGCTTCAAATATCCTTGACGAAATGCTGAAAGAAACTCAATTCCAACATGAAACAGCACCAATTGGTGGGATGAGAAGTTATTTGAAAGATTATCGAAATCCATCGCATCATGCACCCAGAAGTAAGAAGCAAGCTTACGAAAAATTTCAAGATTGCCAACATGGATTCAGAGAAGGGATTAAAGTTATTAAAAGATTTCGATTTGCAATGAAACAGATTGGTATTCAAATAAACATCTAAAGAAAAAAATGGAGGTCAGCTATGAAGTCAAAGAAAAGCGTTTATGCTATCTTAATAATCTCAGTTATTGTTTTTTTTATTATTCCGAATTGTGGTCAAAAACAAACACAGACAATCAGAATCGGCTTGTTATCAATTTTTAGTGGAGACGGAGCTACTTATGGGAATACAGCTCGAACAGGTGTGGATTTAGCTGTTGAAGAAATCAACGCAGAGGGAGGAGTAAATGGCAAACGAATTGAAATAATATATGAGGATTCAAAAGGTAATCCCAAAGATGCATTAAGTGGTTTCCAAAAATTAGCGACGATAGATAAAGTCCCTGTAGTCATTGGTCCTTTCTATTCAGGTGAGGTAATGTCTTGTGCCCCAGAAGCTAATCGGAGTAAAGTTGTGTTAATCTCTGGAAGTGCAACAAGCGATAATATCATAACAGCCGGTGATTATATATTTAGAGTGTGCCCAACTAATGAAATCCAAGCTAGAACAATTGCAAAGTTTATTATTAACGATTTAAATAAAAAAACCGCTTTTACCTTATTCCGGAATGTAGATTATGGAGTAACTTTACGAGATAAATTTAGAGCGGTCTTTACAAATTTAGGAGGTAGTGTCTTAGGTGAAGAAGGGATAGAAGCAGATGCATCTGATGTGAGGGCGCAATTAAATAAAGTTAAAGCTAAGAACCCTGAAGTGATATATGCAGCGGTCCATTATACAGAAGGAGGGGCTATATTACGACAAGCAAAGGAAATGAATATCAATTCTATTGTGATTGGAACTGATGGTGCATATAATCAAAATCTCTTTACTATAGCAGGGGATGCAGCGAACGGTTCCTATTGGGCAACAATTGGCTGGGGTGAAAAAGAGACTATATCACTAAAAGAAGAATTTATTAAAAAGTATAAAAATAAATATGGGATTGAACCTGATTCATATTCAGGTTTGTATTATGACGCGACAAAAGTCATTGCTGAGGCAATGAAAAATTCTAATATTCTTAATGGTACAACAATTAAAAATGAATTATATAAAATTAAAGATTTTAAAGGGCCTACAGGTGTTACAAGTTTTGATGAAAATGGTGAAGTAAATAAACCATTCACAATCTATTATGTTAAAAATCAGAAATTTGTAGAATATAAGTAGGAGTTAGTGATGTATAACAAGAAAAATAATGAAGGGATGAATAACATGGAAGATGAAAAGAAAAAAAATGAGAACACAGCAAAAAATAAATTAGTAAACAATTCTAATAAGGTGAAAGAGAAATCAAAACATCGTAGACCAGAAGTAGCAAGAGAACTTTAATAAAATATAATAATTTATGGATTAGAGAGATGAATTGGAAAAAAGAAATAAAATATATTGTGATTTGCGGGGGGCTTATAGCGTGGATTTGTACACTGGATGCACTTTGGACTGCTATAGAAAATGGATTTGGATATTTAGTAAATTCAGAAATTAAAAGAATATTTTTTCTCATTTTATTATTATCATTGATAGGTATTGTTTGTTGGAGAATCATTAGTATATTTGTACGCGCTAAAGAAATCATTTATAATAGGATCTATGAGAAAGGTAGAGCTAAAGGATTTGAAGAGGGTTTTTTAGAAGCGTATCACGGAAATAAAGAATTGTATGGCAATGTCGTCACGTGTTGCAAAAATTTCATCGAAGCTCTTTCGCAACACAATCTCAATGAATTAGGTGATTGTCTTGTTTATAAGTTTTCAGAACAACCTGAAAGTTGGAGGGAATTCATTGAACAAGCGACAGATCAATACATTGATAATCTATCAGGCGATGCTAAAAAGAATTGGCAGGAATTAGCAAAAACAACAGCGTGTAAATATATTGACGCAACAAATGCTGTGAGAAGGGGTGATAAGGGGTCGCCAATTCTACTGTCGAATTTTAATATATATGCCGAGTGTGTTAGTTCAATATTAGCGACTTTAACAAGTAACGATTTTGGAAAACATGTTAGAGTCTGGACTTTATTGAACAAACCGTTAAACTTCTGGTATAACATGCTTGCGATAACTAATGATGAGACTAAATCATCTTTTCATTGTACTACGGAATGGTGGGAAGAATATAAAAAGAGGGTATCCGATTTAAAGGACAGTGAGAAAATACAGATGCGTAGAATTATAGTTGATCAAAAGACGGATGATGGTAAGTATTTAGAAGATTTATATTTATATAAAGAAAATGGTTATGTAAGACCATTGTCAATTCGAGATGCTATATCAAGAAGTTTAGGTTCTAATGCAATTCGTCCGATTGCCGATGTGGAAATGGCATTGAACCCAGTAAACGAGGAATATCTTAATGAGAAATTATACATTATTGGCTACCCTATCAACGCCAAAAACAAAACTGTTAAGCCTTCAGTTAATATACCCAATCAATGGGTCAGACTATCAACGCATTTTCATGAAGAATATCATAGAGGTTTTAAAAAACGACTAAAGGACGAGAAGGGGGTTTACTATTGTTTTGTAAAGGAGCGGGATATTGAAGGAAATAGGGACTTAAGCGCATATTTATTATTTGATGATATATTCTTAGTAGAATTTTCAGAACATGACAACTATATAGATGGTTTTGGAATTGCGCTAAATATCGATGAAAAATATGATATGGTTGGTATCACATTACTTTCAGGACGTGTTTTAAATATGACAAGAAAGGCTTTAAAAACCAAATGGGAAACGGGCGTCAGTAGTGCTATCAGTTTGCGATCATAGGTAAAGGCTATTGGATTGAAAGTTGTGTTTTTATTCCCTCCGAATTGGAGTGCTATTACAAATAGTCCACACCTTGCCTTACCATTATTAGCGGGAACAATAGCATCAGAAAATGCCAAGATAAAAATATGGGATTTGAGCAAAGAATTTTATAATAGCTATGGTTCGCAGCCCGACAAGAACGTGATAATAAATGCGTGTGATATTGAAGATTTTGAAGTGCTAGATAAGTTGTATTTTAACTGGGAAGATGATTTTATAAAGCTGGCAAGAGAGAGAAAATTTGAATTTGGGTTAATATCCGGTTTTTATAAAGAAATTGAACCTACATTTAATAACTATCATGATCAAATAAAAGAAGGTACAATATTTTCACAATTCTATAATCAACATGTATATCCGATATTAAAGGAAATCACCCCTTCGTTAATTGGCATTTCTATTTCATCTGTTAATCAACTATTATCAACATTAGAGTTACTTATTGGATTAAGAAAGATACTTCCAAAAACGAAAATTGTATTAGGAGGAAACGTTGTCACAAGACTGAAAAACTCTGCAGAATTTATAAGAATAAATAAGTTGGTAGATTATATAGTATTCTATCAGGGTGAGAAAGCGATAAATAAAATATGTAATTTGTCAATGACACCTTCCGTTCACATATTTGCTGATGAGTATATTCCAATTAACGAGTGGCCAATTCCAAACTTTGATGGATTAAATTTAAAAGAATATCCTGGTATCCCAACATTACCCTTTGTATCGACTCGTGGCTGTTATTGGGGTAAATGTTCATTTTGTGCTATACCTGCTGGATGGTCAAGAAAAGGTTATTCCGGATCTATGACTCCAGATTTGATGATTCAACAAATCAAACATTTAGTATTAAAATATAAAATAAATAGAATTAAATTTGTAGATGAAGCCTTCCCACCATCAAAAGTTATCCCTTTATCATATCTTATAAATGGTAATAATTTAAAAATTCATTGGGAGGCATATGTAAGGCTTGAGCAACAATGGGAGGATGAGAATTTTCTAAGAACTGCATATGAAGCAGGTTGTAGAAAATTATATTTTGGTTTAGAATTATCTCCCTACTCTAAAAGAGATTGCTTTCATAAAAATGATAATGCAAACATAATAACCATCATAGAAGCATGCAAAAAAATAGGAATTTTGGTTCATTTATTCTGTATGGTTGGACATCCAGGCACCACTGAAGACGATGCAAAATTAACTGTGAAATTTCTTATTGACCATCAGAATCAAATCGATACTGCTGATTTAGTAGGTTTTCAGTTACATCGCGGAATTTCAATTAAAGGTCTATATCCCAAAAAAAGACAGAAAAATACTCTTGCATTAACTTATGATTACAACAGTAATAATGGCAATGTATTATTGCCTAAAGAAGTAAAGATTTTAGAAAACAAGTGCCAAGAACGTATCTGGGATGAAGTTCCAAGATTATTACACCCATTATATCGAATTGGGAAAAGCTGGCAAAATTAATACTTTTTATTTTGTTCACAACGGCCTTCTAAACTGAACCGTATAGTCTATACTCTTTACAAATCGTAATAAAGTGGAAGCATAGCAGTTATACTTACTGCAAACAGGCACCCGTCTCACGACAACTAGCCACTTCACCCCTTCCACATTCAGATCGTAAGAAAAAACAAATAAGCATTTTTCAATGAAAAACCAATTGTATCCATTCAATTTTCATTTGCATTTACACTCATAATATATTAATTTGTGAGGAAACCTAGGAGAATAATTATAATCTCCGAGGAAAACTCACATGAATAATTGAAGTAAATTAATTGACATGAAACAGCGAAACCAAATTCTCAAAATTATCAAGGATACCGGTATTCTGAGACACAGAGATATTGATAGATATGATATCCATCCGGAAACATTGCGCCGTTTGGTTAAATCCGGTGAAATTATCCGCATTGGCCGTGGGCTGTATACCTTGCCTGATATGGAAATTCAAACCGGGTATCAGTCCTTTGCAGAAGTATCCAAAAAAGTACCCCAGGGCGTTATCTGCCTTCTTTCTGCTTTGGCATATCATGAACTGACCACACAGGCACCTCATCAAATATGGATGGCTATCGAGGAAAAAGCGTGGACACCGAAAATAAGCCACATTCAAATCCGGTTTGTCCGATATTCTGAAGATCTGCTGAAAAAAGGGGTGAATACAATTGACATACAAAATATACCGGTTAAAATAACCGGCCCGGCACGAACAGTGGCTGATTGCTTCAAATACAGAAACAAAATCGGGCTGGATGTGGCGGTTGAAGCACTGCGGGAAGGCTTGAAAGACCGACGGTTTACGGTCGATGAACTCTGGCAGTATGCTGAATTGTGCCGAGTAGCCAATGTGATGCGTCCTTACATCGAGGCAGTTATTTACATTTCCATTAAATTGAAACGAAATCTCGGGGTATAATGACAATCCCCGAAGGAAATGTTGCACTTCTTTTTCCTTATATTTCACCCTCGTTGCAAAACTCCTGTTTTGCAATGTTCTTGTCTGGAAACTCCGGTTTCCAGAGTAGCAGGTTTTTAAAACACGAAACAGAGTTACACCTCCACTCCGAAGAAATATAACTGCCAATTTTAACGCTTGCCATCCACGAACAAATGGTTTATATTGATACATCATAATTAACATCTCTTAAACGCAAAAAAATCAGAATATGAGGTAAACATGAAATATCGTGTATTAATCGAGCAAGATGAAGATGGTGTTTTTGTCGCTGAAGTTCCATCATTACCCGGGTGTATTTCACAGGGAAAAACACGAGAGGAAGCCGTAAAAAATATTCAGGAAGCCATAGAGGGATATTTGGAAAGTCTAAAAACTCACAACGAACCTGTGCCCCCTCCCATTTATGAAGAAGTCATTGAGGTAGAGTGATGGGCATCCTGCCCCGAATATCCGGCCGTGAGGTAGTATCAGCTTTAATGAAAATCGGATACGAAAAAGACAGACAAAAAGGGAGCCACATTATCCTCCGTCACTCAGCGCCACCCCACAGACGGATTACAGTCCCTGATCATAAAGAAATCGCCAAAGGAACAATACGCTCGATAATTCGAGAAGCAGGTTTGACAGTTGAACAATTTCATTCTTTGTTATAGTGTTAGTTGGCTGGTGAATATTATCCCTGATCGTCACACCCCGCTACGGAGCGAAAACCCAACGATGATACTCCCTGCAAGCATGCACCTTTTTCACAAAAACCACCCGCTTCATCCCTTCCGCATCCAGGGAGCGAGAAAAAACAAATGACCATTTTTCGATGAAAAAAATTGCCTTTTATTAATCCTCGACCTCCTTACCATCAAACATTTTTATTCTTGCCATCCACGCACAAATGGTTTATATTTATAATAATCAAGCAAAGAGATCATATTCATGGCATACCATGTTTTAAATTTCATACAAAAAAAAGCACTGCAAACTTTTTGTAAAAAATACCATATTCAAAAACTTTCGCTGTTCGGTTCAGCGCTTCATGACGAACTCAAGCCGGAAAGTGATATCGATCTGCTGGTCGAATTTGAAAAAGATCACATTCCCGGGCTTATCACACTGACTGGTATTGAAAACGAATTGTCTCAACTTCTGGGTCGTAAAGTAGATTTACGCACACCAAAAGAACTGAGCGGTTATTTCCGCGATGATGTGGTCAGAGAAGCAGAGATCCAATATGATGCCGGATAATAAGACCCGATTGAGACACATGCTCGATGCTGCTGGTGAAGCCATTGGTTTCTCAAAAGAGCTGACAATTCAGACATTGCCTGAAAACCGAATGGCTGTTCTGGCTGTTTTGCGGCCGCTGGAAATTATTGGAGAAGCCGCCACTCATATCACCCCGGAATTTCAGTCCAGTCATCCAGAAATACCCTGGGAAAAAATCACAGGCATGCGAAACAGACTGATACACGCCTATTTTGATATTGATTACGATACAGTCTGGAGTACTGTTAAAAGTGATCTGCCTGTTCTTATTGAACAGTTGAAAAAGGTCGTCGATGATTGAACAGCTTTTATTAAATGCCCTTCTTGCCGGAAGTATTTATATCCTGATCGCGGTGAGTTTTTCACTGATCTACCAGACCACACGTTTCTTTCATTTCGCCCATGCCGCTGTCTTTACATTCGGCGCTTATTTCACCTATCTTTTTTACAGACTTTTAGGACTTCCGATTGTGATCGCCATTCCGGTTGCCATTGCCCTCTCTGCCCTGCTGGGCTGTGGGTTGGAAATCGGTATTTACAAAAACCTGCGAAAAAAGAACGCCTCGCCCATGGTGCTGCTGCTGGCATCTCTGGGATTGTACATCGTGCTTCAGAATACGATCAGCATGCTTTTCGGGGACGACACCAAGTCGATCCGCTCCGGTGTGGTTAAGGAAGGTCTGCCTGTGCTCGGAGCGAGAATCACGCCGATTCAGATCGTGATTGTGATAACAAGTATCCTGCTTGTGATTGCCGTCGCTTTTTGGTTGAAAAAAAGCAAAATGGGCAAGACCATGCGGGCTGTAGCGGATGATTCGGAACTGGCTCTGATTTCTGGAATCGATTCGGACAGAGTGATTTTATGGACATTCGGAATCGGCTCGGCCCTGGCCGGTGTGGCCGGCATTCTCGTGGCCCTGGACGTGGACATGACCCCGACCATGGGCATGAACGCGCTGATGATGGGCGTAGTCGCCGTGATCATCGGCGGTGTGGGTTCGATTCCCGGTGTGGCGCTGGGCGCTCTGCTGCTGGGGCTGGCCCAGCATCTGGGCGTGTGGAAGATTTCTTCGCAGTGGCAGGATGCGATTGCATTCGTGATTCTGTTTTTGTTTTTGCTGATCCGGCCGCAGGGATTTTTGGGGAGGAAGGTAAAAAAAGTCGAGGTTTAGATTGGATTGACCCTTCCCCACCCTGGATTCCCTCCTAACAGATGGCGGACAAGCCGGCTCAAAAGATAGTCGGAATAACAACCATGTGAAAGGGTAAAAACTGGTAAAAATAATATCCATATTTTATATGCTCATTTTTTTCTTGACATTAATTTAATTGATCGATATATTTAGATGATCGATCAGATCGATCAATAAATTATACCGATCATTTAGAGGAGTAAAACTCCATGCTTGAGGAAAATATTTTTAATACTTGTACAAAACAGCTTCAAAACTTGCCACCAATAAAAAATGTAAAAAAAAGTAAATCTTCAACCTTGAAAGACACAAATGTTGACAATTGCATAGATGTTATAACGGATAAAGGCGATATCCAATTTGCGGTTGAGATTAAAGGCGTGTTAAAGCGTCCATTGCCGCAGCATCTTGGTGTGATGAAAAACAGATTAAAGGTTCATTTTCTATTGATGTCAGAATACATCAATCCATCTATAGCTAAAGACCTTAGACAAAACAACATTCATTACATCGATTGTGAGGGAAATGCGTATATTAATATCAAAAGGTATATCTACATAGATATCCAAGGAAGAAAAAAAGAACTTTCGCCAGAAAAACAGACAACGACTTTATTTCAACCAACAGGTTTGCAGCTTCTCTTTATTCTCCTCGCATATCCGGATAAACTGAATGCGTCACTTCGCACACTGAAAAATTCTGCATCTATATCCTATGGACAAACGCAAGCTACAATGAAAGAGTTAAATGAAAAGGCGTTTGTTCTGAAAAATAAAACAGGTCAGCAAATATTTCGTGATCAAAAAATATTGTTAGAAAGATGGTTAGGTCATTATGGAGACCGGCTCAGACCAAAATTAGTTTTGGGCTCTTATAAAATAGCTCCTTCGGTGGAGGCTAAAATCCCAGCGAGCTTGCGTCTGCTATTCAAAAACGAATCCGATGCTTTTGCCATTGGTGGCGGATTGGGAGCGGATCTTCTGATTCACTATTATCGAGGTCGTACTATTGAAATATTTATTAAGCCCAATCTACTCGAAAAGGCAAAAACTGAATTAAAGCTCATTCCAGCCAAAGAAACGAATGTGACTTTGTTGAATCTGTTCTCTCCACGACTCATCTTTCAGGAATACACTCATTCCCCGGTTGTTCATCCATTACTGATTTACGCCGAGTTGCTTTATCAGGGTGGAAGCAGGACTCTGGAAACGGCAGAGATGATATACAATACATATTTAAAAAAGAAATTCGATGAAACTTGAAGAGAATCTTATCAATACAATTCTGAAATTATCGAGTTTTTTTCAGGAACGAGATATCCCTTTCATTATCATTGGTGCACTCGTTCCTACTGTGCTCATTGATTTTAAACAAAAAAATCCTTCAAGCTATGGAAGCCGTACGACCCGGGACGTAGATTGTGCCGTCCGAATCAATAACTGGAGTGAATACAATCGACTTAAACAAGACATGCTGGCAAACGGCTTCGAAGAAAGAAATGGAATACCGGAGCATCGCCTCTTTTTCAGGGAAACACCCGTAGACATTATTCCTTGTGGCGGATTCATACAGAATGACATGCTTTACTGGCCAAAATCCAATCATCGCATGAAGATGTCAGGTTTTTCTGAATTTTTTAACAAGGTAGAATTTGTAAATATAAGAAAAAACAAATCCATTCCTTTTGCAACTTTGCCTCTGACTGTTTTCTTAAAGATACACGCCTTTTTTGATCGAAAAGAAATTGGAGACCTTGAAGACATATTTTATATCCTTATGCATTATGAAGAGGTTAAAATAAGTGAAAGACGGTTTGACATCGTTGGACAAAAAGAGCTGGAGTATGAAACCGCAGGTGCTTTTCTACTGGGTCAAGATTTACAAAAATCAATCCCTTCAAAACTTATTAAAAATCTGGAACCCTTTTGGGAAATGTTCAATGAACCGGAAAATCCTCCGGTTCAAGAAATAGCCAAGATCACTTCCCAGAAACCCAAAGAAATTATTTCTCTTGTATCAGCATTGAAAAAGGGATTGGGAGAAAGTGGATGACTTACTTACTTCACATTCTCATTTTAATCGGCATTTACATCATCCTGTCCGTCTCTTTGAATCTATTAGCCGGATACACGGGAATCCTCTCCATTGCGCATGCTGCCTTTTACGGCGTGGGCGCGTACGTGGCCGCTCTGATGGCCCTGAACTGTCACACCCCGTTTCTGCTGAATCTCCTGCTCGCGATCTTCGCTTCCACTGTGCTCGGTGCACTGGTCGGTATTCCGTCTCTGCGGATCAAGGACGATTATTTTATCATCGCCACATTCGCTTTTCAGGTCATCACATTCAGCATCCTGAACAACTGGGTTTCTTTCACAAGCGGACCCATGGGACTTCCGGGAATCCCCCAGCCTGTGATTTTCGGCTTGAAAATCTCTTCCCACATTGGGTTTCTCATCCTGACTGGCCTGCTTTGCACATTCACATTCTGGTTTTCCGGACGCATTGTCCACTCCCCTTTTGGCAGGGTGCTTCGCGCCATACGGGAGGATGAAGTATTTGCACAGGCCATGGGCAAGGATGTGGCCGCATTTAAAGTGAAAGTTTTCATGATCGGAGCCGGGCTCGCAGCGATTTCCGGCGTGCTGTATGCGACTTATATCAGTTACATCGATCCCACCAGTTTTACGGTGATGGAATCGATCTTCATTATTTCCATCGTGATTATCGGCGGTGCAGGCAATCTGTGGGGTTCTGTGCTCGGCGCTGCGGTGCTGATTGCCCTGCCCGAGCTTCTCCGGTTTATCGGACTGCCGAATTCGGTGGCTGCCAATATCCGTCAGATGCTGTACGGCGGTCTGCTGGTGGCGTTCATGCTCTGGCGGCCCCGGGGATTCATCGGAGAATATGCATTTTACAAAGAGTCAGATAAAAAATGAATGATTTTTTAAACATACAGAATCTGAATAAACATTTCGACGGGATTACTGCCCTCGATCACTTTTCTGTGAAAATCGGACAGGGTGAAATCGTCGGCTTGATCGGACCGAATGGCGCAGGCAAGACCACCCTGTTTAACGTGATCACAGGATTCATCAGGCAGGATTCCGGGGAAATCCATTTCGATCAAAGGAAAATTTCAAAATACCCGCCCCATCGGATATACGCTCTCGGCATCACACGAACATTCCAGAACCTCCGGCTCATCCGGCAGATGAGCGTTCTGGAAAATGTCCTGTTCTCGTTTCCGGGTCAGAGCGGAGAAAAAGTCCATTCGCTTTTTCTGAACAGAGGAAAAATCTCAAAACAGGAAAAAGACCATCGTGAAACGGCTTCTGCTCTGATCGAAGCATCCGGTTTGAAAAATAAATCGGATCATCCCGCAGGAGACCTTTCCTATGGTCAGCAGAAATTCCTGAGTCTGGTCTGCTGTCTCGCGTCTGATCCCAAAATACTGCTCCTGGACGAACCGGTTTCCGGAATCAATCCCGCCATGGTCGAAAAAATCATGAACCTGATTACCGGATTGCCGAAAAAAGGAAAAACTGTGGTTCTCATCGAACACAATATCGATGTGGTGATGAAAATATGCCATCGGGTAGTTTTTATGGATACGGGAAAGAAAATCAGGGAAGGCACGCCCGAAGAAGTCAGAAACGATCCGAAAGTCATCGAGGCCTATCTGGATTGAACATGAAACTGCTCGAAATCAAAAAACTGAACACGGGATACGGAAAACTTCAGGTGATCTTTGATCTCACTATGACGGTCGATCCGGACGAGATCGTTGCTGTGATCGGCCCGAATGGATCGGGAAAATCCACGATACTCAAGGCGATATGCGGGATATTGCCGGTCTGGTCCGGCGATGTATTGCTGAATGGGTCGTTTCTCAAAAGACTTGCGCCTTCGGCAAGAATCAAAGAAGGGCTTTCATTTTCTCCCCAGGGAAACCGGGTATTCACTGAGCTCTCGGTTCGTGAAAATCTCGAAATGGGCGGTTTTCTGCTGGATAAAAATGCGCTTCAAAACCGGATTGCTTCGGTGCTTGATTTCTTCCCGGAACTCCGAAAACGGCTGAATCAGAATGCGGGAACCCTGAGCGGCGGAGAGCAGCAGATTCTGGCGCTAGCACGGGTGCTCGTTTCCAATCCGAAACTGCTTCTGCTGGACGAACCTTCTCTCGGGCTCTCCCCTTCCCTGGTCAAACATCTTTTTCAATTATTGGAAAAAGTCAATCAGACATACCATATCCCGATACTCATTGTGGAACAGAAAGTGAATGAAGTCCTGTCACTGGCAAAAAGAGTCTATTCGATCAAACTGGGGAAAACGGCATTTGAAGGTTCATCGGACACATTGAAGAACAATAAAACGAAACTGAAAGAGCTATTTCTTTAATTCTAAAATCAAAATCAACAAAAAAAGTTATACTGTACCACAGTAATAATTGGAAAGCAATCTTTTTTAAGAGAACTGATGAAACGATATATCATTCCTATAATTTTAGGTCTCATTCTATGCGCTGGCATCTGGGCTTTTCATCATTATATATATACACCGGATTCAGTTTCGCATTCTCTCATAAAAGATATTTCCAATGTTACATTCAAAATTGAGGTTGAACCAATTCTAAAAAAACGACTAACCGATCATTTCATTTATGAAACCATTCATAATATAAATTTTGACTTCAATTTTTATAGAGATTATAATACTTTTAGAGATATGATTTTTAAAATTCCCCAAAATGTTATCGATTATAAGCTCATTAAAAAAGAGCACTCAAAAATAGATTTTTGGGTAATAGAGGATTACTCTGAAAAATTTTACAATAACAATAGAACCGGATTTTGTAATACGTATGATGAATATTTTAAACTTTATGCTGAATACGACGTTGAGCATAATAAATATAAAAATGCCTATAGCTGGAATCCGGAAACAAAAATATTAAAATATATAGAGGCAAAAGTTGGTCAATATCAATATTACTATAAATTGAGAACCGCCCGAGGGTTTGAATATTTTACAATGATTTTCATTAGAGTTCCGAATAAAGGTTGGAAAATGGCAGGATCTGAATTATCAAATACCTCATTTAACCAATAAGCCTTGCTTGTACTTCACCATACTCCAAATTCTTCCAATTTATTCCATTATTGCATACAATAAATATTAAATATCATATTTTTCTAACTTCTTAAAAATCCTATACATTTTTACAAATAATTCCCATAATGCACAATCTTTATTTCCATACCCCCCCCTGCATAGGTATGTACATTCTTCAGCAGAATCCATACAAAATAAATTATTCCTGATCCTCTAATTTTAAATAACCATCAATGATTTCTTCCAATTTTTTTCGATGATCCGGATTCAATTTCAATAACTTCTTAGCAATTTGGACCGTCGTGTCCGTATTATATACCGGATCGCCCTGGGCTACGACAGCAGTCACTTTTCGAGCCATTTGTTCATAAACAATTTCATCACTTGTTTTGCCGGTAATCAACCAGGTTAAATCGACTTTTAAATAATGAGCCAGCATTTTGACTTTATTGACACCGGGTTCCTTTTCATTCCGTTTCCAATAATGAATGGTATTGGGATGCACATGCATCAGTTCCGCGAGAGCTTTAACAGAAAGCTTGGCTTTTGTCATTGAGATGGAGATTCTGTCGCCCAAAGTATTCATAAGTTACCCCGCTTCAATAAAAATAGTATAAAAATCACTTGACATACTAACTAAAGTATGCTATATTCATACTATAGTTAGTTATCTGAATAGTATCAGGAGTGGGATAAAACAACAAAGATAACGATCGTTCGATTATAATGCGGGATTAAACAGAAAAAGACGGCGAGACAATTGGATATTCTTTCTGCACCTGCCTCCTGTGCACATCACGGAGAAAGGAAGTTAAAAAAATCTCCAATTCCAGATATAAGCCTTATCAAAAAAAGGCTGCTTAACCCGCATGCCGGTCGGCGAGGCTCCCACTCTCGACCGGCATTCATAATTAATCATTTTTTGTGATTAATGTCAATCAAAATATTTTTTTTACATTCATGAATTGAACGGCATATGAATAAAAAGATCGATCCTGATCAGGTCTGGGCAATGTTCAAAACCGGATTCAATGAAACGAACATTGCAAAAAGGCTGAAATACCCAAAGAAACAGATCTCAAAGATTCTATCCGGCCAGGAGCTGAAACTGGATCATGAAATCAATTCATTGTTAGGAACAGAATATGAACATCATCTCTGGTACAGATATTATTTGCTGCTTGGCGATTACAGCGAGGTTGCCTATCGGTTCGGTGTTTCACGGCTGAGGATTTATTTGATGATCGAAAGACTCAGGTAAGAAGTTGAATGATATTTGAATAAAAAAGGCCATACCTTCAACAGATATGGCCTTTGATTTATAATCCTGATTTTGCTTAAATTTATTTTTTCACCTTCTTCGGAAGATCGTCCATCCACTTAAAAATCTTGTCGTAATTGCTCTTGGTCAACTCATAAACAAGACCGTCGTACTGCACCTGCATGTAGTATCCCTTGTCTTTGTCATAAGCTTTACCGAACAGGGCATTTTCCTGCGGACTATCGGGTTTCTTGAAAACGATATAATGCGTCGGCCGGCTGAAACCGTACCTTCCACTCTTGTTGAGATCGCCAAGCGTATTGCCGATGCGGTCGATCACTTTCTGGGCACGAATCTTCGTAACATCACGAATGAATTTATCCACCTCTTTCTTATCCAGTTCCAGTTCTTTCTTTCCCTTCTGAAGCACCCAGACTTTCTCGGTCTTCGTCGACTTCGTGGAATCCGGATTGGTCACTTCCACTTCTTTCTCGATCTGTTTGACAACCATCTCTTTTCCATTGACGACCAGACCGATCAATTCCAGTTTGTCCTTGTCCTGATCCACGGCCTGCAAATCAACAAAGGAATCGTCTTTAAACATCGTCAGCGTATCCGGTTCTCCGTAGATGCCGAGGGTGGACAGCAGATTTTTATCCACGGCATAGACCTTTTCCTTGTCGGCATACCGCACGAATCCGGCATCCCTGTCCTCTGAACGTTTACCGATGATTAAATTGGCCAGGGACTTATCTGTCTCGTCCTTAAGAAGGAGATGAATGCCCTGTGCGTCGCTGATTTTATAATTCTCCAGATGCTTTGGATCCGAAGAGCGGACCTTTCCTGTCATTTCAAGAACCGTATTGAGAATCCGGTCGATCCGACTCTTCTGGGCCTTGCACCCGAATTTGGTGGGCATCCACCATTGATCGTTTTGAAACGTAAATTTCATCTGGACGGGTTCACCCGCCCCGGTTTCTTTATACACTTCGATGTTTTTGATATCTTCTTTCGAAATCCCGATCACCACCTGTTGAACGAATTCATCTACATTGACACTAAGGTGCCTCGGTTTGGTCACAAAATAGAGAATCAACAGAAAACCAAAAACACCGGCCAAAATTTTAAGATGTTTTTCTTTCATGCTTCCATTCCTCGATTTTCAAATCCATCACGATATTTTTCTTACGATATACGAAATACTAAATACGATATACGATGATACACCAAATTATTTCCGCTTTCTCCTGAGGTTCAAATAAACCCCCAGTACGACGAACACAATCGGCGAAAACCAAATGACAAACGCTTTGGCCATGGCCTTGCCCACACTGCTCGTACTCTTGATCCGTCTGGCCACAATATTCTTGGATCGAATATTGATCAATTCATTGCCAAGTGTCAAAGCATCCACACAGTTCAACAACAGCGCCTTGTGGCTGGTTACCGATTTGAGCAGATCGTCTTTGAACATGTTGCTGCAGCCGATGGCAATGATTTTATTCTCTTTTGCCTCTCCGGTAATTTCGGAAGGCATTTCTTCTTCTTTTTCTCCATCCTCCCCCTTTTTCTCCCAGAGAGGAATATTCTGATCCACATATTTGGATTTGAATTTTCCTTCGAGCAGCACAGCCAGAGGCTGATGTTTCAGGACATCCGCTTTGGGGGGAGGATCCGTATTCACCTGGCCGTATCCCCGGTCATCACGTGTCCAGCTGAAATCGCTCGATGTGAACAGGATTTTGGATTGGATTTTATTTTCGTTTAAAATGTCATCATGAAGGAGCACACGTCCGCCGTACATATAAAACAGATCCGTGATCTTGTTGGAAATGGAAACCCGGTTGTTGATGTTTTCCGGATCGATACGGATCATAACCGGTTTTGTCACCGGCTCGTAACGCTGTTCCCGAACCTGAAAAACCCCCATGGATCGGGTACTGTAAACCGGCACCTGGATGTAGGCGGCATCCCGGTCCATGAATTCTTTGGTATCAAATTCGATGCCGTAGGTTTCAACCAGCGAGTTGATATTGGATCGCGTCGTCATGCCGCGCAGATCGAACTCACCGGGCTGGGTCGGGAAAATCTGATAATTGCGGGACTGGTTGGCCATGACGATCCGCACTCCGTTGTGAACGAGTTTGTCGATTTCATACATCTGTCGTTCGTTCAAAGGTCCATCGATCATCAAAACCATGGTTCGTATATTTTCCGGGATCGGATTATCTTTTTGAATGTTGGTCCTTGTCACATCATATCCGGATTCTTTCAACAGCTGAACCGCCTGGGCATACATATCCGGGGGCGGCCCCTGACGGTAATACTGCTGTTGATAATTCTCAGGCATTTCCGGTTCGGCGGGATAAAATCCGATTCTGGGGCGCTTGTTGGAAATCAGCTTGTAAATCCTTGACATGATCTCGTATTCCAGATTGCCGAAAGTCTCCGGACGGACTTCTTCGATCACATCTTCTTTTCGATCCAGATAGGAAAGCACGATTGACGAATAAACCCGTTTGATGGCGAACTCGTCCCGCTCCGTACTCTGAACACCGAATGGAATCACGCCCTTTTCCGAGAGCCGCTGAGCGATTCCCTCCCGTGTCGGCTTTTTGGGCTTGTTCATCGACTCTTTCTCATTCTGCACTTTCTCTTCCTCATACGCCTCCTTCTCCTCTTCCGCGGAAGGGTCGAACACCGTATAGGAAAGCATCCCTTTTGAAGCCAATTTGAGCTCTTTCAGTTTGTCGATCACATCTCGTTCGAGATGTTTCCATGGAGTCGGCATCTTTTCCGAAGAGGACACATAATAGGTGATTGTAATCGGCGCTTCGAGTTGGGACATAATTTTCTTTACAGAAGGCGAAAGCCGATACACCTGATCCGCAGTGAGATCGAATCGTCCTAAATTCATGTTGTTGGAGATCATATTGATCAGTACGGTAATTCCCCCCAGAAGAAATGCACCGATCAAAAACAGTGTGATAAAATTTTTCTTGAATTTCATTTTAATATTTTCTCCTTTCCAACACTTTGGCATTCAGATAGAGAAACAGCGCAGTAAAGGATAGAAAATAGATGATGCTTTTTATATCGATAACGCCCCGTTCGATATCGCTGAAATGACGGGAGACACTGATATAATTGTCGAGAAACGATCCCAGACCGGGAATCCATCCGTCGATGATCATCGGTACGTACTGCCAGCCGGCAAGCACCAAGAATCCGCAAGCCAGACTGGTGATGATCAGAGAGACAATCTGATCGGCGAAAAAACTCGATATAAAAATTCCGACAGACAGGAAAAATGCGCCAAGCAGAACTGCGCCAAAATAGCCTCCGATAATCGGGCCGAAATCGGGCCGGCCGAGAAAAATCAGCAGAATCGGAATAGCCAGTGTTCCGGACAGGGCAAACAGATAAAAAAGAAAACTCGCCAGAAACTTGCCGAGAACGATCTCTTCGGTGCGCATCGGCAGAGTCAGAAGCAGCTCGATCGTACCAAGCTTGATCTCTTCGGACCAGAGCCGCATGGAGATGGCCGGAATGAATACCAGTCCGAGCACGAGGGGAAGCGTTGAGAAAAACGCCCGCATATCTACGGTCCCGAAAAAGAAGAAATGGAACATGTAAATTCCGGCATTCAGAACAATAAAAATCACGCTGAAGACATAGGCAATAGGCGAGTAGAAATAGGATTTCAGTTCACGTTTGAGAATAATACTCATGTCTCTCATGACGCCTCTCCTTCCTCTTTGATACTCGATCCCTGTGTCAGTTTGATAAACGAATCTTCGAGCGAAAGTTTTTCCCGGGTAAATTCGACAATGCTCCATTTTTGATTTCGAATCAAATCATTGAGTTGACCGATCAGATCGGTTTTGAAAGACGAGAAAAAATGCGCGCCGATCACACCACGCGGTACATTTTCGTCGTAGAGCACTTCTTCGACACCGGACATCGACTGAATGGCGGATTCAAACTCTTTCTTCGAACATTTTACCGCGATATATGCGGAATTCCGCTCTGTGAGTTTTTGCTGTAAATTCTGGAAGCTCCCGTCCGCCACGATTCGTCCTTCGTTGATCATGAGAATTCGATCCGAAATCATAGCGACTTCCGGAAGAATATGCGTGCTGAGAATGATGGTCTTCGAATGGGCCAGATCTTTGATCAGTTTTCGGATACCAATGATCTGCAGGGGATCGAGTCCCGAAGTCGGTTCGTCCAGGATTAGAACGTCCGGATCATGAATCAATGCCTGGGCCAGACAGGTCCGTTGCTTGAACCCCTTGGAGAGCTCACCAATCTTGCGATGCAGGACCGGCTGAAGCCCGCAGGCCTCGATGACCCAGTCACGTCGGCCTTGGAATTTTCCATTGAGATGACGCGCCGCGCCGATGAATTCGAGATACTCATCCACCAGCATGTCATAATAAAGAGGTACGGTTTCGGGAAGGTATCCAACCATTCTGCAGACCTCGATCGGATTCTCCATCACATCGAAGCCGCCGACACTGGCCGTGCCCGATGTCGGCGCCGTGTAGGTAGTAATGATCCTCATGGCCGTGGATTTGCCCGCGCCGTTGGGGCCGACAAATCCGACAATCTGACCCTTCTGCACGGTAAAACTGACATCGTTCAGCGCCTGTGTCATTCCGTAGTTCTTACATACATTTTTCAATTCGATCATAACGTTTCCCTCTGTCATGATTAAATTACCTTTGATTTTTAAAATATGATAATTTAAATAAAACTTTTCTTGAAATCAATAACCAACAAATAATGTAGAGTTTGTTTATGGAAAAATACAAAAATTTTTACGCTCTATATTTCAACTGGGTTCCCCGATTTTTCAGATTTTTTGAATAATTTTAATGATGGCAGGTTTTTAAGAAAGAAATAGTTTAATAGATTCGGATCACACTGATTTATTGTCTTCTAGATATAAAAGAAAATTCGGAATTATTTTTTCAAAATCCATCATTCATTATTAAATTATAAGATCAATTAAACTTTTACCAAACTCATCTCATCAAAATCAATTTTATCGATTGACGATACTCTCCGGCCCGGATCATGCAAACATAAACACCGCTTGTCACTAACCGGCCATGATCATTTTTCCCATCCCACTGTACGCGATATGAGCCGGCGGCTTGTTGATGTCTGTTTTCAAGCGACCGGACTACCTGACCCAGTCCATTCACAATGACGGTATTGACTTCCATTGATTCGGGCAGCTCATACCGAATTGTCGTGATGGGATTGAAAGGATTTGGATAATTTTGATTAAGAACAAAGCCCTTTGGTAATTTCTTTTCCCGACTCATTACCGAAGTTGAGGAATGACATGCATCCTGAATAAGATTGTGAAAAAGAACTCCTGTGCCGGAAAATGTTTTTGAAACAATATTGGGTGCCGCTGCGGTATGTGCCATCCCATAGAGCTGATTCAAGGAGATAACTTCATACTCGGGAAGATAATCAAGATAGGCAAAAAAGAGATTGGCCCAAATGAGAGAAGTCAATTCAATCTTTGAAAAATGAGAAAGCTTGAACACGCATTCCGTAAAAATCGAATCCAGGGGCATCCAAAAACTGAATATGTCTCTCACAAAACGTACATGCGGCGGGAGTTGAACCAAATCGTCATCCGTGGCTTTATGAAGCCAGCATTCTCCGATGACCAATTTCTTATTGTACTGGGTTGCAATCGAATCAATGATAAAAACTTTATCCACAAAAAAATCTTGATTGATCGGATAAATATGATAATCGATATAATCGATGCCCGGCTGCTGTGCAATGGAACGAATATAGGCGATGTCATCCCATGTGCCGGAACCTCCGCCAATCAGCACGCCCTGTTTATCCAAACCATCCAAAAAGTACTGTATATATCCAATCACACTCGCCGGTGAAAAATCCAATCCAAGATTCATCTCCATGGTGCTTGGTTCCGTTTCGATGGTTAAATAATCCGGTCGAAGCTCTCTAATTATTGTTTCGATCATCTGCTTCTTTTCGGATCGATAGCGTTCTTGGGTCAGATCAACATAAAACGAATCGACATCCAGATGCCCGAATACCGTATCGCGAAAAGTGGATTGACAACCGATAATTAACTTGAAATTGTGCTTCCGTACTTCCTGAACGACCTGTTTATAAAAATTTAAATAATCGGCAGATCTTGGAAATGATTCAACAAGGATGGGATACTGGATAGCAATGTCAATCGCGCCGACACCCAGGGAATCCAGGGCCTCAAGATAGATCTTAATTCCATCTATGACCTGCGGCTCCAACAAGGCCTCCCCCCGTCCGCTGTTGGCAGTGATCAGGCTGGTACAGTAGGTTGTACAAAATTTTTCTCCGTTCCATTTTGCGTTCAGCGTACTATCGATACCCACGAGTTTTGCATAAAGCATATTGTAGAGAGTCTGATAATTTTCCGGCACGCTCTGTGAATATCCCACGGCTGAACACCAGAGAAACGCTGCGACAATGAATAAATTCTTCATAATCAACCTCTATTTTAATAGCAACATTTTCTGAACGGTTTTGAATGAACCAGTTTGAAGCGAATAAAAATATAGACCGCTTGCAACTGGATTCCCGGCAGTATCCGTTCCATTCCAAAAAACTGTATGGAATCCCTGTGGTTGATAAGTATCGACAAGAACATGGATCAGACGTCCGGAAATACCATAGAGGGCCAATAGGACACGGCCATTTTGGGGAAGATGATATACGATTTGTGTACCGCCATTAAAAGGATTGGGGAAATTGGTCAAGTGAACCATTTTTATCTTCTCATCGGTATTCAAAATGTGGTTGACATGGGTCTCGACAGTCGTTTTAAAGATTCCCCTGCCCATGGTTCCTGCATAGATGGTATTAGGAGCAACGGGATCGACAAGCATCGACAGAATAAAAGGGGAACTCAAATTGTGATTGACTGGCTCCCACGTGGTTCCGTTATCCGTACTGCGAAATATCCCATTTCCTGTCGCCTCGAGAAATTTACCGCCTGTGCCGGCATAAATGGCGTTTGACACTCCAAATTGCCCGACGAGAGACGTAATCGGATCATCCTGCAGTCCAGCGGGATTCCAATGAACTCCGAAATCCGTACTTTTGTAAACACCCCCGCTGTCAATATCGGCACCGCCGACACCGGCATAAATTACATTGGGAGATTCGGGATCAATAAGCAGGGTATGAACCAATTGAAGCGCCGCTACGGGTGTCCAGTGATCTCCGTAATCCGTACTTTTGAAAATCGCCCCCCCGGTTCCGGCATAAAGGATGTTTGGTGATGTTGGATCGATCACGATATCCAGAACGGGATTGCCAGGATAATCCCATCCTACTGTCTCTGTCCAAACCTCTCCCCCATTTATACCTTTGAATATTTGATAAACCTGATTTGGATTGCTGCCGCCGGTTCCCGCATATAGATTCTTTGTAACCGGATCGATCGCCAGACAGAGTATCCATTTTTCTTCCGGTGTCCAGAGTGTTTCCCAACTTGTTCCGCCATCATGGCTTCTGTAGAGAAGTCCCTGCGTGGGTTCTTCCACAGTATCGGAATAGTGGCTCATTCCGCCCACATAGATGAGATCAGCAGTATCCGGATCGGCCATCACATCCCAGATACTGGTCATATAATAAGGAGATGAAATGGTCGCAAGTGTATCCCATGATAATCCGTTGTCCTCACTTCTGAAGATGCATGGCACGTCTCTGTACGTTCCCCAACCCACAGCACCAAACAAGGTATGGGAAAGATCAAAACACATCGACTGAATGATTGTCTGCTGCATGCCCGAAGTAATCTGTTCCCAGCTCTCGGCGCCGTCTGTACTCTTATAGGCACCCCCCAACCCATCAGCAATCGCATACACAATATTGGGTGAACCGGGATCGACTTGCACGCCCCGGGCCATGCGATCGGTCAATCCGTTATTAGCAGGAAACCAGGTGTCGCCGCCGTCTGTGGTTTTATAAACACCTTCTTTGCCGAATGTAGCCATAGCGTCGCTGCAGGCTGCCATATAAAGAACATTTTTATTATCAGGATCGATATCCAGACCGTAAACGGTCGTACCCAAATCATAGGAAATATCCCAGGTTTCACCCCCGTTGATTGTTTTGTAGACTTTGCCCTTGTCCCGCTCATCTTCATGTGATCCCGCATAAATGGTATTAAAATCCGCGACAACCAGAGTAAAAATCGTTGCAGAAGGATCGGGCGGTCCCAGGAAATCCCATGTCTTTCCCCCGTCCTGACTGCGATGGACACCATAACTGGTTCCCACATATACAGTATTGGCCGAATCGGGATCAAAAACGATATCCAGGACATTGTTCGCCTGAAAACTTGAATCCGACCAGGTCATTCCGTTATCCGTACTTTTATAGAAACCATATTGATCGGTGGTATGGATGCGAAAACCCGCATAAACAACATTGGGAGAGTAGGGGTCGATCCCTATCGAATAGGCGACCGCATTTCTTTTCAGTACCGGATTCCAATCCAAACCGCCGTCTGTTGTTTTGTATATACCGCCATCCTCACCAGCTGCATAAACAATATCGCTTGAATCCGGATGAATCTGTATATCCTGGATCGAACCGAGTTCCGAAACCATGCCCATAAATTCCCAATTTTGCCCCTGGTTTGTGCTTTTATATATGCCTCCGTAAATATCGCATCCGCCATACAGAATATGAGGTTCACTTGAAGCAATGGCCAACGAAATCAGAAATCCCCCTTCGGGACCGATAGGTGTCCATTCAATTTCTTCTGAAAAAACAGGAGTGAAAAAAATCAAAAAAATCAGTAACTCTTGGACGCCTTTTCTTACAATCATACTTTCCCTCCTAAATAGAGTGTGACCAAATAGGTAACGAATCAAATCGATTTTTATTTTATGAAAATTCGTTAACGAATGACGGCAAGCAAATTGGTATATTGATCGGTCCAGGGCCGGACACTTCGAATGGCGACTTGATTTAAATCGGTCCATTGCAGGGTTTCGGTCAAGCGTTTGACCCAGACAGGACTTCTGGTGAGCACGACCCACTCGCATGCTTCTGCATCGGGGTGCACGTTCACCGAGTAGCTCTTCTTCAGCACATGAAGATCGAGAACTTTTCCATTGGACAATAGCACTGGGCTCAGATCCAGA
>CAZIAH010000030.1:0-35051 GCA_964537715.1 uncultured bacterium | reverse complement strand
GAATGGCGCACGGCAGGTCGAATGTACGATCAACGGGATCGGTGAACGGGCAGGCAATGCTTCTCTGGAAGAAATCGTCATGGCGATTCGAACACGGAAAGATCTTCTTCCGTTGAAAACTAATATTAAAACCACCGAGATCTATCGGACCAGTCAGTTGTTGTGCAACATTACGGGTATGTATGTCCAACGCAACAAAGCCATTGTTGGAGCGAACGCATTCGCCCATGAAGCCGGGATTCATCAGGACGGCATGCTCAAGCACGCCCAGACCTACGAAATTATGACGCCCGCATCCGTCGGCTATCCCCAGAGTTTGCTCGTTCTTGGAAAACATTCGGGAAGGCACGCTCTAGAAAAACGGTATTCCGAACTCGGTTACAAACTCTCCAAGGAGGAGTTGAACAAAGCGTACGAGCTTTTTACGGCACTGGCAGACAAAAAGAAAGAAGTTTACGATGCCGATCTCATCGCGATTATTCAGGATGAAGTTACTACCATTTCCGAGACCTATGTTTTCGAGGGAATTCAAGTGTTCAGCGGGTCGCAGCTCACACCGACTGCCACGATTCGGCTCAGGAAAGGAAAAAAGATCATTGAGGATTCTTCGATCGGGGACGGTCCCGTGGATGCCGCCTGCCGGGCCGTCGATCGGATCACCAAAGTCAAACCAAAACTGTCCAACTATTCGATCAAAGGAGTTACGAAAGGAAAGGATGCAATGGGGGAGGTGCTCGTTCAGGTCGAATATGAAAATATCTTGTATGTCGGACGCGCCGCAAGCACGGATGTCGTTGAAGCCAGCGCAAAGGCCTATTTGAATGCCGTCAATCGAATATTAAATTCAACAACAAAAAACAATCGAACCAAATCATCCAAAAAGAAAAGCGGGTAACGACGAATGACAATTACAGAAAAAATTCTTGCAAAACATGCAGGCGGGGAAAAAGTTGCGGCCGGAGATAACATCTGGGTCGATGTCGATGTTCTCATGACACACGATGTGTGCGGTCCGGGCACCATTGGGATTTTCCAAAAAGAATTTGGGGAAGATGCGAAAGTTTGGGACAAAGAAAAAGTCGTGATCATTCCGGATCACTATATTTTCACGAAAGATCCGCACGCCAGACGGAATATCGACATATTGAGAAAATTTGTTTCGAAACAGGAATTGCCCCATTACTACGATGTCGGAACGGATCGATACAAAGGCGTCTGTCATGTCACACTGGCCGAGGAAGGATTCGACACCCCCGGTTCCGTGATTTTCGGCACAGATTCTCATACCTGCACGGCCGGGGCGTTCGGGTTGTTTGCCACGGGCATCGGCAATACGGATGCGGCCTATATCATGGGCACGGGGAAGTTATGGGTCAAGGTGCCTCAGACCATGCACTTTATCATCGAAAAGGGCTTGCCCGAGTATGTCATGGCCAAGGATGTGATTCTCCGTATCATTGGCGACATTGGTTTTGATGGTGCCACCTACCGAGCCATGGAATTCAGCGGAGAAGGCATCCACGGCATGAATATGGAAGAACGGATGACGCTCTGCAACATGGTCATCGAAGCCGGGGCAAAGAACGGCGTGATCGCAGTGGATCAAACGGCTGTCGATTATCTCCGATCCAGAACAGACGAAACATTTGAAATTATCGAATCGGATGAAAACAGTATCTATTTTTCCACGAAAGTCTATGATTCGAAGATTTTCGAGCCGATGGTCGCAAAACCTTTTTCTCCCGAAAATGTGGAGCCGGCCAGAAATCTCGGTGAAATCAAATTGGATCAATGTTATATCGGTTCCTGCACCGGCGGAAAGATTACGGATTTTATCGCGGCCGCCAAAATATTAAAGGGAAATACAGTCAAAGTCAAGACCTGTATTGTTCCGGCCACGACCACTGTGAATCGGTTGTTGTCTACAAAAAAAGTTAATGGCCAGAGTCTCAAAGAGATTTTCGAGAATGCCGGTGCGGAAATCGGTCCGCCTTCCTGTGCGGCCTGTCTTGGCGGTCCGAAAGACACGTTCGGACGGTTGAATCACGACGAGGTCTGTATTTCCACAACCAACCGGAATTTCCCCGGACGGATGGGAACACCGAATTCAAAAACATTTTTGGCCAGTCCGCTGACCGTGGCTACTTCTGCCTTGACCGGAAAAATCACAGATCCGAGAGAATATCTCGCTTGATCTGTTTAAACTTTTATTTGAGATTTAAATTTATTATTTTTGATATTTGATATTGTATTGTCCATAATAATGATAAATGTTTTTTAAATGAAAAGAGGTCCCATTGGAAAAAACAATAAATGGTAAGGCGTTCGTTCTTGGCGATAATGTGGACACGGATCAAATCATACCCGCGCATCACTTGGTCTACGATCTTGACGATCCCAAAGAACGCCAGTTGTACGGAAAATATGCGCTTTCCGGCGTGCCGAAAAATCAATCCGGTTTACCGAATGGATCCATTCCGTTTGTTGCAGAGAATCAATCTATATCCGAGTTCCAGATTGTAATCGGCGGGAAGAATTTCGGATGCGGTTCTTCGAGAGAACACGCGCCCGTGGCACTGCACATGGCCGGCGTGAAAGCGGTGGTCGCCCAATCATATGCCAGAATTTTCTATCGGAATGCTGTGGACGGCGGGTTGATCATTCCCCTTGAATCCAAAGAGAATCTGTCCAGAATGATACGGACAAACGATCTGATCGAAATCGATATTAACGAAAGTCAACTGAAAGATTTAACCACATCGAAGACCTATCCGTTAAAATCTCTCGGAGAGGTTGCGGGAATTATCGGTGCTGGCGGTATTTTCGAATACGCAAAAATGCAGAATCTGATTTAATCAACCTGAGCGAAATAATCCTAATCCAATAATAACAAGAACGAGAAAGGGTATTCTGTGAGCCAAAAAACGTACAAAATAGCTGTTCTGCCGGGAGATGGAACCGGCCCCGAAGTTGTGAAGGAAGGTGTCAAGGTGCTGAAAGCGGCTTCTGACAAATTCGGTTTTAAACTGGATTTTACAAATTTTGATTTTGGAGGAGACCGGTATCTGGCTACCGGAGAAGTGTTGCCTGAATCCGCATCGGAAGAGCTCAAACAATTCGATGCGATTTTTTTGGGTGCCATCGGACATCCCGATGTCAAACCGGGCATTTTGGAAAAGGGTATTCTTTTAAAACTGCGCTTCGATCTCGATCAGTACATTAATCTCAGACCTGTTAAACTCTATCCTGGTGTTCCGACTCCCCTGAAGGACAAAGGACCGGACGAGATCGATTATGTGGTGGTTCGTGAAAATACGGGTGGTTTATACACAGGGATTGGCGGATTTACCATGAAGGGAACTGAGCACGAGGTGGCTGTCCAGAGCATGGTGTACAACCGTCATCAGGTCGAACGGTGTCTGCGATATGCATTTGATTATACCCGGAAAAGAAACAAGCGGAAGACGCTGGCCCTTTGCGGAAAGACCAATGTCTTGACCTATGTGTACGATCTGTGGGAAAGAGCATTTCACGAAATCGGGGAAAAGGATTATCCTGACATCAAACGAGAATACTACCATGTCGATGCCACGTGCATGTGGATGGTGAAAAACCCCGAGTGGTTCGATGTGATTGTCACGGGAAATATGTTTGGTGACATCATCACGGATCTTGGCGCCATTACCCAAGGGGGTATGGGAATCGCGGCCGGCGGAAACGTCAATCCGGAAGGAGTATCGATGTTCGAACCCATTGGCGGTTCTGCTCCGAAATATACGGGAAAAAATGTGATCAATCCCCTTGCGGCGATCTGCTGCGGGATCATGATGCTCGAACATCTCGGCGAAAAAGAAGCCGCCGATGCGATTGAAAAGAGTGTTATGCATGTGACGGCGAACAAGATGAAAGACATGGGAGCCGGAAAAATGGGATATTCGACCACCGAAATCGGCGATCTCGTCGCAGAGGGTGTTTGATAATTTATTTAATTAATAGTTATTATTAATAAAAAAGGTATCACGCTATTTCATAAGTGATACCTTTTTTATTCCCGTCTTTATCTACAATCAATATTTTTTGTTATTATTTAACTCCTCGTTTAAAGATTCCATCAATTTTACGATCTCCAAAGGCTCTCCTTTATCCGGGCAAAGCTGAAGTTCGATGGCCTGATTGGGACATTTGGAGACGCAAACGCCGCATCCCATACATTTTTCATAATCGATTGCAATTTGACCTGATTTCATCGAAATTGCTTCGAACGGGCATTCCTGAACACATGTGCCACACGCGCTGCATTTTGTATCGTTCCTTTCAGCGATGTAACCGGAAGAGGCGAGCATAGGAATATCATTCCGGTAAGCCTGCATCGCACCGCAGCAGCAGGAACAGCAGTTACAGATGGCATAAAAACGTTCCAGCATGGCATCCTTAAAAAACGCATGATGCACGTGTCCTCTCGTGTGTTCGGCGCGAATAATTTCCAATGCTTCGGATTGTGATATCCATCGCGCGCGGGTGGGATGATGGTCCACAGCGAATCCTGCAAATGGCTCACCAATGATAATACAGACATCAAGCGGCTGGCAGGGATTTTTTTTAGATTTGCGGCAGGGGCACTGAATTACTGCGATATGATCTGGATTTTTCAGGATGATATCTTTGGCCGTAGCGTAGGGAATAATTTTCTCCAAATTTTCAAGAGAAATTTCCTGATTCAGAGTAACCATTTCCTCGGCAAGATGAATTGGAAGAACTTTTCCGTGATAGGTATCCGCAAAGGAGATTCTTGCATGAGATCGATTCGAATCCGTAGAATTTTTGTTTGTTGAATTGGAGATCAGCCATTTTTCAAGTCGAGGAAGAATCGGTTTAAAAAACTGATAAAGCCAATGGCTTTTGGTAGCAATTCCGATATAAAAATAAGGCCATTTCAGATAAATATATCCATGAAGAAAACGAAAAAGAGAGAATGGTTTCTTGCCCTGTTTGGCTTCATTCAAAAACGATTTTGTAGAGAAACGCATATGAGTCTAAGCAAGCATTTTCTGGGCAAGCGGATGAATGTTTTTACAAAGAAAGGTCTGTACGGCTTTTTCGAATTCTTTGAGGTCAATCACCGTATTTTTGCACGGTCCCTCGGGGCGCATGTTGGGAATGCCGATCACGGGAATTTTTCCGATCACATCCTGAATACCGCTGACCAGATCCCGTTCGCAGGCCACACCAATAATAGCAAGAGGTTTATTTTCGAACACTATTTTACGAGCCATTTCTCCACCGGGTACGGTAAAGATGGGGATTTTTAAGGTGTTTGCAAACGCTGTGATTTTTTCCCGCATTGGTTTTTCCAGACATCGGGGAAGCAGAATCAGCAGTTTGCCAGGTTTGACTTTCGTGACGTTGGATCGAATCAGAGCATTAATGACTTTGACGAATGAGTTCCCGATCCGGTCCCGTGAAATTCCGAGCCGCATTCCGAACCGAAAGGCCAGAGGAACCAGAAAGGTTAGAGAATATTCGTTTTTTCCGAAAATGACAAGAAAATCTTTTTCCGTCAAAATGGAAAGAACCATTAGCAGAAACCATAATGAAAAAAGAATCCAGAGAAGTGCCAGGCCGCATCCAATGAAAATGGGAAGAACGGGATGAAACTGGAAGAGTCGGGGTTGAATCATGTACCAGATGAAAAAGCTGGATGTACCGCTGATAAAGATCGTCAGAAGCAAAACGCCAAGAAAAATACGTTTGCCCGAATCCGCATTTTTTTCGGCATCCGACAGATTTCCTTCCCACTGTATCCATTCGTCGCCCAATTTGCGGTCGCGAATTTGAATCCTGATTTTTTTATTGGCAGCCATTGTAAGATATTTCTATTTATCTATGCATACGGTATTTTAAACCAATAGGTTGCTGACCAAACGTAAAAAGGAGATCGCAATCTCCTTTTTATAATTCTATTTTATCCGATAAATAAACTTATCCACAGTGGGAATAACCGCAATCCCGGCAAACCGAACAACCGCCTTCCATTTCCATGCGGCCTCCACAATCCGGACATTCGGGACCGAGCAATTCTTTCTGTTTTTCAAAAATCAAATTATTAAAAAGGGTTTCTGGTGGTTTTTCGGTTTTTTCTGTTTTCTCCTTATTCTTCTTTTTCCCAAATTCGTTTAAAAGAATCTGACCAATGCCATCAGGAACGGATTTCACCAGAATGCCTTCATTCCAAACCGGACGCGAGCCGGTAATTCCCATTAGTGTTTTGCTGAGTTCCTCGACATCAACTCCTTTCTGCAATGCAATTGATATAAGTCTTCCAATAGCTTCAGCTAGGGCGGCTGTATCTCCACCACTTTTCCCTATATTTGCAAATACTTCAATAGGATCACGCTGTGGATTTGTATTGATCGTTATATAAAGTGATCCTAATCCCGTATTGAGTTTGGTGGTGAATCCGTGAAGCATGCGTGGTCGCATCTGAATTGTCATGTTAGCCGGCGATGATTTGGAAATTCCTTTTTTCAGAACTTGAATTTCCCGGCTTCCGTCCCGGTAAATTGTAACGCCTTTGCATCCCAGATCATGCGCCAGCCTGTAGACTTTTTCGACATCTTCCTCGGTTGCGCTGTTGGGGAAATTGACGGTCTTTGAAACCGCATTGTCCGTATATTCCTGAAACGCGGCCTGCATGCGGATGTGCCATTCCGGCGAGACTTCGTGTGCGGTGACGAACACCTTTTTCAAATTTTGGGGAATCTCGTTTATGCCATCCACGGAGCCGTTGGCACCGATCTTCCGAATCAGTTCTTCGGTGTAAATACCCTCTTTGATGATCCGTTGACAAAAAAGAGGATGGATTTCCGGAAGTTTGTCATTGTCCATCACATTACGCGTAAACGAAAGTCCGAAAAGGGGTTCGATTCCGCTGGAACAGCCTGCAATGATACTGATCGTTCCAGTAGGTGCAATCGTTGTTCTTGTTGCATTTCTCAGCAGGGGTTCGTCATTATCCTTGTAAATGCTTTTGGAGAAATCCGGAAATTCTCCGCGTTTCAGGGCCAATTGCTGAGATTGCTTTTTGGCCTCTTCGGTAATGAATTGCATGACGCTTTTGCCGACTTCAATGGCTTCTTCGGAGTTGTAAGGAATATTCAATTGAATCAGCATATCGGCAAAACCCATGACACCCAACCCGATTTTCCGGGTGGATTTGGTCATTTTCTCGATTTGCGGCAAAGGAAATTTGTTTTTATCGATCACATTGTCGAGAAAATGAACCGCGGAGCGAACGGTCTGTTGCAGTTTCTGGAAATCGACTTCCGTCTTTTTGCCGTTTTGCTTTACCATTTTCGACAGATTGATGGAACCCAGGTTACAGGATTCAAAGGGAAGAAGAGGCTGTTCGCCGCACGGATTGGTCGATTCGATGGCGCCAAGCTTGGGCGTGGGATTGTGTTTATTGACTTCATCGATAAAGATCACACCCGGTTCACCGTTTTTCCAGGCGTGATTGACAATTTTTTTGAAAACCGTTTTCGCGTCAAGTTGGCCGGTTTTTTCATTTTTATGCGGATTGATCAAATCGTATTTTTTATTGGAAGCAAGTGCATTCCAGAATTTTTCCGTGATTGCAACGGATATATTGAAATTGTTCAGTTTGTCGTCCTGTTCCTTGGAGGTGATGAAATTTAAAATATCGGGATGATCCACACGCAAAATGGCCATATTGGCGCCGCGGCGGGTTCCGCCCTGTTTAACGGTTTCAGTGGCTTCATCGAATACGTGCATAAAAGAAAGAGGACCGGAAGCGATTCCCCGGGTCGATTGTACGATATCATTCTGCGGACGGATGCGGGAAAAGGAAAATCCGGTACCGCCGCCGGATTTATGAATCAGCGCCGTGTTTTTTACCGCTTCGAAAATCGAGGACATCGAATCTTCTACGGGCAGAACGAAACAGGCGGATAGCTGGCCAAGTTCTCGGTCCGCATTCATCAATGTGGGCGAGTTGGGCATGAATTCCAGATTGACCATCATGTTGAAAAATTCGTTTTCGGTTTTTTGTATATCCGCAGTCGGATCGTAAAGTATGTCTGCCGAAGCAATAAAACGAGCGACTCTTCGAAACAATTGAACCGGGGTTTCAATGACTTCTCCCTGTTCGTTTTTTTTGAGATACCGCTTTTCCAAAACCTTAACCGCATTTTCAGTCAACTGTATATTGATATCCATATCGCCTAAAGATGAATCATTCTCGGATACGGTAGCGACTTCTGATTCTCCATCCAAAGAATCGACTTCAATCAACAAGGAAGATTTTGATTTTCGGCCGTTATCGTCGGATTCAAAAAGATCCCCATTGGGCGCGCTAAAAGTTTTAGAAAGTTGCGTCATAGAATTGCTTCCCACTTCTTGGTTTGATTTAAAAGTCAAGGTAAGAAAACGAACACCTTAAACATAAAAACTCCTGTTTTAAAAGTCAAGGGAAAAAATGAAAAAAATGTCTATATATAGTATTTTTCTCGATAAAAAATACAACCAATAGTATTATTCGGATTCTCAACTAAAGAGGTATAATTTGCGCTTGACATACTTTGAAAGTTTCGTTATATTAAAACCGTCTTCTTCAGGGCGAGGTGAAAGTCCTCACCGGTGGTAAAAGTCCACGAATCCGAAAGTAAATGGATTGAACCAGTGCAACTCTGGTACCGACGGTAACAGTCCGGATGAAAGAAGATGACGACAATTATCATCACGAGTAAAGATCAACAGGCCCTGAAAGAAGTAAATTTCAGGGCTGATTTTTATATATGACCGATGAATTTTACATGAAACAAGCGATCCAGCTTGCACGAAGAGGCAAGGGAAAAGTTCATCCCAACCCTTATGTAGGTGCAGTTATTGTTAAAAACAATCGAGTTTTATCCCGAGGATACCATGCCTGTTTTGGCGGACCCCACGCTGAAATTGATGCAATCTCAAAACTTTCACCCAGCGAATTGAAAAATGCAGTACTTTACGTAAATCTGGAACCTTGTACACACTACGGAAAAACTCCTCCCTGTACCGATGCCATTTTTCGTTCCGGCATTCGAAAAGTAGTAGTGGGCATGGCCGATCCGAATCCCCTCGTTCACGAAAAGGGAATTCGGAAATTAGAGCAATCGGGGGTTGAGGTCAGAACATCTGTTTTGGAAAAAGCGTGTCTGGAACTGAATGAAGTTTATATCAAATGTTTGAAAAAGAAGCGGCCATTTGTCACGCTGAAGATTGCGCAGACATTGGATGGAAAAATTGCCACATCCAGCGGTTTATCGAGATGGATCACCGGTTCGGATTCCAGAAAACGTGTTCACAAAATGCGAAATGAAAGCGATGCGATTCTCGTAGGCATCAATACGGTGATTCAGGATAATCCCGAACTGACTGTGCGATTGGGTAGAGGCAGACAGATTAAAAAAATTGTTCTTGACAGCCGATTGCGAATTCCGGACAAAGCTGGAATTCTGACGAATAACGATCCGGAAAATACGATTTTGGTGACGACTCTAAATGCTTCTCCGGAACGAATAAAAGCTCTGAAAGAAAAAAGAGTCGAAATCTGGATATTAAAAGCGGACCCAGCGGGACAAGTGGATATGACATCATTATGGAAAAAGTGTTTTAAAAAGGGAATCTACTCTGTTCTGGTGGAGGGAGGAAAAGGGATCTTTACATCGGCTCTGAGATCCGGTGAAGTCGACAGAATTGTTCTATTCACTGCTCCAAAACTTTTTGGAGAAGGATACTCCGCATTCGGGAATCTGAATGTGTCCAATCCAGATTCTGCCTTGACATTCAGACAATCTCGCTGGCAAAAGTGCGGGACGGACATGGTTTTCGACGGGAGGTTATAGTTGTTTACTGGTCTCGTGCAAAGTATTGGTCAAGTACGGTTGGTCTATCCAGCAGATCAAAGTTTGCGTTTTACGATAGAATCAGATTCTGTTTGCGACAAAGTTAAAACCGGAGATTCTATAGCTGTCAACGGTGCGTGTTTAACAGTGGAAAGCATCACAGGAAACCGATTCCAGGCAACTGCTGTGCGGGAAACCCTCGGCAAAACCAATCTGGGATTTTTGAAAACAGGGAGTTATGTCAATCTTGAAACGGCGTTGCGATTCAACGATTCACTGGGTGGACACCTTGTGCAGGGGCACATCGATTGTGTCGGGAAAATCATCACAGTCACCTCGGTTGGAGGAAGTCACTTGATGACAGTTCAAATTCCCAATGAACTGAATCTATATTTGATCGAGAAAGGTTCGATCGCCGTGGATGGAGTGAGTTTGACGCTGACAAACATTCAGAGGGATCGATTCACGGTTGCAATTATTCCACACACGTGGGAAAATACAATTTTAAAATATGCAAACTCGGGTTCAATCGTCAATATCGAATTCGATTATATCGGGAAATGGGTAGAAAAATTCAATCGATTCGAGTCCAAAAAGAAAGAGATCGATCTTCCGTGGCTAAAGTCTCTGGGGTATTAGATCACCGGTTGTTTCCGAGATAAATTCTGATCATTCATCGGAGTATTGTTCATTTGAAAAAGACAGGGCGAATTTGTGGTTAAAATCAATTCCATTGAAGAAGCTTTAGAAGATTTTAAGGCAGGTAATATTCTCATCATCATCGATGATGAAGAGCGCGAGAATGAAGGTGATTTTGTCACGGCTGCCGAGTTTATCACACCTGAAAAAATTAACTTTATGGCAAAATACGGCCGGGGACTAATTTGTGTGCCCATGCAAGGTCAGCGGTTGGACGAACTGCAACTGCAGCCCATGGTCGAACTAAACACATCGAAGATGGGAACGCCCTTTACGATTTCAGTGGATGCAATCAAAAGAACCACCACCGGAATTTCAGCTTTCGATCGTGCAGAGACTGTGCGCGCTTTAGTCGATTCCTCCACGAAATTCGATGATCTGGCACGGCCGGGTCATATTTTCCCACTGCGTGCGGCAAAAGGAGGGGTTCTGTGCCGTGCCGGACATACCGAAGCCGTGGTCGATATTGCGCGATTATCCGGTTTGACACCGGCTGGGGTGCTCTGTGAAATTATGGATGACGATGGCACCATGGCTAAACTGCCCAAACTGGAAAAGATCGCAGAGGAGCATCAGCTTAAAATCATTACTATCCGCGATCTGATTGCATATCGGGGCGTTCATGATAAACTGGTCCGCAGAGTAGCCAGCACCAATTTTCCGACCAAGTATGGCGATTTCATCCTCCATCTTTACGAAAGTGATATCGATTCGCATCACCATCTGGCATTAACCAAGGGAGAGATCGTTCCCGAAGAACCGATACTTGTCCGCGTGCATTCGGAATGTTTGACCGGGGACGTTCTGGGATCCCTGCGATGTGATTGCGGCGAGCAGTTGCATGCCACTCTGGAAAAAATCGAAAAGGAAGGCAGGGGTGTTTTTCTTTACATGCGGCAGGAAGGGCGAGGAATCGGTCTGGGGAATAAAATTCGTGCTTACCAGCTTCAGGATCAAGGAAAGGATACGGTTGAAGCCAATGAAGCGCTCGGTTTTCCAGCCGATTTGAGGGATTACGGAATCGGCGCACAAATTCTAGCTGATTTAGGAGTTCGGAAACTCCGGCTGATGACGAACAATCCCAGGAAAGTAGTTGGGTTGCAAGGGTATCATCTGGAAATTATCGAGCGGGTTCCTCTGGAAATCGAACCCAATCCCTGTAATGCCAAATATCTCGAAACGAAACGGGATAAACTTGGACATTTAATTTTAAAAGATTGGATTTTGGATAAAGAAAAAGATTGATTATTTTAAAGAAGAGGTCTAAGGAGGCGTTATGGCAAAGATCATTCAAGGTCAGCTGAGTGCGAAAGGGAAAAAATTTGGTATTGTTGTAAGCCGCTTCAATGAATTCATCACCTCCCGTTTGCTCGAAGGAGCGCTGGATTGTATTCAACGGCACGGCGGAGACGAGAACAAAATTGACATTGTCTGGGTGCCCGGATCGTTCGAAATACCGGCCATTACCATGAAAATGGCCCAAAAAAGGCAGTACGATGCCATTATCTGTCTGGCGGCCATCATTCGGGGGGGCACAATCCATTTTCAATTTATTGCATCCGAAGTGACAAAAGGAATTGCACAGGTCGGCATACAGACCGGTGTACCTTCCATATATGGAATATTGACCTGTGAAACACTCGAAGAGGCAATCGAGCGTGCAGGAACCAAACAAGGCAATAAAGGATGGCAGGCCGCTCTGAGCGCTATCGAAATGGCCGATTTGGACGGGAGATTATCAGATTGATTCGAAAAAAAATATTTCTCTGTTATTTTCTTTTTTCAATCACAGCTATACTGAGAAGTGCGAACTGGGATTGGCAAACCCAAACGTCTACCTTAAATATTCGAGATATGTGCGGAGGGTACGGAAAACTCTGGTGTGCCACCGAGGGTGGACTCCTGGTTTATGATCCGTCCACGAGAGATTTTACTGCTTGGACCAATACTGAGGGACTGGCCTATACCAATGTAACTGCTGTGATATCGGATGATCAGGAACGTATCTGGATTGGATTTGATAATGGAATCATTCAGAGATACGATCCTCTAAAAAATACATGGTGGACAGTGAACGATTATGAGGATCATCAGATCACCTGCCTCTATTATCGGGGAGATACGCTTTTTATCGGTCTGGATATCGGCGTCAGTGTTTATTTAATCCAGCGGGAAGAAGTAAAAGAAACTTATCGCAGACTCGGTCCACAATTACAGGTCGAAATTCCGGTTCGGGATATTTATATTCAGGGAAATACGATCTGGGTCGGTACAGATGAAGGCGTGGCCTATGCCAGTTTGGACAATGCTAATTTGCTCAATCCAAATAGTTGGAATAATTTAACCACGGCGGACGGTCTTCCCGACGGGCATGTGACCTCAATTTCAGCATTTGGGGATCAAATCATTGTGAGTACCGAGGCGGGTGTGGTTCGTCAGAATGGAAATTCATGGGATTTGATATACTATTCACCTGTCCTCGATCATACAGTCCATGAGAACATACTCTATATTATGACCTCTGAAAAAATCTATCGTGAAGCAGACAGCCAATGGATTCAAGTGGGGAAGAAGCTCAAAAAATTAAATATACTCACTTTATTTGATTCCGAGCTTTGGGTTGGATCGGAAGAAGGGATTTACAATTATTCTGAAAACAATGGTAATTGGGAACATTTTATGCCCAATTGTCTAGGGAGCAATCTGATATCGGCTGTTGCCTTCGACAGAACGAATAATTTGTGGTGCGGTTCCAGAGACAGGGGTGTTTTTATACTTATAGATCGGGATTCACTCTGGGAAACGATTGACCGGAACGCTTTTCCCGAATTAAAAAATAATGATTTTGTAACCGTTTTTACTTATGATGATCATGTTTTGTTGGGAAGTTGGGGAGGGGGAATGGTTTCCATTTATCAGGACGTTGTTCGATTTTATAATACAGCGAACAGTCCCTTGGTTGGGATATCGAATGATGCTTCGTACGCCGTCGTGAATGATATCGCAATTGATTCGTCTGGAACGTTGTGGTTTTTCAATCGGGAAGCGTTGACCAATCAGGCGCTCTATTCTTTGACCGAAGATTCTGTGTGGACCACGTACGGTAGTGGTGACGGTATTTCATCGATTTACATGCGATCCATTGCCGTGGATCATGAGAACAGAAAATGGGTGGGAACCGATGACCAAGGTGTATTTATCATCGATGACAACGGAACGCCATCTATTAAAAGTGACGATCCACCCGTCGATAGAATTACGACGAGTGATATTCTTGAAAACAATTATATCTCGGCACTGGCCGTGGACAGGGAAGGAGCGGTCTGGATAGGAACTCAGGAGGGATTATATTATTATTTGTATGGATCTATCGAGAGACGATACGGTGCATTGTCCGACTATGTGACGTGTCTTGCCGTTGATGGCGAAAACAATTTGTGGGTCGGTACCAATACGGGAGTCAGTCTGTTTCTGAATGAGCAATATACGTGGCAACGTTTTACACAGGAAAGCAGTGCACTGATCAGTAACGACGTGTTGTCTATCGGAACCAATCGTCAAAACGGCGCTGTGGCCGTTGGTACGGGTCAGGGACTTTCCATTTTGCAGACACCCTATTCACAGCCGGAAGAAACGCTTGAAAGTCTTGACATTTTTCCGAATCCGTTTATTTTTGATCAACATGAAACGATTACTATAAAAAATCTCTCTGCCGATGTTTCTGTTTCTATTTTTAATATGAATGGGTATCTTGTCAAGAAGATGGGGAATGATGTAGTCCATGGCAACAAAGTCGTATGGGATGGCAAGAATGAACATGACATGCCTGTTGCAAGCGGCATTTATCTCGTTGTGGCCAATTCCATAGATGGCCAAAGCCAAATCGGTAAAATTGCGATTATTCGATAAGTAATTGACCATGCTCAAAAAACTTTATATTAAAAATTATGCGCTCATTGATGAAATGACCGTGGAATTCGGTCCGGGTTTGAATATCATTACAGGAGAAACCGGAGCCGGAAAATCGATCATTATCGATGCGTTGAGTTTGATTTTGGGAGAACGTGCGAAAACCGATGTGATTCGACAGGGATCGAAGATGGCGGTCGTCGAATGCTTTTTCAATCTCCCTGATGATATTCATTTGAATGAGGTACACAATCAGATAGAAACCGGAACGAAGCAACTGATTCTCAGACGGGAAGTTCATGACTCGGGAAAAACACGTTGTTTTGCCAATGATTCACCGATTAGCAATGCCACACTCTCCCAGATTGGTGATTTGCTGATTGATCTGCATGGTCAGCATGCCCATCAAACTCTTTTAAAAGTCGACCGTCATCTCGAATATCTCGATAATTTCGGTATCGACAGAACATTGTCGGAAAGCCTGAAAAGTTCGTACAAATCGTTCAGGAATTTGTCCACTGAATTGGAAATTCTGCGACAGAAAGCAGAACAGCTCAAAGAGAAAAAGGAACTTTTAGAATTTCAAATCAAAGAAATTTCCGATTTGAATCCCGTGGTTGGAGAAGACGATATTCTTGAAAACGAGATAAAAATTTTGGAAAACAGCGAACGCATTTTTCAGGCCGTCGAAAACATCACATCTATTCTGTACGAGGAAGAAGGTTCCGCAGTCGAGCGCCTTTCAACTTCGGAGACTCTGTTAAGAGGACTGGTTCAGGTGGATCCGCTTTTTAATCAATGGCGGCACGATTGTGAGACATCACGCATTCAAATCGAGGAAATCGTCAATAATTTGAAGGGCTATACCAATAAAATCGATTTTAATCCCGAACGGTTGGACCAGATGCGTGAAAGAGTAGGCATGCTCAATCTACTCAAGAAAAAATATGGAAGTACCTTGGATCGTGTTCTGGAGTTTGCCGAGAATGTGAAGAAAGATCTCAATCAATTGGAAACCGTCGGGGACGATATTCAGAGAATTTCAAAAGAAATTGACAGCGAAAAAAAGAGATTATCCGAAATTTGTTTCAAAGTGTCCAGTTTACGCAAACAATTGGGCAAAAAGCTGGAAACGAGAATCATTGCGGTTCTCGAGGAATTAGGTCTTCAAAAAGGAAAATTTCAGATCCAGTTTTCCGAAAAAGAAAATCCAAATGGTCCTGTCAGGATGGGCGATAAAAGCCTGGATGCCACGTCGCACGGAATTGACCGTGTTGAGTTCCTCATTTCATTGAATCCAGGAGAAGTGGTAAAGCCCCTGGCCACGGTCGCATCGGGTGGAGAAATATCCCGAATCATGCTGGCTTTGAAAACCGTTTTAGCGGAAGCGGACCGGGTTCCTGTGTTAGTCTTTGATGAAATCGATACGGGAATTTCGGGTCGGATCGCCAGAGTGGTGGGAAACAATTTAAAGGAAGTCTCATTGAAACATCAGATCATATGCATAACGCATCTTCCACAGATCGCATCCGTGGGAGATGCGCACTATGCTGTCGAAAAAGAAATTCACGAAAACCGGTCAAGAACAAAAATATCGATTTTAAACGATAAAGAGCGGATTACAGAGATTGCCAAGCTTATTGGCGGGGAGAAAATTACGGACTCGACCATACAGAGTGCCCGAGAACTGTTGAACCAAGAAGTATGATATCGAATCAGAAGTATAATGAATGAAAAAATTAATAATGAATAGTGCTTTTCGATTTTTGAAGGATTATGACATAAAATTTTGTTTGGAGAATTTTGACTGAGTGGTTTGAATGGATAGAATTGTTGTGACAGGCGGAAAACGGCTGCAGGGTACAGTAACAATCAGCGGTGCCAAAAATGCCGTCTTGCCTATTATGGCCGCAACTCTTCTTGCCGATGGAACTTATCGGGTTGAGAATGTACCTGTCCTGAAAGATGTTAAGACCATGGCAAGCCTACTCATAAGCATCGGTTCCGATGTTCAGTTTGAAAATCATGCCCTTTCAATCAAGACAGAGTCGTCCCACAACTTCGAGGCACCCTACGATTTGGTCAAAACCATGCGTGCATCCATTTATGTACTGGGTCCTCTTGTCAGCCGGTTCGGTTACGGAAAAGTATCGCTTCCAGGAGGATGTGCCTGGGGACCGAGGCCCGTGAATCTTCACATCGAGGGTTTGAAAAAACTGGGTGCTGAGATCGAAATAGAAAATGGATATATTGTTGCGACGACCAGGCGTCTGAAAGGCGCAAAGATCACGCTGGATATTCCCAGTGTCGGTGCCACGGGAAACATTCTTATGGCAGCTGTACTTGCGAAAGGAACCACATTGATCGAAAATGCCGCGAAAGAGCCGGAGATTACTTCGCTCGCTCTGTTTCTGCAAAAGATGGGGGCAAAAATCAATGGCATCGGAACGGAGTATCTTGAGATTGAAGGTGTAAAAACCCTGAACGCCGTGGATGCATCCGTCATTCCCGACCGGATCGAGTCCGGGACATTTCTCATTGCCGGACATATCACAGGGGGGGATATCCGACTGGAAAAAACCCGGCCACTTTTTCTGTCTTCAATCATCAATAAGCTCCGCGATACGGGTGCACAAATTCAGGAGGGGCCCGACTGGGTACATATCAAATCGAATGAACGAATCCATCCGATGGATGTCACAACGGCTGTTTATCCGGGTTTCCCAACCGATATGCAGGCCCAATGGATGGCATTAATGAGCATTGCCAATGGATCCTCCATTATTACGGATAATATCTTTGAAGACCGGTTTACGCATGTTGCAGAGTTAAGACGAATGGGCGCCGATATTACCCTTGATCACAATATCGCAATCGTGAAAGGTGTGTCTCATCTTTCAGGAGCGCCAGTCATGTCCACGGATTTACGAGCTAGCGCTTCTCTAATTTTAGCCGGTTTGATCGCAAAGGGGAAAACACACATTTCACGGGTGTATCATATCGACCGGGGATATGAAAAAATCGAAGAGAAATTGAAATTATTGGGGGCTGAAATTTACCGCGATCAGGAAAAACTGGTTGTATAATCAAATAGGTATTGTACATGAAATTAATACATTTTTCAGGACTTAAATTGATTCGAGATGAGTGAATTTACCCATTTACACAATCACACCTATTTTAGTCTCTTAGACGGCGCGTGCCGTATTCCCGATTTGGTCGATACGGCCAAGAAATTTGGTATGAAAGCATTGGCCATTACGGATCACGGGAATATGTTCGGGGTGATTTCTTTTTATAAAGAGACCATGAAAGCCGGTATCAAGCCAATTATCGGTATGGAGGCCTATGTTGCACCTCAATCACGTACTGATAAAACCGGGGGAAAGGCGGATGGAGAGACCGCATTCCATCTGATTCTTTTGGCCAGAAATATGGATGGATATAGAAACTTGATGAAACTGAGTTCCATCGGTTACTTGGAAGGATTTTATTATAAACCCAGAATTGACAAAGAAGTACTTCAGAAACATTCCGATGGATTGATTGTTTTGTCAAGCTGTATCAAGGGAGAGATTCCCTATAAACTGATACACGATGACTATCAAGGCGCAATCGACGTAGCATCGTTTTATAAAGAGTTATTTGGCGAGAATTTCTACCTTGAAATACAAGATCATGGCATTGAGGAAGAGAAAAAAGCTGCCAAAGGACTTATAGAAATTTCAAAGCAATTGGACGTTCCTATTGTAGCAACGAACGATACGCATTATTTAAAAAAGGAACATTATGAGGCACACGATGTCTTGTTGTGTCTGCAAACCAATAAAGATATCGATGATCCCAATCGTATGCGGTTTAAATCCAATCAAATCTATTTTAAATCGCCGGATGAAATGTTGACACTTTTTAAAGAGATACCTGACGTACTTTCGAGAAGTATGGAAATTGCCGAAAAATGTCATCTGGTTCTTGATTTTGATACTTTACATCTGCCAAGTTTTCAGATTCCAGAAAATGAAGATGCCTATTCACTGGATGAATATTTAGAGAAAAAATCTTATAAAGGTATTCGTTTACGTTTTCAAACCATTTCACCGGAAATTGATCAGCGTCTGCAGCACGAACTTTCCGTTATTAAAAAAATGGGATATGCCGGATATTTCCTGATTGTGATGGATTTTATACAACATGCAAGAGAGAAAAATATTCCTGTAGGTCCGGGAAGAGGTTCTGCCGCCGGAAGTTTGGTTTCCTATGCATTAGGAATTACTAACGTCGATCCGCTAAAATATGGTCTTATTTTTGAACGTTTTCTCAATCCTGAACGGATTTCGATGCCCGATATTGATATTGATTTTTGTTATGAGCGCCGTGATGAAATCATCGATTATGTCAAGAAAAAATATGGTGAAAAAAATGTGACTCAGATTATCACATTTGGAAGCATGAATGCTCGGGCGGTCATTCGGGATGTCGGTCGGGTGCTTAAAATCCCGTATGACGAAGTGGATCAGATCGCAAAAATGATTCCCTATCAAATTGGTATCACAATCAATGCAGCCTTGGAAAAAGTTCCAGAATTTAAAGCCAAATGCAGGGAGAATGAGACTTATAAGAAACTCCTCGAATACTCTCTTGTTCTTGAAGGTTTGGCCCGACATGCTTCAACCCATGCGGCTGGTGTGGTCATCGCACCCGGAGAGTTGACCGAATATGTGCCTTTGTTCAAATCGACAAGAAAGGAAGGTGTCAAACAAAAAGAGAATTCATTTGCGGATATTACTACTCAATATGATATGAAGTCGCTTGAGGCCGCCGGACTGCTGAAAATGGATTTTCTTGGATTACGTACGCTGACCGTGATTGATCATACATTGAAAACCTTGAAGCAAAACGGGATTCATCTGGATATAGAAAATGTGCCCTATGACGATCCGGCGACCTACCGTGTTTTTAGTGATGGAGAGACGGTAGGCGTTTTTCAGTTTGAAAGCAGCGGCATGCGTGAATATTTGAAAAAGCTCGTTCCTGAATCGATTGAAGATTTAACCGCAATGAACGCGCTCTACCGACCCGGTCCCATGGAAATGATCGACGATTTTATCAATCGAAAACATGGCAGAACACCGGTCCAATATTTACATCTCTCCCTGGAACCGATTTTAAAGCAAACACACGGCATCATCGTATATCAGGAACAGGTCATTAAAATTGCAAGTGAATTGGGCGGATTCAGTATGGGCGATGCGGATTTGCTGAGGCGGGCAATGGGGAAGAAAAGTCTCGATCTCATGCAGGAACAGAGGAGCGCATTTGTCCAAGGTGCCATGAAGAAGGGCATTCAGGAAGGAACGGCCAACAGTATCTTTGATTTGATGGACCGTTTTGCCGGATACGGATTCAATAAATCCCATGCCACTGGTTATTCCATCGTCGCTTATCAGACTGCTTATTTGAAAGCCCACCATCCGAAAGAGTTTATGGCTGCCAACCTGACCAGTGAAATGGGAAATACGGATCGGGTCATCATTCTGATAGATGAATGTAAGAGAATGAATATTGATATTTTGCCGCCCGATGTGAATGAAAGTGTGCACGATTTCAGTGTTGCCGAACAGGGCATTCGTTTTGGACTGGGCGCCGTAAAGAATGTGGGAAAAGGTGCGATCGAATCGATTTTGGAAGCGCGTGAAAAGTTTGGGAAATTTAACACTCTCTTTGATTTGTGCAAGCATCTCAATCTGCGTCTGGCAAATAAAAAAGTTCTTGAAAGTCTCATTCAGTCCGGTTCCATGGATTCTATAGAGGGCAACAGAGCTCAAAAGATGGCTGTTTTGAATAACGCTATTCAATTGGCGCAGACTTATCAACAAAGAGAAGAATTAGGCCAGACTTCGATATTCGAAAGCGATTCTTCGCAGAGTAATTTGTATCCTGAATTGCCTCAAATGGAACCGTGGGCACAGGGAGAAAAGTTAAGAAAAGAAAAAGAACTTTTGGGATACTATAAATCCGGTCATCCGTTGCTTAAGTTTGAAGATGAGGTGAAAGCTTTCGCAAATCCAATGATCGGAGAGATTGCTGCTGTCGAAAACGGACAGCCCGTGCGGCTTTGCGGAATCATCACCGATGTAAAAAACATGTTTGACAAAAAAGACAATCCCATGGCCTTTTTTACCATCGAGGATTTTTCCGGAAATATTCGTGCAATCGTTTTTTCGAGAATATTCGAGAAATTCCGTTCGTTGATCCAAGTCGACAAAATTGTCGCTGTATTGGGAACTTTCGACCGCAGAGAGGGGAGAGATGCCGGTTCTGTGATTGTATCGGAAATCATTCCTGTCGAAGATGCCAGAATAAAGTTTACCAAACGTCTGTTGATGAACATTCCGACCCTTGAGAAGGAAAACAATCAAATCGACAGAGTAAAAATGGTTTTCGATCAGTATCCCGGATCGATTCCGGTCTACATGAAAATTATGACACCGGATGAGAATCAAATCACACTGAAATCCAAGAAGTACCGTGTCAATCCCAAGCAGGATCTGATTGCAGATTTGCGAACGATCTTGGGTCAAGAAAATGTCTGGATCGAAGGATAAATGACACCAGAAACAGAATGGCAGTGAAATGAGAACGATGCGGCTGTTAAAATCCGGACTCATTCTTCAATCGATTCTATTTTTATTTACGGGATGCCAGAAACCCTCTCTTCCGGTTCATCAAAAATTAAAAGTAAAGACTTCTATTTTCCCGATTTACGATATCATCAAAAATATCAGCGGACCTTATCTTGATGTCGCTTTTGCCGTGCCTGTTGCCGCCAATCCGCATACCTATGAGCCGGAGCCGTCCGTCGTTCGAAATTTGAAACAAGCTAATGTATATGTTGGTATTTCTCACGAATTCGACGGCTGGATTGTAAAATATCTTTCGAAGCAAACGGCGGTCTATTTTATTCAGGACAGTTTGGAGAGAAACCCTAAATCAAATTTGGATCCGCACATCAATCCCCATATCTGGCTTTCGATTCAGAATGCGGAAAAGATTGCTCAATTTATCACAAAAATCCTGTCGGATGTGGATCCCGAAAACCGCACAAACTTTGAAGAGAATTTAAAAAGTTACCAGATCAAACTTTCGGATTTGGACAATAAAATAAAAACGCTCTTTTCGGATATTCCAGATAAAAATTTCATTCAGTGGCATCCAGCGTGGGATTATTTTGCCGAAGAATACGATCTGAATATAACAGGAACCATCGAGCACGGCCACGGAGATGAACCTTCGGTCAAGCAGTTCACAGAGATGATTCACCGTGCAAGAAAAAACCATGTTTGGATCATTGTGATCGGGTTAAACCTTGAAAGCAAAGCCGCGGAATCGCTCGCAAATGAAATCAACGGACGGCTGATTCGACTTGATTCGATTGGCGATCCCGATCAACCGGAACGTTCGAATTATATTGATCTGATGACTTACAATGCCAAACAATTGTCCGAGGCGTTGAAACAATAATCTTTTCAGAGAATTGTATGAAACCTTCGATTTCTTTGCAAGATGTCTGGGTGAAATACGATCACCAATCCGTGCTGGAAGAGATCACACTTTCTGTTTATCCACGCGAGATCGTATCCATTGTCGGTCCCAATGGTAGCGGCAAAACTACCTTGATCAACACTATTCTCGGTTTCATCGAACCGGTTCGGGGCACTGTTCGTGTTTTCGACCGCAGTCCAAGAACGATAAAACAAGAGGGGCTGATCGGTTATTTGCCTCAGAATATCGAAGTAGATTCGAAATTTCCGATCAATGTTTTCGATGTGGTTGCCATGACACGTTATGCACGGAAACCCTTTTATCGCCGATTGACCGAAAATGACCGGAAAATCATTCTGCGGTGTCTCGAAAAAGTCGAAATGGAAAAATGGACTCGTCACCATTTTGGAACACTTTCGGGTGGCCAAAGACAGCGCGTATTGATTGCACGTGCACTCGCACTTCAACCAAAAATGCTGATTCTTGACGAACCCTCGACAGGTTTGGATGCCGTGGCCCAAGACCGATTTTATCATCTGCTCCAAACACTCAGGGATCAGGAAAATTTAACGATTCTCATGGTCTCGCACGACATCGGGGCCGTCTCCGGTATTGTGGACCAGATTGCCTGTTTGAACCGAAGAATCCATTTTCACGGCAACCCCGAAGACTGCATCCCTTCGGAAGCACTGGAACGGGTATTCGGTAAAAATGTGCATTTTGTGCTTCATGATAAGGATTGCGAAATGTGCGAGAAGAAAAAATGCTAGATTTGTTTACCATGGAATTTATCCGGTATGGACTAATTATGAGTGTTTTTTTAGCAGGTCTGTTCGGATTGCTTTCGTTCTTTGCCATCATGCGCAAAATGGCTTTCCTGGGAGCAGGGATTGCGCATACGGCGTTTGGAGGAGTGGCTCTGGGTGTGTTTCTGGGAATCGATCCTTTCTACTCTTCTCTGGTGTTTTGCATCTTATCTGCCTTGTTTATCGGCAAAATGGTTCGATACGGCAATATTTCCTATGACACATCGATCGGCATTTTTTTCGCATTCTCAATGGCTCTTGGTGCACTTTTGATCGCGATGCGAAAAGCCTACACCTTCGATCTGGCCGGGTATCTTTTCGGAAATATTTTGGGTGTGACGCTCTTCGATCTGATTTCTGCACTGGTCGTTCTTGTTTTATTCGTTCCTTTTCTGCTGCTTTTTCTTCAAAAAATATTGTTTATGACTTTTGATGAGAAAGTGGCAATTACAAGCGGTATTTCCGTTCAAACATTGGATACTTTTTTGCTTGTCTTCTTTGCAACGATCATTGTCGTCAGTATCAAAATTGTGGGAATCGTTCTTGTCTCGGCGCTTGTCGTTCTTCCGGCCAGTTTTGGATTGATTTTTTCAAAAGATTTCCGCAGCGTGATTGCGATCAGTATTTTGTATACGCTTGTCGTCATGATCGGGGGACTTTATGTTTCTTATCAATGCAATACGCCTGCCGGTGCAACAATCGTGGTACTTGGCACCTTGATTTATTTTTTATGTCTCATTGCCAATCGCTTGAGAAATTCGTATATTTAAATATTCCTGACACTTTAAAAACGATATCAAAAATATCTTTCAAGTATGGAGTTTAAAGATGACAATACGCTTGCAGCAGATTGCGGCCCGTTTGAAGCAGGCGAGAGAGTCGAACGATATGCCCATCGAATGGGCGGCCGAAGCTTTGGGAGTTACTGCCGAAGAACTGGATCACTACGAATCTGGCGAAGAAGATATTCCGGTCAGTTTTCTTTACGTCGCCGCAAAAAAATATGACGTAGAATTGGGTGAATTGTTGACCGGCAACGAACCGCAACAGAAAGACTATGCGCTTGTTCGAAAAGATGAAGGAATTCAAGTTGACAGAAGAAAAGAGTATGATTATCAAAGTCTTTGCGCCGATTTTGTTCAAAAGAAAATCGAACCTTTGCTGGTTATTGTAGAACCTTGTCAAAAAAATGAATCACCCCATTTCAATACACATCCTGGTCAGGAATTTCATTATTTGCTGGAAGGGCGATTAAAAGTAATCATCGATAAAGACGAATTGATACTTAACCCCGGAGATTCACTCATGTTCAACTCCGAAATAAAACATGGACTGCAGGCCATGGACAATCGCTCTGCTAAAGTATTGGTTGTTATCGTTTGAAACAATTCATCTTTATCTCGGATCGATTCTTAAAGAATGGTGTCTTTTAGATTGTTTTTCGTTGATATTTGTCAATTGTTTTATTATATTAAATTCAAAGCGGATTATCTAAATTGTTATTATCAGGTAAAAATCTTAGTCATGTTGCCTCAGTTGAGTATGTTATGTCATTTTTTAAAGGGAAGAAGATTACCATTATAAAAGGAGGCGCGGGATGAAGACAGTTTTTTTTGATGTCAAGACAAGAAAAAAAGTGGAGGCGGAGGTTACAGAGAAAGTAAAATACGGGAAAGCGGGAAGAGAAAGATATGCATTTCGAGGAAAAACATCCGATGGAAGGAATTTAACCAAATTTGTAAAAAAATCCGATTGGGATGCTGCAAAAGTATAAGCCAACCAGTAATAGATTTTTAAAGACCTTCAATTCTGAAGGTCTTTTTTTTGCTGTATATTATAATTTCTTTTTGTGATCGGTATCCCAGGCATGAATATTAAAAATCTCAAATAAAAATAGTGGTTGAAAATCGACCAATTTATTCTTAATTTATCAAATGAAATAGAACTACTAAGTTCAAAAGATAATCGATGCAAAATTTTCGTGACTACATATCAAAGCGCATTCTCCTTTTTGACGGTGCCATAGGAACACTCATCTATCAAAAAGGGATATTTATTGACAAATGCTACGATGAATTGAATTTGACCCGTCCGGATTTGATTCGATCCATTCATCGGGAATATTTAAATGCGGGCGCGATGGCGGTTGAGACGAACACATTCGGAGCAAACCGGTTCAAATTGCAAAAACACAATTTAGGCGGACAGGTTCGTGAGATCAACACTCAGGGAGCAGTAATAGCCAGGGAAGTTGTCGAAGACCGCGGATTCGTGGCGGGTTCGATTGGTCCTCTTGGGATTGAAATCGAACCCTGGGGAGAAACTTCGCTTGAAGAAGCCCGGAACGTTTACCGGGAACAGGCACAGGCATTGCTGGATGGAGGTGTTGATCTGTTTGTGTTGGAAACCTTTCACCAAATTGACGAAATCAAACAGGCGATCAACGCTGTCCGTGACTGTTGCGATTTACCCATCATTGCCCAAATGACGGTCCAGGAAGATGGGAAAACTACGCACGGTTTAACCATCGAAGAATGTGTCGTTCAACTGGCAAAATACAGCATTGACGGCGTCGGCATCAACTGCACCATCGGTCCCAAAATCCTGTTGGATTTTCTGGAACGGATCATTCAAGAAACGTCGTTGCCCGTTTCGATCATGCCCAATGCCGGGCTGCCCCAGTTTATCGACGGCCGCATGATCTATCTTTCTACACCGGAATACTTTTGTGTCTATGCAAAACGTTTTATCGAAGCAGGGGCGAGGATCCTTGGCGGATGCTGCGGTACGACTCCCGAACATATTCGAAAAATGTCGGAGGCCCTAACTCAAAAACAACCCCGATTGTGGACTCCCATTCGGGTCGAACAATCGCAACCGCAAGAAACAGTATTGCCAGAACCCGTCCCAGTAGCTCAAAAGTCTCTCCTGTCCAAAAAGTTGAGCGAAAACAAATTCGTCATCTGTGTGGAACTGGTTTCACCACGGGGACGAAATATGGACAAACAAATTGATTCTGCGAATGTATTCAAAGAACACAACATCAATGCAGTCAACATTCCTGATGGTCCGAGAGCAACCGCCAGGATGAACGGGCTTGCTATGGCAGTCAAACTTCAGGAAGAGACTGGCATGGAAGTCGTTCTTCACTACACTTGCCGGGACCGCAATCTCCTGGGGATGCAATCGGATTTGCTTGGTGCTTCGGTTCTGGGAATCAAAAATATTCTGGCCATCACCGGCGATCCGCCCATGATCGGGGATCTGCCTCAATCCACGGCTGTGTTTGATATCGATTCGGTCGGATTGACCCGGCTTCTGAAGAACCTCAATCTCGGTCTCGACGTCGGGAACAAGCCGATTGGTGAAAGGACGGGTTTTTTTATCGGCGTCGGTCTCGATCCAAACAGTGTGAACAATGATCGTGAAACTGAACGATTGTATTTGAAATTTGAAGCGGGAGCCGAATTTGCCATTACGCAACCGGTCTTCGATCCCGGGGCACTGGAAAAGTTCCTCGAAAAAATCTCCGATATGAATTTGTATATCATTGCCGGAGTTTGGCCTTTAGTCAGTTTGCGAAATGCCGAATTTATGCGCAACGAAGTTCCCGGAGTGACTGTGCCGGATGAGGTGATCAAACGTATCGGCAAATTCGATTCCAAAGAGGATCAGCTCAAAGTGGGTATCGACATTGCCAGAGAGATGGTTAGACAAGTCCAGAAATTTACACATGGCATCCAGATCAGTGTACCCTTCGGCCGGACCCAGATTCCATTGCAGGTGGCCGAAGCAATAGATCGGTCTTAAAGAAAGGCTTCTGTCATTTGTATGAAACATGCGGAGAGTTTTCATGCTTAAGCCACTTTTATTTGAAATCAGTTCGGAAGGACGAATTGGGCATTCGTTGTCCTTGCTCGATATACCCGAAATCGATATTTCGGATCTGATCCCTGAAAAATTTCAACGAACCAATCCACCCGAATTACCAGAAATGAGCGAGCAGGATGTGGTTCGACATTATCACCACCTTTCAGTCATGAACCACCATGTGGACAAGGGGTTTTATCCGCTCGGGTCCTGCACGATGAAGTACAATCCAAAAATTAATGAAACACTGGCTGGGTTGAGCGGTTTTGCCAATATTCATCCTTTTCAAAAAGAGAACGAAATTTCGGGTAATTTGCAGCTCATGGGAGAACTGGCCGGTTATCTCTGTGAGATTGGCGGCATGGACGCAATGACGCTGCAACCTGCAGCGGGTGCGCACGGCGAAATGACAGGATTGAAGATCATGCGTGCCTATCATGAAAGCCGAGGCAATCCAAGAAAGAAAGTCGTTTTACCGGACTCGGCACACGGTACCAATCCCGCTAGCGCCACAATCACAGGATATGAAGCAGTACAGGTCAAATCCACACCGGCCGGTCTCGTGGATATCGAAGATTTGAAATCCAATTTAAGCGATGAAGTGGCCGGTGTCATGCTCACCAATCCGAACACACTCGGTCTTTTCGAATCACGAATCGTCGAAATCGCCCGTCTGGTTCACAATGCCGGGGCACTGCTTTACATGGACGGAGCCAATCTCAATGCGCTGTTGGGTATTGTCCGGCCCGGCGACATCGGATTTGACATTGTCCATTTTAATCTCCATAAAACATTTTCTACGCCGCACGGCGGCGGGGGACCGGGAAGCGGACCCATCGGGGTCAAGGGGAATTTGAGCCGATTCCTTCCCGTTCCTGTGATCGTAAAAAACGAGGATCGTTATTCGTTCGATTATGAGCGGCCCGAATCCATCGGAAAAGTTCAGGGATTTTATGGAAATTTCGGCATTCTGGTGCGTGCCTATATCTATATCCGGATGTTAGGGGCCCGCGGTCTCAAGAAGGCAAGTGAAAATGCAATTTTGAATGCCAACTACCTCATGCATAAGTTGATGCCGTATTATGAGTTGCCCCACAAACAGCATCACATGCATGAGTTCGTTCTTTCCGGAGACCGGCAGAAAGAAAAAGGAATCAAAACGCTCGATATTGCCAAACGGATTCTGGACTACGGATTTCATGCTCCCACTGTTTATTTTCCTTTGATCGTCCATGAGGCGATGATGATCGAACCCACGGAAACTGAATCGAAAGAAACCCTGGACGCTTTTGCCGAGGCCATGATTTCCATTGCCCGGGAAGCCGAAACCGATCCCGCACTTCTCAGGAATGCTCCTTCGACCACACCAGTTTTTAGGCTTGACGAGGCGGCTGCGGCAAGAAATCTGAATGTTGCATATAAAAAGGTACATGAATAAGGATTGTAAAATTGGAACCTTATTTTCAGAATCATTCATTCAAAAAAACGAACAAGCGCGAAGTCATTCTCATTGTAGATGACGAAACGAGCAACCGTCTGCTGCTGAATACTTATTTGAAATCTGCAGGGTATGAAATCATTATTGCCAAGAGTGGGGAGGAGGCAATCGAGATGATCAAGTTCGAACCTCCCAGTGCTGTGATTCTCGATGTGATGCTGCCGAAAATGAATGGTTTTGAAGTCTGTAAATATCTAAAAGAATCGAGGGAGACTTATTTCATTCCCGTGATTCTGGTTACTGCTCTGAGAGGAAACGACGAAAGAATCAAGGGCAGTGAAGTCGGAGCCGATGATTTTATCGCAAAACCGTTTAATCGTATTGAGCTTTTGACCCGAATCAAATCTTTGCTTCGAATCAAACGACTTCACGAAACCCTTCATCAAAAAGTGGATGAATTAGAAAAAACACAAAAAAAATTGAAGCAGATGGCCGTAACGGATGGCTTGACCGGTCTTCATAATTACCGCGCCTTCCGAAATCAGCTGCATATGGAATGTTCCCGATCGGATCGATTCGGGCTACCGTTTTCGCTGTTGATGTTGGATATTGATCATTTCAAGAAATACAATGACAGTTTCGGTCATCCGAATGGTGACAAGGTTTTGAGAAGATTTGCGCGGCTTCTCTATGATAATATACGGGAAGTGGATTTTTTAGCCAGATACGGAGGAGAAGAATTTGTTCTCATTCTTCCGGGAACGGATAAAAATTCGGCAGTGACCGTTTCGGAAAAATTGAGGAATCTGGTGGAACAGTGTTCTTTCCCGCATGAGAAGAAATCATACGCCGGTAGAATCACGATGAGTGCGGGAATTGCTTCCTATCCACTGGATACCAAAGATGAAGATGAATTGATACAGCTTTCGGACCAAGCCTTGTACAAGGCAAAGAAGAACGGCAGAAACTGTACAGCAACTGCATAAATCCTATTCGTGGAGTGCATCCTTGAAAAAGAAAAAAAAGAAACAAAGCAGTTTGATTCGATCTGTCAACTTTTGGAAGGTTTTTCTTTTCTTTTCAGGATTCTTTATTCTATTGATCTTTCTCCTGAAATCGATTGTTTCTGTCGATACGGACCGGAATCAAAAATTGTCTATAGAAGATATGGCATTTACGGAAGCCCAGACACTTTGCCGCATACTTGAGGAGAAGTGGGTTATTCAAAAGGTGGATCAGCTGAAAGCCTTGATTGTTTTGATGAATTCAAATTTTTCAGACACTCAGAATTTGTTTGAAAAATGGCTTGATGAAAACCCTGAATTTCTTTCTGTAACTTTGTACGCTACCAATCACCAAGGATCTGTTCGTTCGGTACAGAAATCGTTCTGGAATGCAGGGGAGGTCGTTCGTCTTGAGAAAGAAGAACGTCAGGATCTTTTCAAATTTCTGTTTGGGAAATCGACATTTTTACCGGATCAAACTTCGTGGAAGGTAGGAGAGATTTTTCCTCGGGAAATATTGGGCTATCCGGTAGTTACCATCCTGCTTGCATTTGAGAACAGGAGTGGCAGGCACATATTGGAAGGTAAATACCGAATTGAAGATATGCAGACTATTCTTGCGCGTCATATTTTGGACAATGAATCGATCATTGTAGAAGATGCAGAAAAACGTGTATTATACAACATATCCACCGGAGAAATTCCTAATGTGGCAATTCACCAGGAAACAGGTCTACAATGGAGGGACAACAGAATTTCCGTTTCCCTCCCGTTTGCCTATCTTCCCTGGAGATTCAACTTCCAAAAGAGTATCGAGCCGTTTTCTGACGATAACAACTGGTTTAGAAAAAATGCATTGTACTTTATTGAAGGTGGATTTGTCTTTATTTTGATTTTGAGTCTGCTGCTGGCAAGCTGGATTGATTCACCTGTCAAGCGTCTCGTCAATTATGCCACAGAAGTTGGAAGAGGAAAATTTCACGAGAGAATTCCCGTTCAGAAAAATCGTGAAATGGAGAAATTGGCCAGATTGATCAACTATATGGTCGAAGAAATGGATCATCTGCAAAATATCAATATTAGTGAAATTATCAATGAAAAAATCAAAACCGAAACCATCATTCGTAATATTGCTGACGGATTGATCGTAACCGATTCAAAGGACCGTATTCTGGTGGTCAATTCCGTTGCCGAAAAGTGGTTTAATCTGAAAGAAAGAGAGGTTGTTCATAAACTTCTCAACAAATGTCTCAAAATTGAAGCCTTTGCCATGCTGATGCGGAATATCAAACAGGGAAAAGACAAATCCGCCGAAGAATTCACTTACAGAGTAATCGGGGAGAGACGCGAACGGGTTTTTCAGGCACACGCGTCCAAGGTCAAGGGCAAGAAAAAGGAATTTATCGGTATTGTTACGGTGATTCGGGATGTCACCAGGGAAAGAGAAGCGGATCGTTTAAAAACCGATCTCGTATCCATGGTAGCACATGAATTAAAATCTCCGCTTACTTCAATATTTGGATTCAGCGAGCTGCTCCTTGAATCCAACCTGAAGGATTCCCAGTCGAAAGAATATGCACAGGTCATTCAGACCGAATCCAGCCGGTTGACAGAATTGATTAACAAATTTCTGGATTTATCCAAACTAGAAGCCGGGAAGACGGAGGTAAGAATGATTCCATTTGATTTGAAACAGGTGGTCGAACAGGTACTGGAAACCAACCGTATGCAGGTGGAGAAAAAAGAAATACGTGCGATTACGGATATTCAGGAAAATTTGTCATTCGCTTTTGGCGATCAGGATATGATTGAACAAGTGCTTCAGAATCTTTACAGCAATGCGATTAAATACAGTCCCAAAAGATCGAAAATCGGCATCGAAGTTAAGGAAGATAAAGATGAAATCATGGTGAACGTAATCGACAACGGGTACGGCATTCCCAAGGATGCTTTGTCTAATATATTCGACAAATTTTTTCGTGTTGTCGATGCAGAAGGATACGATGAAATTGAAGGTTCGGGGCTAGGGTTGGCCCTTTCCAAGGAAATTATTGAGAGACATGGCGGAACTATCTCTGTTAAGAGTCGGTTGGGTGTGGGATCGGTTTTTACCTTTACACTGCCCAGAAGCAATGCAACGCTTTCAGGACAAACTGGTTCGTAATCCAATTCCGTCAATTTAATGACATTTACAGCGAACAGAACGCTCAAATGAAAATATTGAACCCAAAACAAAAAATTCTGATCATTGATCCGAATCCTGAATCGGAAAACTTTTTTTCCGAGACATTCAATCGACGAAACTATTCAATCATTCGGTTTTCATCGGGAGAAGAAGCACTGAAACGATTCGATCAAATTAATCCGACACTTGTTTTCTCTGAATTAATAACCGATGATCTGGATGGAGATCAAATCTTTTATCGATTGAAATCGCAAAAAGTCTACTCAAATCGTGAACAGATTCCGTTTATACTCTATTCGGAGAGTAATATTCAAACTTCGCTTGCCAAAAAACTGTTCGACGATGGTTTAACCGGATGGTATTCCAAATCCATTCATTCTGGAGAATTAAATCAGATCGTAGACAATCTTGTACTTTCACATGATGTTCGAAAGCGAACCCAGGAATTGCGGCAGGAAGTTAAAAGATCCGAATTTTGGTATAGAGATCAGTTGGAAAATGCAAATGATTTTATTTTTACTCTGGATGACCAGGGGAATTTTATCTACTTGAATAACCGTTTCTCGCCGCTCACAGGGTACAAAAAAGAAAAATGGATTGGCAGGAAGTTTCTTGCTTTTATTGATCCCGGAGATCAGAAGGTCGTCGAAGAACATTATCAAGTGATTCATCAGGGACGGGCGCGTGTTTTTGAAGCACAGATTGCAGGAAAACATACGCATCGACACATGCTTTCCTTCAGCATTACGCCAATTTTTGAAAAAGGATCGATCGTCGGCGCTATGGGAATCGGAAGGGATATTACTGATCAGAAAAAAATGGAGAATGAAATCATCACTCTGAAAAACTTCAACGAAAGCATCATTCAGAGCATGGAGGCTGGTTTGTTGACCATCGATCTGAGCGGAAATATCACTTCAATCAATACAGGTGGATGTAATATTTTAGGAATGCAGGGAAAAGATTTAATCGGGAAAAAACTGGCATCGGTTCTTAGACCCGAAGAGGCAAGCCTTCTCTTGTCCAAACCCCGCTCTCCCAAATCTTTGCGTTACAGCCGGGAAATGGAATTGACTATTCGAAGTGGGGATAAAATCTGCATCGGTTTTACGGCCACGGACCGTAACGACAATCAGGGCAACAAAGTGGGAACCATCGTCTCTTTCCGGGACATTACCCAACTGAAACAGATGCAGTCGGAAGTCATCCGCATGGATCGACTGGCATCTCTAGGCGTGCTGGCTTCGGGCATTGCCCATGAAATCAAGAATCCATTGGCCGGAATAAAGACGTTGGCACAGGCCTGCATGGAAGAATTTGAAGGTAGTGATCCCAAAATAGAATATTTAACGAGAATCATCAATCAGGTAAATCGATTGAATGAGTTACTGAAGACGTTTTTCGCCTATGCCAAGCCCAAGCCGCCGGATAAAAAACATTACGAATTTTCAGTCATTCTAAGAGAAGTGATTCATCTCGTCAATAAGAAAATGGAGAATACAGGTATTTCATACAAGGAAATTATCGAAGAGGAATTGCCCGAAGTATATATCGATTCCCAGCAGATTCAACAGGTGTTGTTAAATCTTATCTTGAATGCGATCGATGCCATGCCTGACGGAGGAAATTTGGAAGTCAGTGCCAGTCCGGTTATTTTTCACAATCAAAAATTCAGAAGTCCCAATGACAAAGAAGCTGACAAACACTCGGTGAAATATATTGAAATCTATGTTAAGGACAGTGGAACCGGGATTGAGAAAGATAAATTGGAGGAAATCTTCAATCCCTTTTTTACGACAAAACCGAACGGTTTGGGACTGGGACTTTCGATTGTTCATCGAATCGTTGAAGAGCATCAGGGAGAAATACGTGTGCAAAGCAAGAAAGGACGGGGAACTTCATTTCGATTGACTTTACCGACAGGAGAAAAAATATGACAGATGCGAAGATACTGATTGTAGAAGACAATGAAGATATGGCGTTTACACTTTCGAAGGTATTGAAGAAAGAAGGCTATCAATTATTTACGGCAAACACTGGTGAAAAGGGACTTGAGATATTCGAACAGGAATTGATCGATCTTGTTCTTTTGGATTTGAAACTTCCCAAAATAAACGGGATTGTTGTATTGAAGCGAATCAAAGAAATGGACAACGACAGTATTGTCATTATGATGACCGCAATGAGCGATGCCAAACCTGCTATCGAGGCCATGAAAAAGGGTGCTTACGATTATTTGATGAAGCCTTTCGAATTGGACGAATTGAAACTGGTCGTCAAGAAAGCGCTGGAAGTCCATCAGCTCAAACGGGAAGTTGTTCGGTTCAGACGCGAACATGAAGAAAAAAATCCATTGGATGCAATCTACGGAAAAAGCGAATCGATAGAGGAAATCAGAGAATTGATTAAAATCGTGGCGCAGACACCCAAGACTTCCGTATTGATACAGGGCGAAAGTGGAACCGGAAAAGAGCTTGTAGCCAATGCCATCCACGAATCGAGCAGTCGGGCTAATATGTCTTTTATTAAACTGAATTGCAGCGCTATTCCCGATAATCTGATGGAAAGCGAACTTTTCGGACATGAAAAGGGGTCGTTTACGGATGCCAAGAACATGAAGAAGGGGATGTTTGAGCTTGCCAACGGCGGTACGATTTTTCTGGATGAAATATCGAGCATGAAAATTGAGTTGCAACCCAAGTTGCTGCGTGTGATCGAATCTCAGGTATTCAAAAGGGTTGGAGGCATTACTGATATTCACATCGATGTCCGCGTTATCGCTGCCACCAACACGGATCTTTTAGCACTGGTCAATGATAAACAGTTCAGGGATGATTTGTATTACCGGTTAAAAGTGATGGAGATCAATTTACAGCCGTTACGGGATCGGAAAGAAGATATTTTGATGCTTGTCAAATTGTTTCTGGAAAATTTCAATAGAGATTTTAACCGAAATGTTCAAAAATTAAATAAGGAAACTGAAAATTTGTTATTAACCTATCAATGGCCGGGAAATATTCGCGAGCTTAAAAATGTGATTGAAAGAGGGGTCATTTTGTGTCAGGGAGAACAATTACTGCCCGAGCATCTTCCTCTGGAACTTCAGAAAGGAGGGGGAAGAATCCCCGCATCTTCAAGTAAAGTTTCGTTCGGGAATGTTTCCCTGCAGGAAATGGAACGATATCATATTCTGGAAGTTTTAAAAACAGTTAAAAACAACAAATCGAAGGCGGCGCGCATTCTGGAGATTTCACGTTCTACACTCCGAGAAAAATTAAAGGGTTATGAAATTCCCGAGTGAACTGTTTCTGACCACTTTTGAGTGACGCCAGTAAAACAACCATCGAATTCGCAAGATATATACATGAGTCTTTCTTATTATTTTTAAAGAGATTACGAGTTCTTGTTTCGACTACTCTTGCCAAACATTGAGATAATTTCTCCCTGGTATGGATTTTGCCTGTCTGTTATATGTATCTTTTAAATATTAAATTACCATGAAAATAAAAGACAAAAAAAGAATTCTCATTGTCGATGACGAAGAAGATTTGACTTGGAGCATTTCTAAGGGATTGCTGAAAGATCGGAACACGTTCGAAGTGGTATGCGCAAATTCAGGGAAAAGTGCTTTGAATCTACTTGCAAAAGATAAATATGATCTATTGCTTACAGATATCCGGATGCCCGGCGGAAATGGAT
>CAZIAH010000029.1:0-35690 GCA_964537715.1 uncultured bacterium | reverse complement strand
CATCATCGGTTCGCTGGTCAATCCTTCCGAAGGGAAAGCCGTGGTCTTGGGAGAGTCGGTTGGCGATCTTTCTCACAAGAAGGCGGCTGATCTCAGAAACAAATACCTGGGTTTTATCTTTCAGACGTATAATCTCCTGCCGGTCTACACGGTTTTCGAAAATGTGGAATTCCCTTTGCTCCTGCTTAAAGTACCGGCAGCGAAACGGAAAAAGGCCGTGCTGGATGCCCTTGAATGGGTCGGGTTGTCCGATAAGATCAAATCGAAACCCAAACAGCTTTCCGGCGGTGAATCCCAGAGGGTGGCCATTGCGAGGGCCATGGTCAAACGGCCTGCTATCGTTTTGGCGGATGAACCGACCGCCAATCTGGATGCGGAAAATTCGCATCACATTTTACGGACCATGGAAAAACTTAACAAAGATCTGAATACCACATTCCTATTTGCCACACACGATGAGAAAGTGATCCAATATTTAAAAAGGAAAATATCTTTGGTGGATGGGAGGGTGGTTAAAGATGAAATTTTTTAAATGGAGACTGGAGACCGGAAACCGAAGACAGGAAACTGGAGGCCGGAGACTGAAGACCGAAGACAGGAAACAGGAGGACGGGGACCGAAAACCGGAGACTGGAAAATGAAGATTAAAGGTCAGAAGTAGGGAATAAATGTATTTAATAAGAAACTGGAGTGAAAAATGTCTGAGGGGATTGGGAAATTTGAAGATTTAAATGTATGGAAAGAAGCGATGCACTTGTCAGTCGAACTGTATAAAAGTTTAAAGGATTGTAAAAATTATGGACTTCGTGATCAAATATTTCGGTCTGCTGTATCCATTCCGTCCAATATTGCAGAGGGATTCGAGAGACAGTCGAATAAAGAGTTTATTCAATTTCTTTATATCGCCAAGGCTTCTTGTGGAGAATTGAGAACCCAATTACTGATTGCAATAGAAATTAAAGTGTTAGATAAAAACAGGGGTTCCGAATTTGTTGAATGGACAAGAAAAATTTCGGCAATGTTGTTTAATTTGATTAAGATCCGTAAGGAAAAATTTTAATACCGGTTTCCTGTTTCCGGTCTCCGGTTTTCTCATTATTAAAGGGGAATAAAATGATCGCATTTAAACTTGCATTTCGGAATCTGATAGGCGCGGGATTGAGAACTTGGCTGAATGTCATCGTTCTCTCCTTTTCGTATGTTGTGATTATCTGGCAGCAGGGTTTCCTGCAGGGTTGGAACCGGCAAGCGCGGAAAGATATGATCGCCTGGGAGATCGGGGGAGGGGAATACTGGCACGAGGCGTACGATCCTTACGATCCGTTCACGTTCGTGGACAGTCATGGAGCCATCCCCAATTCTTTTCAAACAGAGATTCAGAAAGGAACCTTGACGCCCATTCTTTTAGCGCAGGCCACTTTTTATCCCGAGGGGAGAATTCAATCCGTTCTGCTCAAAGGGATCGATCCAGATCAAACTATATTGAACATTCCCTCGAGTCAATTGAAAGAAGAAATTGCCGAGATCCCAGCTATCGTGGGCAGCCGTATGGCATCGAACAACAAATTAAAAATCGGGGATTTTGTAACGGTTCGCTGGCGGGATGTGAATAACACTTTTGATGCTGCGGATGTGAAAATTGTGGCAATCTTCAAAACCGATGTTCCCACGGTTGACAACGGACAACTGTGGATTCCTTTGGAGCGTCTCCGATCCATGATGGGCATGCCGGGAGAAGCCACGATTTTGGTTACCGATCCCAAACAGACGGTTGTTCAAAAAACTCCCGGATGGACATTCCAGGGATATGATGTTCTGTTGGCTGAAATCAATCAGGTCATAAAAATGAAATCTGTAGGCGGTTCTATTTTCTATATTCTCCTTCTCGCTCTGGCCATGCTTGCCATATTCGACACACAGATTCTTTCTATTTTTCGGCGACAAAAAGAAATCGGTACCCATATGGCTATGGGCATGACCCGCGGGCAGGTGATTCGGATTTTTACAATCGAAGGAGCCATGCACGGAATTCTGGCAATCGTGGTAGCGGCAATCTATGGTATCCCTCTCCTGTATCTATCGGTACTGAAAGGATTCCCCATGCCAGAAGGGACGGATGAGTACGGCATGACCATTGGAGAAAAAATCTTTCCCGCCTATGGTATCGGTTTGGTTCTGGGAACGGTTTTAATCGTACTGATCACTGTGACGATTGTAAGTTTTCTTCCGACACGGAAGATTGCTAAAATGAAACCCACAGATGCAATCAGGGGGAAAATTCAATAACAATGATGAATGAAGAATTAAGAATTTTGAATTATAAATTATTACGGAGCAAGCTATGATTAAATTTTTATTCAAAGGCCTGATCCGGGACCGGCACAGAAGTCTTTTTCCGGTTTTGACGGTGACGCTGGGTGTTATGCTGACTGTGCTGATGCACTGCTGGGTTACGGGGATCCTGGGAGATATGATCGATTACAATGCTAGGTTCTTAACGGGTCATGTCAAAATCATGTCCCGGGCGTATGCCGAGAATGTGGATCAGGTTCCCAATGACCTGGCTCTTCTGAATGTGGATTCACTAATTCAAAATCTCCGGAAAAAATATCCGAAAATCAAATGGGTGAAGCGGATTCGATTCGGTGGGTTGCTTGATGCGCCGGACCGATACGGAGAGACCCGGGCGCAAGGACCGTGTATTGGTTTTGCCATCGATCTTTTATCAGGCGATCCCTCGGAAGCGCAGCGATTCAATATCAAGGAGGCCTTGATTAGAGGCACGCTACCCCAAAAATCCGGTGAGATTCTCATCAGTGATGAATTCGCTAAAAAACTTTCGGTTAAGCCGGGAGATGTCATCACGCTTCTCACCTCTTCCATGTACGGCAGCATGGCCATGCAAAATTTTACTATTTCCGGAACCGTTCGTTTTGGAATCAAGATGATGGACCGCGGGGCCATGATCGCCGATATTTCAGATATGCAAACCGTACTGGATATGCAGGACGCAGCCGGCGAGATTTTGGGCTATTTCCCTTCCGGAATGTACGACGATTTAAAAGCGCAGGAGATTGCCCGACAGTTCAACGCGGGATATGCCGGCTCAGACGACGAATTCGCTCCGGTGATGCTGACCCTCGGCCAGCAGAACGATCTGGCCAGTATGTTGGCTTACATAAAGGGTATTATCGGAATTATTATAGCGGTTTTCGTTTTAGCCATGTCGATTGTTCTGTGGAATGCCGGGCTTCTCGGCAGTCTGAGACGTTTTGGAGAGATCGGTGTTCGATTGGCAATTGGAGAACGCAACGGTCGTATCTATCGTTCCCTTATTTTGGAATCGGTTCTTATCGGTGTCTTCGGGTCGATTTTCGGAACGGCAGTTGGATTGGGATTTTCCTGGCTGCTTCAAACGTACGGCATTGATGTCGGCAGTATGATGCAGAACGCAACCATGATGTTTCCGACAACCTATCGTGCCCACATCACGCGGGATGCCTATTTTATCGGATTCATTCCCGGGATCTTGTCCACGGTTTTAGGGACGTCTCTTTCAGGAATCGGAATTTACAGACGCAAGACCGCGCAGTTGTTTAAGGAGTTGGAAGTCTAACGAAAAGGATGGGGAATGGAAAACGGGAAATGGGGAACGAGGGCTGGAGACCGGAAACGGGAGACTGGAAACCGAAGGTCGAGAAGAATCAAGTCCCAAATCCCAAGCCTCTATTTCCATTGAAAATGAACGGAGTGTATAATGAAACGTCTAACAATCATTTTTAGTTTGATATTACTGTTTCATCCAGTTTTTTCTCAATATCCTTCTGGGGAATCGATTCTAAAAGAAATCGATGAGAACATGACCTCCGAGAATCGTGTGATTACTTCCAAGATGGTGATTCACGGACGGCGGGGCAGCCGCACCATCGAATCCAAATCGTGGACTCGGAGCACAGAAAAATCATTTACCGAATATCTTTCCCCAGCCCGTGAAAAGGGAATCAAGATGTTAAAGTTAGAAGACAATCTTTGGATGTATTCTCCCTCCACGGACCGGACGATTCAGATTTCCGGGCACATGCTGAGGCAGTCGGTCATGGGTTCGGATCTTTCCTACGAGGACATGATGGAAGACCCCAAACTGATCAACCAGTACGATGCCGTGGTGACTGGAGATTCCACTGTGGACGGCCGATCCTGTTGGATGCTCGAACTTACGGCCAAGACTAAAGATGTGGCCTATCATTTTCGAAAGCTTTTTGTCGATAAAGATCGGAATATTCCATTAAAGGAGGAGTTGTACGCTAAAGGTGGGAAACTTCTCAAAGAAATGGATCTAAAAGATATCACAAGTATTGACGGTCGCTGGTATCCGAAGCGTATGATTTTTAAAGATATGTTAAAAACAGGAAAAGGAACCGAATTTATTGTGGATACGATTCAATTTGATGTAGAACTACCTGCTTATATTTTTACAAAAGCATCGTTGCGAAAATAAATAAAATCATTGGGGATCGGTTTCTTTAGTTTTTGCGTTTTATTATATATATTGACAAACGATTTTCAAACGTTTAAATTTTAGTAACATTTCTCGGGAAGCAAAATCAATCCAAATTCAAATGTGATTGAATATGGGAAAGAAAAAAATTTTGTTCGTCTGCGGTTCGCTCAATCAGACAACGATCAATTTTCAAATCTCGCGGCGTCTTAAAGAGTACGAACTTTATTTTACCCCTTTTTTCAGTGATGGATTTTTGTATCTGATGACGCGTGCGCATTTACTCGATTTTTCTATCCTCGGCGGTAAGCCCCGGCGGATTACCGAGCAGTTTCTCCGCGATCATAATTGCGTTATCGATTATCGGGGGAGATCCCACGATTATGATTTGATCGTGACCTGTACCGATCTCATCGTTCCGAAGAGCATACGTAGCATACCGATCATTCTGGTGCAGGAAGGTATGACCGATCCGGAAGACTGGCGGTATCACCTGGTGCGGACATTTCATCTTCCCCGTTTTTTGGCCAACACATCAATGACCGGTCTTTCCAATGCGTATCAAAAAATGTGTGTGGCTTCGAAAGGGTTTGGAGAAATTTTCATCAGGAAAGGAGTTAACCCGGAGAAGATCGTTGTGACCGGCGTGCCGAATTTCGATAATTGTGACCAGTATCTGAATAATGATTTCCCGCATAAACACTATGTACTTGCCGCCACATCACACTTAAGGGAATCTTTCAAATACGAAAATCGAAAACATTTCATCCAAAGGACACTTGAGATTGCTGGCGGGCGGAAAGTGATTTTCAAGCTTCATCCCAACGAGAATATGGACCGTGCCGTCAGGGAGATAGAGAAATATGCGCCGGGAAGTCTCGTCTATACCGAAGGGAATACGAATCACATGATTGCCAACTGTGACGTGATGGTGACCTGCTATTCCTCGGTGATTCTGGTGGCACTGGCTTTGGAGAAGGAGATTCACTCGGATGTGGATGAAACACTTCTTCCCAAATTGAAACCGCTGCAAAACGGAGGCAGGTCGGCGCAGAACATCGCGGATGTGTGCAAATCCTTTCTTGACGGGTGAGGCAATCATTGTCTCTAGAACCGGACTTTCAATCGAACTTCAATAATCGCTTGATCCTTTTTAAAAAGTCAATTATATTACATACTCACTTTCAGGAGTTTTTTATCCGGATTGGATGAGATGAATCAAACAAATAAACCGCTTTCCTTTCTCATTGCCGGCCTGGGTTCCATCGGTCAGAGACATCTTCGCAATCTTATTGCTTTGGGCATCGAGGATATTGCGCTGTACCGTACAGGCAAAGGGACACTGGAGAGCGAAGATTTGAACCGGTATCCGGTCTTTCACGATTTGCCGGAGGCATTGGCCGGACATCCCGCAGTCGTGGTGGTTTCCAATCCCACTTCAATGCACATGGATGTCGCTCTCAAGGCCGCAGAAACCGGATGTCATCTGTTCTTGGAAAAACCAATTTCGCATTCTCTGGACCGGATTGATGCACTGAAGAATCTGATCGAGAGAAACTGTTTGAAAGTGTTTGTCGGATTTCAGTTCCGGTTCCATCCGGGATTGATCCAGATCAAAAAGTGGATTGATGGTTCCCGAATTGGCAGAATTACGAGTATACATGCCCATTGGGGAGAATATCTGCCGGCGTGGCATCCGTGGGAAGATTATCGGAAAGGATACAGTGCGCGCAAAGAGATGGGAGGAGGCGTGGTTCTGACACTTTGCCATCCCCTCGACTATCTGCGGTGGCTGATCGGCGAGATCCGCTCTGTCTCCGCCGAAACGGACACGCTTTCGGAAATGGAAATCGATATCGAGGATACGGCTGCCGTGCTCTGCCGCTTCGAATCTGGAACAATCGGCACCGTGTATCTCGATTATATTGAGCGGCCGTCCAGACACGAACTTCTCATCATCGGTACGAAAGGTTCCATTGTTTGGAACAACACAGAAGGAGGCGCCATCCTGCATGATTCGGATCGAAAGGAACCGGAAACTTTCCATCCGCCGGCGGGGTTCGAAAGGAATACCATGTTTCTGAACGAGATGACTCATTTCATCGATTGCATACGGGAGGATCGAAATCCCGATTGCGGTCTCACCGATGGGATTCGGGTTTTAGAAATTATCAAAAGCATCAAGGAATCGGTTCACAACAGGAGAAGAGTGGATGTCATATCAAGGGTTTGATCTCAAGGACAATGTGGTAATCGTGACCGGAGGCGCCGGTTTGATCGGCAAAGAGTATGTCCAGGCGTTGACCGAAGCCGGGGCACATCCCGTGGTGGCCGATGTGAATCTTTCCGCGGCAGAGCGCGTCGCCCGGGAAAAAGGAGACGAAAACGGATTCCCCGTCCTGTTAGATGTCAAAGATCCGGTCTCTGTCAAACAGATGGTCGAAAAGGTGATGGGCCGGTTCGGACGCATCGACGGACTCGTCAACAACGCGGCTCTGGATCCCAAATTCGATCCCGAACATGCGGAGGAGCATCATCTCACATTCGAGAATTATCCGCTCGAAATGTGGCAGGAAAGTCTTGATGTCAATCTGACGGGGATGTTTCTCTGTGCCCAGGCTGTGGCGCCAGTGATGCTGAAACAAAAGAAAGGCTCGATCGTCAATATCTCCTCGATTTACGGGCTGGTCGGACCGGATCAGCGGCTCTACGAAAAAGACGACCCAGAAATTCAACCTTCGATCAAACCCGTGACCTATTCCGTGACCAAGAGCGCGGTTCTGGGATTGACCAAATATCTTGCCACCTACTGGGGGGAAAAGGGTATCCGGGTGAACACGCTGACACTCGGCGGAGTTTTCAACAATCACGAAGAGGAGTTCGTGCGCCGATACAGTTCGCGCAATCCACTGGGCCGCATGGCCGAAGCCAATGAATACTGCGGTGCCCTGATCTTCCTGTTGTCCAACACCTCTTCCTATATGACCGGGTCGAATCTAGTTGTCGATGGGGGCTGGACTGCATGGTAAAAAATCAATCCAAGATTATTGTCATCATTCCTGCCCGCGGTGGTTCCAAATCGATTCCACGGAAAAATATCAAACTATTAGGCGGATATCCCCTCATTGCCTACAGCATTGCGGCGGGGCTTAAGGCAAAGTTAGTGGATCGTGTTATCGTATCTACCGATGATGCGGAGATCGCCGAGGTCGCAAAAAAATTCGGAGCCGACGTGCCGTTTCTGCGGCCTGCCGAACTTGCGGGGGACAATGTCACGGATTTCCCCGTGTTTGAACACGTACTTCGATGGCTCATGGAAAATGAGAATGAATCGCCGGACATCGTGATCCAACTGCGGCCTACATCGCCGTTTCGTCCCATCGAATGCGTGGATGAAGCCATCCAGCTTTTAATGGATCACCCACAGGCCGATTCTGTCCGCGGGGTGACTTCTTCGGGACAGAATCCCTACAAAATGTGGCGGATCGAATCGCCATTCATGAAACCGATTCTACCGAGCGAGTTTGCCGAACCTTACAACATGCCCCGTCAGGAATTGCCAAAAACCTTCTGGCAGACCGGCCACATCGATGCGATCCGCTGTCCGGTCATTACCGAAAAACAAAGTCTGTCCGGTGAAAATATCCTGCCCTACATCATCGAGCCGCAATATGCCATCGATCTCGATACATTGGTCCAGTGGGAATTTGCGGAATATCTGATGCGAAATGGCGATTTTCAGATTGTCCGGCCCGAGGGTATTTGTCACACGGCTCTCGCAGATATCCAACTCATCGTATCCGATTTTGACGGTGTGATGACAGACGATCTCGTCTCGGTGTCTCAGAACGGATCCGAGTCCGTGGTTTGCAGCCGGGAAGACGGCATGGGGATTGCGCTGCTGCGATCCCATCAAATTCCGTTCGTCGTTCTTTCCACCGAAGAAAATCCCGTGGTTTCGTCCCGGTGTCAGAAATTGAAACTCTCCTGTTATCAGGGGGTTCACGATAAGGCTTCTGCCATCGATAAAATCGCTGCGGAATACAACATCCGGCCGAATCAAATGGCTTACGTGGGGAATGATATCAACGATCTGGAAGCGATGAAGAAAACGGGTTTGTCCGTGGCCGTCGCGAATGCACATCCCGAAGTCCTCCGAGAGGCAAAATGGGTCCTCAGCAAAACAGGAGGGAAGGGGGCAATCCGGGAACTGTGTGAAAAGTTGATAATAAATCAAAAGAGGAGTTCATGATGCAGCGCAAAGTAAAAATCGGAGATCGCTGGATCGGGGAAGACCAGCCGACATTCGTACTTGCCGAAATCGGAATCAACCATAACGGAGACCTCCAGATTACGAAAAAGCTGATCGATGCGGCTGCCCATGCGGGATGCGATGCGGTCAAGTTTCAAAAGCGAACACCGGAACTTTGTGTTCCCGACAAACAGAAGAATGTCATGCGTGAAACACCCTGGGGATATATTTCCTATATGGAATACAGGGAAAAGGTCGAATTCGGAGAGAACGAATACCGGGAAATCGATGGTTATTGCAAACAGAAAGGACTTCTCTGGCTCGCTTCCTGCTGGGATATCCAGTCAGTCGATTTCATCGAGAAATTTAATCCGCCGTGTTATAAGATCCAATCCGCGGCAGTGACCGATTTGGAACTTTTGAAGCACATCAAGAATACGGGAAAGCCTGTCATCCTTTCGACCGGGATGTCCACCATGGATCAGATCAGGGAAGCCATTCAGTTGTTCGATAAAGAAAAGTTGATTGTCTGCCATTCAACGAGCACCTATCCGTGTCCCCCGGAAGAACTCAATTTGCGAATGATCTTGACTTTGATGCATGAATTTTCATGTCCGGTTGGTTATTCGGGACACGAGGTGGGACTCGTGCCAACGGCCGCGGCTGTGGCCCTGGGAGCCTGTCTTGTGGAACGGCACATCACGCTGGACCGGTCGATGTGGGGGAGCGATCAATCCGCTTCCGTGGAACCCGGCGGGCTCGAACGGCTCGTGAAATATATCCGTCTCGTAGAACGGTCACTCGGAGACGGCATCAAAAAAGTATACAACAGTGAAAAACCCGTCATGAAACGGTTGCGCCGTATTAACGTATAATTTTTGCTCAAAGGGAGGAGGCTGTCTTTTCGATGCATCCCGTCACCGAAAAAACAGAACAATTTGAGAATGAACTCACTTTTGGAAATCAGCATCTGAGATTTGATTTTAGTCTGTATAAGCGATGGCAGAAACGCTGTATTCGATGGGCCAGCTGGGCACGCGTCAGGAGTTTCGGTGTTGATAAAATCAATAAGCAGGGTCCTGTTTTGATTACACCGAATCATATTAGCTGGAAAGATATTTTTTTTGTCGGAGGGATGATTCGTCGGACAGTACATTTTGCGGCGACCTATCGTCTGTTTGACGAAGATGCGTGCCACGGCATGTTGGATTATTATTTCGGGAAACTAGTGCGTTACCGCGCGCTTCAGAGAACGGTCCATTTTTGTAACGGGTTTTTGGCCAAATTCCTGGTTACTCGTGTCCGGGGCAGTGGAGCTCTTCCAGCCAAACTACATTCCAAAAACTACTCGTTTTTGGACGCTATAAAAAATGCTTTTCGTCAGGAAAAGCTGGTCTGTATTTTCCCCGAAGGACGGACCGGTCCGCCCGGCAAACTGTACAGATTCAAACTGGGGATATCCAAGATACTGCACGATTATTATCTCGAAAATCAGGTCAGTATACCAGTCTATCCCATCGGGATTACAGGAACGCATCAATACTATCATCCCGGCATGAAGTTGGGATTTTTTGTCGGTTCGCCGCTGTATATCCACGATTATCTCCAATCGTCGGATTTCGAAACCTATCTCTCTTTCACGAAGGCACTCAGAGATGCCGTAACACGGCTGATCGACCAGAAATGATTTTGAAAGAAAATAGTCCAATAAATAAGGCTCCACTGTTTTGGAGCCTTCTACATTCAGTTCCCAATCTAAATTTTTATTGAATTTCTGTGATGAATTTTTGAATCGATTCTTCTGATATGTTGGATATACTCTGATCGATGTTGGCCACTTTCTTGATGATTGCTTTTTCGATAAAGTTCATTTTTTCAAAATCAAAGGCGCCGCCGAAACAGCCCCTGATTTTCGCGTGATTCAGGAGTTCCTGAGGGAATGCATTTTTTAATTGTTCTTCCGCTTTTTCGCCTTTTTCCATGCAGCAGATAAAAAGGCCGATTTTTTTTCTGAGCAGTAAATCCAAATGTTTTGTACAAAATTTTTGAACCGATTTTTGAATCCTTCCGGCATGAATCGATCCGCCGATGAGAATGGTGTCATAACTTTCGATCTGGATTTTCGGATTCTTTTTGATGTTAAACAATTCGATTTCGCCTGACAATCCGGCTTTTAATTTAAGAGCACATTTTTCCGTACAGCCGTGTGTGGTTGCGTAAAAAATTCCGATTTTCATGGATTTCTCCTTCTTCTGTATATCATTCTATAAAGATACTATTCTGTTTTGTTTTCTGAATAAGATTTTTCGATGGCGTTTTGGACCGCATTCATAATCACATTGCTGCTGTTGGTCGCTCCGCTGACGGCTTCGACCTTCGTGGATTGTTTTTCTACAATCCGATTCGGAATGACGGGCTCCGCTTTTTTACCCTTCCATGCATCGTGTTTGAGGATTTCCACTTTCATGATTTTTTGATTCTGGATCGTAATTTCGACTTCGGCTTCATTCAGACCGTGCTTATAACTGCCCCGATATACGCCGTCCACAAGCCGGTCGGATTCAACCGATTTCCCGATCACCGCGGCACTTCCGCAGTTTTTAAACAATAGAATCGTTAACAGAAAAACAATCAACCATATCGCGATCATTAAAAACCATTTTTTCATTTTTTTATCTCCTTGCCTCTCTTTGAATTTTACAACCTGTATGAGTCAAAATGCATCGGTTTGTCAATTGATGTGCAGTCGGTGATGAATTATTTGGTATATCGTAAAATCGGAGAGATTGTTTCATGAATAATCATTTGTTATGCAGAAACAACTCGTTTTACTTTACGTAATGATAAGTGAGGCTGTGTTTTATATCCAATGACTATTTGACAGGGAAGATCATTGAAACAGAAATTTAAATCAAGAAGAGAAAAAGGGTCCTGGCAGGAACCGAAAATTCGGGATGCGCTATGGAATGATATCAAACGGGGAAATGTTAAAAAAAGCCTGAGTCAGGATTTCAGGGATCTGTACGATTTCTATATCGATCCCAATACCAAAGAAAGACTCGCCTCGATGGGCAGATTCCGCCGATGGATGGTTACGGTGTGGCTGATTCTCAAAAGGATGATACTAAGATTAACGCCTGCCAGACGTCTGATGCTGTTTCTTTCGTTCATACTCATCCTTTTCGAAAATGCAGGTTATCGCAACAATCAGGTGGTCGATGGGACCCAATTTGGCTTCAAAACGCAGCTTGTCGGGTACGGGTTGCTGATCATTGTTCTGATGCTGGAATTAAAAGACAAGTTGCTTGCCCGTGATGAATTGGAAGCGGGAAGAAAAATACAAATGGCTTTGATGCCCGAGGAGCATCCCGAGATTCCTGGATGGGACGTCTGGCTTTATTCCAGACCGGCCAACGATGTAGGAGGGGATCTGATCGATGTGATCGAACTGGATCAGAACCGTTACGGATTTGCGCTGGGGGATATTGCAGGGAAAGGATTGGGTGCTGCACTTCTGATGGCCAAACTTCAGGCCTCCATCCGTGCGCTGGCGCCGATGGCCAAGGAATTGGAATGGTTGGGAAGTCAATTGAACGAGATTTTTCATCGGGACTGCATCCCGAGCCGTTTTGCTTCTTTGATCTATCTGGAGCTCGATTCGGATTCCGGAAAAATATCCATACTCAATGCTGGCCATATTCCTCCGCTGATTATCCGTAAGGATCAAGTTCAGGAAATGGATTTGGGAGATCCCGCGCTGGGTCTCATGGAACAGACCCGATATAAAAAATTGAATGTCCGCCTGAATCAGCATGAGTTGGTTTTTGGATACTCCGACGGCTTGACGGAAGCTAGAAACAAAGCCGGAGATTTTTTTGGGGATCAAAAAGTAAAACAATTGATCTGGCAACATCATTATCTTGATTCACAAACGCTTGGGAAAAAGATCATCGAAGAGATACAATCATTTCAAGGGAACACAAAACCAAATGACGATTTGTCAATGATCATTTTGAAAAGAAAAGGTTGATTCTAAAATGGGATATGTGATTATTGTGCAATTCGTTATTCAGCAGAATCGGACTTTAAGTTTATGGCTTTGACAATAATCCAATATCTCTTGATAAATCATCTCGTTATAAGAACTCCTTTTCTCCCTGTCAAACAGCATTTCTTTCCATTTTATCAGATATTCTGGAAAGCCGGTTCCGAGTGCCTTTGAAATCACTTTCCAGTTTCCGCATTTGATATTCAATCGATCCACGAGAATATAATCCACAGATTCTTTTAATTGGCTCAATAATTCAAAAAGTGTTTGTTGTGTTAAAACCGGAAGAACGGGGGCGATGAAGATCCAGGTTTTTATGCCTTCGTCATGAAGCGTTTTAAGTGCTTTGATTCGGTCCTGGACGGAAGGAGCATGCGGTTCGAAAGTACGATGTACTTTTTCGTCCAGCGTCGCGATGCTAAATCCCACTTCGCATGCGGACTTTTCGAATCTTTTTAAAATGTCGATATCTCTGAGTACGAGACCGGATTTTGTCAATATCGAAACAGGAAAACGGTGTTCTGCAAGAATCATCAATATTTGCCTCGTCAGTTCGTAATTTTTCTCCGTACCCTGATAGGGATCGGTGACCGTGCTGAGTGAAACCAGTCCTGGACGGATTTTTTCGATTTGTTTTTCGCATATAGCGGGAGCGTTGATTTTGACATCGACAAACGATCCCCATTCGTTTCGATGGGCGGTATATTTTGACATGAATCTGGCATAACAATATGCGCAGCCGTGCGCGCATCCAAGATAAGGATTGATCGTGTAATCGAGTCCCGGAATTCCGGAACGGTTGATGATCGATTTACACCGGATTTCGTTGATTGTCAGCATTGGTTTGTCCAAGTACTATTATGCCGATTTTTGGGAAGAGAACATTTCTTCTGCCAAAAGATGATACTGACTTTTTAAAATATTGTCAAGAAATATTATTTGCTATTATTTGAATTATTTGATATTTTAAAATGTTCATTTTGGTTAAATTTCGGATATGATCCTAAAAGTTTCTCATAAATTCATTTTTTGTTTCTGTCCGGTCCTGTTGATTATCATCCTGTTTTTCCCGGAACCTGCTCATGCCTATATTGGCCCGGGAGCCGGATTTGCGCTCGTATCATCTCTGTTGACTTTGCTCGTTTCCTTTTTCCTGGCATTTCTTACCTTTTTAACTTTGCCGATCCGAATTCTATTTCGGTTTCTCCGTCAGAAAAAGGGATATCAAGAAGCCCTTGTCGGCCGAGCGATCGCTCTTGGATTCGACGGCATGGATCCCGATCTTTGCGAAAAATACATGAGTGAAGGTAAACTTCCCAATTTTTCAAAACTCAGACAGGCCGGTTCCTACCGGAGATTGGGAACGACCTGTCCGGCGCTCTCGCCCGTGGCTTGGTCCACGTTTTCAACCGGTGTACATCCTGCCCGGCACAATATCTACGATTTTTTGATGAGAAATCCGAACACCTATTTACCGGAACTCTCCTCCTCCAGAATTCGAAATGCGGATCGTTTTTTAAAGATCGGACCCTGGCAATTTCCCCTTGGCAAATCCTCGATTCAGTTTCTCAGGAAAAGCCGATCCTTCTGGCGTATCCTAGGCGAGCACGGAATTTTCAGCCATATTCTTCGTGTTCCCATCACGTTTCCTCCGGAGAAATTTAACGGAGCGATGCTTTCAGCCATGTGCGTCCCCGATCTCAAAGGAACACAGGGGACGTTTTCGTATTACACGTCCGATTCAAAAACTCTGTCGAACTATACGGGCGGCGTCCGTCTACCGCTTCAACAAAATGGGGAGAAATTCACGGGCGAATTGTTCGGTCCGGACCATCCGTTTCGAAGGGAATCCAGAGCACTTGTGCTTCCCTTTCAACTCCGGAAGTTAAATGGAAACGATGAAGCTGAATTGCAAATTCAAAATAAAACCTATCCATTAAAACTGAAAACATTCACACCCTGGCTTCAGATTGCCTTTCGCGCCGGCTTGGGTGTTAAAGTTCACGGGATCTGCCAGTTTTATTTGAAAAGTGTTTCCCCGAATGTCGAACTCTATGTTTCACCTATTCAGATCGATCCTGAAAAACCAGCTCTCCCGATTTCCTCTCCCGGTTTCTTTTCTGTCTATCTTGCGAAACTTCTGGGATCTTTCGGAACCTTGGGATTGGTCGAGGATACATGGGCCTTGAACGAGCACGTACTGGATGAAGAAGACTTTCTAAAACAAGCCTATCAAATTCATGAAGAACGGGAAAAACAATTTTTTCATCTGTTCAATCGTATGGAAAAGGGATTTTTGGCTTGTGTATTTGACGCAACCGACCGGATTCAGCACATGTTTTTTCGCTATCTTGTGGAGGAGCATCCGGCCAATCGGGGAGCCGATCAGGAAAAGTACAGATACGTTATTGAAACACTTTATCAGAAAATGGATGATTTGTTGGGTCGGGTCATGACTCAAATTTCAGACGATACGGTGCTGATGGTGCTGTCCGATCATGGATTCAAACCTTTTATCCGGGGCATCAATATCAATACCTGGCTCAATCAGAACGGATATCTTGTCTTGAAAAACAATGATCTGACGCTCGACTATTTCCGAAATGTGGATTGGGAAAAAACTAGGGCCTATGCCGTTGGTCTTGCAGGAATTTATCTCAATGTTCGGGGAAGGGAAAAACACGGCATCGTGGCACCCGCGGAAGAGGTCGCTCAAGTCAAAAAAGAGATCGTTCAAAAATTGACAGGGCTAAGAGATCCCGATTCCGGTGAGGTTGCCATCAACCGGATTATCGACAGCGAAAAAGTTTACCAGGGACCTTACAAGAACAATGCACCCGAACTGATCGTTGGATATAACTCGGGCTATCGAATCTCCTGGGACGGCGCCATTGGAAAAGTCACAGATCAGATTTTTGAGGACAACACACGGAACTGGAGCGGTGACCACGGCATGGATCCCGAGATTGTGAAGGGCGTGTTTTTCTGTAATCGTCCCATCGAAAACGATACTCCGAATATTGCGGATTTTGCCCCGACGATTATGAAACTGTTCGGTATCGATGTGCCGTCGTATGTGGATGGGAAAGATATGGGGGTTCGGTTGTAACCCCCTTTGTATTTCCCCCCTTAAAAGGGGGGAAATAGAGAGAAAGGGAAGTAGGGGAGCACTGTGAAGAAGAACAATATGAATCGAAGAAAATTTTTGAAGCAATCCACTTTAGGATTGGCCGCTCTGTCACTCATGACAGGTCCGGTCCAAAAACTGTTTGCCGGGCCCTTTATCAAAAGCGGTAAGTTTGCCAAAAAGGTATTTGTCCTCGGCATCGATGGAATGGATCCGAATCTGCTTCGCCGTTTTATGCAGCGTGGAGAGATGCCAACATTTCTTAGGTTTATTCAATCTCATCACTTCGGTTCGCTGCGGACCACACTGCCTCCGCAGAGTCCGGTGGCCTGGTCCAGTTTTATTACCGGTTTGAATCCCGGAGGACACGGGATTTTCGACTTTATCCATCGTGATCCGAGAACCTTTACCCCGTATCTTTCTACCTCGCGGAGCCGGGATGCGGACAAAACACTGGAATTCGGGAAATGGTCTATTCCCCTGGGCAAAGGAAAAATCGAACTTCTGCGCCGGGGGCGCCCTTTCTGGGAATTTTTAGAAGAGGGAGACATCCCGGCATTGATCTTCAAAATTCCGGCCAATTTCCCGGTCAAAATCAGCCAGTCAAGAGCGATTAGCGGGATGGGCACTCCGGACATGTTGGGTTCCTACGGGACGTTTACACTCTTTACGGATGTGCCAATTCCGAATGGAGACCGATTCACTGGAGGAAGGGTTGTGACGATCCGCCCTCAGGATCACCGATTCCGTGCTTTCCTGGAAGGCCCCCCGAATGCGATGCGGACAGATAGGGCAGTAACTCGGGTCGAATTTACAGTAGATCGCGATCCAATGGAATCGGTTATCAAAATTCGTCTGCAGGATCGGGAGATGATATTGAACGAGGGTGAATGGTCGGACTGGATTCCCCTCGTTTTCGAAGTCATGCCGCTGGTTTCGAATATTCACGGTATGGTGAGGATTTATGTACAACAGGTGCATCCCCATTTCCGTATCTATGCTTCACCGATCAATGTGGATCCCATGAAAGCGGATTTGCCGATCTCCAGTCCGAAATCCTATGCCCGTGAGTTGTCCGAAGTGGTCGGGCGGTTCTACACGCAGGGGTTTCCAGAAGATACCAAAGCGCTGTCCAATGGCGTTTTTTCCGACGGAGAATTTTTTACGCAGTCCAAAATCGTTCTTAAAGAACGGCTCAAGATGTTCGATTATGAACTGAACCGGTTTAACGAAGGGTTGTTTTTCTTCTATTTTTCGAGTTTGGATCAGAATTCTCACATGATGCTTCGCCTCATCGATCCGGCCCATCCGCTGTACGATACCAACGTCAGCCCCGAAGTCCGGGATACCGTGTACTACTATTATCGATCTATGGACGATGTGCTTAAACAGGTCCTGGGAAAGATGGACAGCGACAGCCTTCTTCTGGTCATGTCGGACCATGGGTTTGCTCCTTTCTACCGTGAATTCCATCTCAGCACCTGGCTTGTGGACAACGGGTTTACGGCGATGACCCGTCAGGATCGGATGCACGAAAGCAACTTTTACGATTTTGTGGACTGGTCCCAAACCAAGGCTTATGCTATGGGTTTAAACAGCATCTACATCAATGTGTGGGGGCGGGAAGTCAATGGATCGGTTTTGCCAGAAGATGTCGGACAGGTCAAGAAAGAGATCATCGAAAAACTTCAGGGAGTTCGGGATCCGTTAAACGGTAAAAAAATCGTGATTCGTGCTTATGATGCCAATGAAGTCTATTCCGGAGACTACCTGAATATCGGGCCGGATATTGTGATCGGGTACAATCGTGGATACCGGATATCGGATGAGGCGGCGCTCGGTAAATTCCCTAGGGGATGGATCGAAAACCGCAAAGACAAGTGGTCGTACGATCACTGTATGGACCCGAGCATGGTTCCCGGTGTGCTTTTGACGAACCGAAAAGTTGCATCCCGCCAACCTTCCATCTGGGATCTGGCGCCTTCGATTCTTTCCGGATTCGGTATTCGGCCGCCGCGCGAGATGGATGGAAAGTCGATATTTTCGTAACATAGGAGTTGTCGTGGGAATGAAGAAAATTAAATTGGAAAGTGAGCTGTACAACCGGGCAAAACAGTTTGCCGAAACTGCCGGCTATTCATCCGTTGAAGAGTTCATCGCACATCTCGTAGAAAAAGAACTGTCCAAAATTGAAACAGAGAACGACTCGGTTGAGGAGGTGGAAAAACGCCTTCGTGGACTGGGATATATCGAATAGAATGTTTTTTCAATTATTTGTCTTCAGATGAACTTGTTTAATAAAATCATGACGTTTATTTTCGATCTTCTTTTTGCTCCCTTTTCGGCGCTCTCCCCGGTTTGGGGTTTGATTTTTATCTCCGTCGTTACGGGTTTGTTGATGCTGCTGATTTTCAAAAGAACTTCCAATCAGCAGGAGATCCGAACAGTCAAAAATCACATTCAGGCTTATCTGCTCGAACTGAGATTGTATCAGCACGATGCCGGCTTGTCCATGCAGGCTTTTCGGAATGTCCTGAAAAGTAATATGAAATATTTGGGATATGCATTCAAGCCGATGCTTTTTCTGATCATTCCTGTTTTGCTGATCATGATTCAGCTAGGTGTTCGTTATGAATACCGGGCATTGTCCGTGGGAGAGCAGGCGGTTCTGGATGTGCGTTTCCCCGATCGCGTTCAGGGCATGAATATCCGAATCGAAGCGCCGAAAAGTGTTCGCATCGAAACACCGCCTCTGCGGGTCTTCGGAGAAAATCGGATTTACTGGCGCATTCGGGCGGCTTCGCAGGGAGAAGGGGAACTTGTTTTCCGATACGGTGAAGAGGTACTCAAAAAGCGGGTTTTCGTAGATTCCCGCCAAAAAAAAATATCCCCAAAAAGAGTGAACATTTCTTCCATGATGGGGTTGGTCTATCCGGTAGAAGCGCCGCTATCCGGGAGAGATTTTCTTCGTGAGATTCATCTGCGTTATCCCCATCGATTCCTGACGATTTTTGGGATGAGAATTCACTGGTTTGTTCTCTTTTTAGTTTTTTCTATGATGTCCGGTTTTGCATTTAAAAATGTTTTTCACGTCGAAATATAACCCGATCTATTTGTAAATATGCGCTTTCCCGAAACAAGTTCGGGACAGGCGCGCAGGGATTTCCCCATAAAAAGAATCGGGATGAAAAATTCATTTGAACAATCATCAGGCGATAGAAAAACATTTTCAATAGGTAAAATTTTTCAAGTTGAGTTTTAGGAATTTTTCAGATTAGAAAGAGATTCCGATGGGATGGTTTGATTTCATCAGGAAAAAATCCAAGAGAAAAGTTCTTGTGATCGGACTGGATTGCGCCGCACCCCAGCTTGTTTTTGACCGTTGGCGTTCCGATTTACCGACACTTGCCAGGCTCATGGAACACGGATTCTGGGGAGAACTGCAATCCACGATCCCGGCGATCACGGTTCCAGCATGGTCTTCCATGCTCTCTTCCAAAGATCCGGGAACATTGGGTCTTTATGGTTTTCGTAACCGGTCGGATTACTCGTACGACAAGATGAGGATTGCCATGGGGGATGCGGTCTCGGGAAAGCGCGTGTGGGATATTATCGGCGAGGCAGGTTTGGAAAGTGTCGTGATCGGCGTGCCACAGACCTATCCTGTCCGGCCAGTCAAAGGCAGCCTGATTTCCGGTTTTCTCACTCCGAATACAAAAAGCGAATTTACCTATCCAGCCGGGCTAAAACGAGAAGTGCTTTCTGTGGTTCCAGACTATGCGTTCGATGTCAAGGATTTCCGGAAAGAGGATAAGGGAAAAATCCTGAGACAGATTTATGATATGACGAACGGCCATTTCAAAGTAACCGATTATTTGATAAGACAGAAAGCCTGGGACTTTTTCATGATCATGGAAATCGGTATCGACCGAATGCACCATGCATTTTGGAACTTTCATGACTCCGAACATCCCCAGTACATCAGAGGGAGTCCCTTTGAAAACGCGATCCGCGATTACTACATTTACACCGACAAAAAAATCGGGGAATGGCTTTCCAGAATCGATGAGAATACGGCCGTGCTCATTGTTTCCGATCACGGGGCCAAGCGCATGGACGGCGGTATCTGCATCAACGAATGGCTATGGCGGAACGGATATCTCGTTTTTAAAAAAGATCCGGTTGTCGGTCAAATTACCAGATTCGAAGAAATGGAGGTGGACTGGTCCAGGACCCGGGCCTGGGGAAGCGGCGGATATTTTGGACGTCTGTTTCTAAATGTCAAAAACCGGGAACCGGAGGGCATAATTCCCCAGTCCGAATACGAAACTGTCAGGGATCAACTCCTTCAAGAAATTTTAACTATTACCGATCCGTCCGGTAAACCCATCCACACCAAAGTATATAAGCCGGAGAACATATATCAGCGGATCAAAAATATTCCACCGGATTTGATCGTTTATTTCGGAGATTTGTACTGGCGATCGGTCGGTACGCTGGGGTATGACGGATGGCACACGTTTGAAAATGACACCGGACTGGATTCGTGCAACCATGCGGAGAAGGGAATTTTCATTTTGTACGATCCTGTACATCCAGGGAACAACCGGAAAATCAAGAACGTCCATGTTATGGACATCGCCCCGACGATTCTGAATCTCATGGGGTTGAAAGTCCCTTCGGATATGCAGGGCAAAGTACTGTCCCCAAAAAATTGAGATTTGTTTTGACGCACTTACATCAAAGTGGTTGTTCATTCAAATATCAAATTTTGGAAAGGGAATTCAAACTTCAGCCTTTTTTTGTTCTTGAAAGCCTAAAGGATAAATTTCGTTTATATAAAATTTTTTTTGTTTTATGCTTACTCGTGATAGTAAGATTTTTTTCAGTGTAAAAACAGCTTGCTTTTTTATTCTTTTTTTGTTAATAATTAAAAACTTGTTAATCCAATACTCAGGAGAGATTCCTGTCTATGTAAAATCATTCGATATAATCAAACAACAAAAACCATTTTCTTTTCTATTTATAAGGAGATTCCCGTGAATGCATCCAATTCACAAACTAAAGCACAAAACAAAGAAAAAGTATCCGGAATCATCTCTGTTTTCAGAGGACTGAAGTCGCTTTTTGGATCGGTGGCTGTAATCGTATCTTTCTGGACTGCCATGATTACGGGATTCTTTATCGGGCCGAGCATTATCATTCTGCTCCATGCCGACGGCTACCGGCCGGAGACATTTACCATCACACGGCTGAATTATGTCAAAGGGTGGGGAACGGGCAGCAAGCGGAAACCTGACAAATACTGGGCTGACGGCACTGTGGCCGGTAAGCAAGAGATTTTTAAGCTGGAAGGATACATTCAGGGTACGATTCAGAATCTGGAGGATCTTGAAAAACAATTTCATGTCGGCCAGAGACTGGCCGTCTATTACAATCCGGATGCACCTAAGAACTGGGAAACCCGTGTACTCTATCCTGAAAAGGATTTCCACGAGACATGGAAGCGCAGACAGAAAAAGATGATCAACACAGGTTATCTTCCGCTGACTTTTTGCTGGGCGCTGTGTTTGCTGTTCGGCATACTTGGACGGAAAGTAAAATCGGCTATCGGCTTCTGCGTGGGCTCGCTTTTCTTTGTGGCGTTTGCCTGGATTATCACACTGCTCAGGCTGTACACATAGAAATATTTAATTAGCCTATCATTAAATTTAAAAATTGAACAAGAAAGTCTATTCAATGAATTATGAATTAAGGAAAACTTATGATTAAAATATTTGTATCTGGATGTTATGATATTTTACATGCTGGGCATATTCAGTTTTTTAAAGATGCAAAAGCTCTGGGAGATCATCTCACAGTATGTTTTGCATCCGATAAAGTACTCTGGATTCATAAAAAAAGAAAATCCTCTATTCCTCAGGAACATAAGAAATTATTAATTCAATCGTTGAAAATGGTTGATGATGTTGTAATTGGTGAGAATGTTGAAATGGGATTAGATTTTAAAGACCATTTGTTGCGGATTAAACCTGATATTTTAGTTGTTACTGATGATGATCAGTATTCAAAGATAAAACGTGACTTATGTTCTCAAATAGGAGTAAAATATCGGGTATTGCCTAAGACGCCTCCTCAGTTTGATCCAATTTCAACTTCAGAAATTGTGAAATGGATTCGGGCACCACAAGAGGCACCTTTGAGAGTGGATTTTGCTGGCGGTTGGCTGGATGTTCCCCGCTTTTCCAGAGAAGGCGGATTCATTGTTAATTGTGCAATTTCCCCGTTAGTGACTTTGATGGATTGGAATTATGCTTCGCGGTCTGGAATGGGTGGAAGTGGCGCATGGGCACTTTTAAATGGAAAAGATAGTGTTGCCAGTGAGTTAGATTTAGGGGTTGGTTGGCAGGATCCTGCGATCATTCAGGAAACAGGATTATGTGTTTGGAAAAGTGGTTTTCGTCCAGATCTATATTTAAAGCGAGATGGTAGTATATTAAAAGGTCTGATGGCATTACTCTTTACTGAGAAAGAACATGATACACCAGAACTTGCGGACAGGGATAGAAATTATGATTTGATATTTAAAGCTGGTTTGATTGCTGCAAATGCCGTACTGCATGAAGATATAGAAGAATTAGCGAAAGCTGTTCGTTTGAGTTATAAAGCTCAAATGGAAGAAGGAATGAAATCGTTGATAGAGGTAAAAGAATGTCTTGCTTGTAAATACTGTGGTGGAGGGTGGGGTGGTTATGCATTATATATTTTTCCATCAAAAAAAAATCGTGATAAGTTTGTTCATTCTCACTCACAGACCAAAGCGATCGAACCATATATAAAAAATCCCTGAATATAAAATCCAAGCTATGTTTTAAGGAGAGAGAATGTTAAAAGGTATATCCCCGTTCATGAGTCCAGAACTTTTATCTGCGTTATACCGAATGGGTCACGGCGATGAAATCGTTCTTGCCGATGCCCATTTCCCGGGACATTCGATTCATCAGCAGGTTATTCGTGCAGATGGTCTGCGGATCCACGATCTATTGAATGCTATACTGCCTCTATTTCCCCTGGATACGTATGTCCGATCACCCCTGATTATGATGGAAGCTGTAACAGGCGATACGTTGGATCCAAAAGTCGAAGCTGCATATCAAGAAGTGATTGAACAACACGTACAGGGTTCGCTGTTAATTGAACGTATGGAACGGTTTGCTTTTTATGAGCGGGCCAGAAGATCCTATGCAGTGGTCATGACCGGGGAGACGGCCAAGTATGGGAATATTATATTAAAAAAAGGTGTTGTTCCAACATAGTATAATTGAGAAAGGATCTTTTGGTGGCAAATACAAAGACTATCAAGGAGGCTCAGACAGGGTCCCGATTGTTGGGCGCACTCCCTAAAATAGGGATTCGGCCGGTTATTGACGGACGTAGAAAAGGAGTACGGGAATCACTGGAGAATCAAACCATGGGCATGGCCAGATCAGCGGCGGCTTTTCTTCAAAAACATCTCAAACACAGCTGCGGTTTACCTGTGGAATGCATCATTGCAGACACCTGTATCGGCGGTGCTGCTGAGGCAGCCCAGTGCGCGGAGAAATTCAGCAAAGAAGGAATCGGTGTATTATTGACTGTCACACCCTGCTGGTGTTACGGAACCGAGGTGATGGATCAGGATCCCCTGATTCCTAAGGCAGTTTGGGGATTGAACGGTACAGAAAGGCCGGGCGCCGTGTATCTGGCGGCTGCTTTGGCTGGTTATTCCCAAAAGGGGCTGCCTGCTTTTGGTATTTACGGACGGGATGTCCAGGAAGCGGACGATACTTCCATCCCGGAAGATGTCCAGGAGAAATTGCTCAAGTTTGCCCACACCGGAATTGCTGTGACCGAGATGCGGGGGAAATCGTACCTTTCCATGGGCAGCGTTTCCATGGGCATTGCAGGTTCTGTGGTGGATGATCATTTTTTCCATGATTATCTAGGGATGCGGAATGAGTATGTAGATATGTCCGAATTTATCCGCCGCATAGAAGAGAAAATTTATGATCCGGACGAGTTTGCCAGAGCTTTAAAATGGGTGAAAGCCAAATGCAATGAGGGTGAAGACACCAACAAGAAAGAAATACAACATTCCCGTAAAGAGAAAGATCAGGAATGGGAAGTCTGTGTGAAAATGGCTCTGATTGCGAGGGATCTCATGGTCGGCAATCCCAAATTGAACGATCTGGGATGGGAAGAGGAAGCTTTGGGGCATAATGCGATTGCCGGTGGTTTTCAGGGACAGCGGCAGTGGACGGACCACTGGCCCAATGGTGATTTTCTGGAAGCTATTCTGAATTCTTCGTTTGACTGGAATGGGATTCGCCAGCCATACATTGTGGCTACTGAAAATGACAGTCTCAATGGTGCGGCCATGCTTTTTGGACATCTGCTGACCAATACAGCTCAGATCTTTTCGGATGTTCGTACCTACTGGAATCCTCAGGCAGTCAAATCCGTCACCGGCAAATCGCTTCCCGGTCGGGCAGAAAATGGAATTATCCATCTGATCAATTCCGGTCCCACGGCTTTGGACGGCACGGGTCAGCAGACCAGGGAAGGCAAGCCGGTCATGAAACCCTTTTGGGAGATCACACCGGATGAAGTGGATCGATGTCTGAGCAGTACCCGATGGTGTCCGGCAGAATTGGAATATTTCCGAGGGGGCGGTTTTTCCACACAGTTTTTGACCAGAGGAGATATGCCTGTTACCATGTCTCGCATCAATTTGGTGAAAGGTCTCGGACCTGTTCTGCAGATCGCGGAAGGATTTACAGTGGATCTGCCTGATGATGTGCATGACAAGCTGAACAGAAGGACCAGTCCCACCTGGCCTACGACCTGGTTTGTACCGATTCTGACCGGCAAGGGGGCTTTCAGGGATGTCTATTCGGTTATGGCCAACTGGGGTGCCAATCACGGTGCCATCAGTTATGGCCACATTGGCGACCGCTTGATTACACTTGCATCGATGCTGCGCATCCCCGTGAATATGCACAACGTATCATCAGAGCGTATTTTCCGACCAAGCAGCTGGAGTGCATTCGGCACGGAGGATCTGGAAGGAGCCGATTATCGTGCCTGTCAGAATTATGGTCCGCTTTATGGTATGAAATGAGGATGGATGGATGAATTCGGCTCAATTTATTGCACTGGATTTTGGAGCCAGCAGCGGCAGGGTCATTCTGGCAACTCTCGGGAAAACGATCCAACTGGAAGAAATGCATCGTTTCCCCAATCAGCAGATTAAAATCGGTTCCCACTATTACTGGGATGTTTTAAGACTTTTTTCCGAAGCCAAACTAGGATTAAAAATCATCAGCGAAAAGTCAACCAACCCGATCTCAGGCCTGGGTGTCGATACATGGGGGGTTGACTTTGGTCTGATTGATCAGACCGGTATGCTGCTTTCCAATCCGATCACTTATCGGGATCCGCGTACCGACGGGATGATGGAAAAGACATTCGAGAAAATGCCCAGGGAGGATATCTATAAGCTAACCGGGATTCAGTTCTTACAGTTCAATACGATTTTTCAACTGATGAGTCTAATTGAATCCAAAAGTCCAGTGTTGGAGTCTGCAGATCAGCTGCTTTTTATCCCGGATCTCATGAATTATTTTCTGACCGGGCAAAGAGGAGCCGAATACACCATTGCTTCCACATCACAATTGCTCAATGCGAGAACCCGACAGTGGGAATCTACCATTTTCCAGAAACTCGGTATTCCACAGCAAATTATGCCGCTAATTCAGGAACCGGGTACGATTCGGGGACAATTACTGCCGGACATTGCCGATGAAACAGGTCTTGGTAGTCTGGATGTGATTGCCACCAGCGCCCATGATACAGCATCTGCTGTGGCTGCGGTTCCTGCCCAGGAGCAAAACTGGGCCTATTTAAGTTCGGGCACCTGGTCTGTGATTGGTGTTGAATTGGATCAGCCTATCATTACCGAGGCATCGGCTCAATATAACTTTACCAATGAAGGAGGAGTCGGACGGAAAATCCGTTTTCTTCAGAATGTCATGGGGATGTGGCTTCTGGAAAGCTGCGTCAGGGTATGGGAAAGAAATCGTAAGAAGTATCATTATAACGAGTTGCTGCGACTTGCAAGAGAGGCTCCTTTCTTTCAATCCACTATCAATCCGGATGACCGTTCCTTTTTAAATCCAATAAACATGGTGGAGGCCATTCAGGATTTTTGCCGATCACACGGTCAAAAAATACCGGAAACAGAAGGGGAAATCGTAAGAACGATTCTTGAGAGTCTGGCTTTCCGCTACCGGTGGGTGCTGGATAAGATTGAGGAAATGCAGGGGAGGGAAATCGAAACACTTCATATTGTGGGCGGGGGTTCCCAAAACCAATTGCTCAACCAGTTCACAGCCAATGCGACTGGCCGACGTGTGATTGCCGGACCCGTGGAAGCGACTGCTCTGGGAAACGTGATTATACAGGCTATCAGCAAGAATGTGATCCATTCGATTCGGGAAGGACGTCGGCTAATCTGGAATTCATTTCCCATCAAACAGTTTGAACCACGGAATCAGGAGGTTTGGGATGCGCAGTATCACAAGATCCAATCGATTTTAAACTGACCGGTTTATCCGTCGATGTATTGAGTCTATGATTTATCAACCAGTGAGTAAATTGTTATTAAACATTTTAAGCGGGGAGCCGGGCATCTGATATGAATGTTAGGCAGACAAATAGAATCTAATAAATTAAACTATTATATTTACAGTCAGGGTTACAACACATTTTAATTCTAACTGGAAGAGAACTCTATGAAAAACACAACTCAAAAAACTGCACTACTCGAAAAGAAATACATACTTGCTTTTATACTCCTTGCAAGTTGTTTTATGTGGTGGGGAATTGCTAATAATATAACGGATCCATTAGTGAGGGTTTTTAAAGCTGTTTTTGGCGAGCTAAGTACTTTCCAGGCTTCCTTAATCCAGTTTGCATTCTATTTTGGATATTTCACTATGGCAATTCCAGGGGCAATCATTTCAAGAAAGTTCTCCTACAAGACGGGAGTATTGGTCGGTCTGGGACTTTATGCCGCAGGTTGTTTTCTTTTGTATCCTTCGACTTTGTTGCAGCAATTTATATTTTTCTGTATTTCCTACTATGTCCTGGCTTGCGGTCTGGGAATTCTGGAAACCAATGCAAATCCTTATATTCTGGTGTTAGGACCCAAGGAAACGGCTACCCAGCGGTTGAATTTTGCGCAGTCGTTTAATCCTATCGGTTCTGTAATTGGAATTCTGTTATGCCAGATCCTCATTATGGCGCGCATACCTCTGGATGGAGAAGGAAATATTTCCATTGCTCCTGAACAGGTCAATGAAACATTGAATATTGTAATTTTCCCTTATTTATCAGTAGCAGTTATGTTAGTGATTGTCTGGATTTTAATTGCTTTGACCAAAATGCCGAAAATGTCAGATACCCACGATAACGTTCATATTTTCAGGACATTCGGCAAGTTGTTCAAAAACAGAAACTATGTTTTTTCGGTCATCGCACAGTTCTTCTATGTCGGAGCGCAAATTACAGTATGGACCTATACCAATTTTTATATTCCTGAACATTTGCATGTGACTCCGGAGGTTGCCTTGCGCTATCATACCGGGGCATTAATTTTGTTTGGAGCATCAAGGTGGGTATTTACAGCATTAATGAAACGATTTAAGGATCATTCCCTCCTTCTTGCTGCATCAATCATGGCCGGATTACTTTCACTCAGCGTCATATTTATCGGCGGAATCGTTGGTGTTTATTCTTTAATCGGAATCTCTGCATTTATGTCGCTGATGTTCCCGACGATTTTCGGTATGGGTAGCGAAGGATTGGATGTCGAAGAAACGAAAGTCGGTTCATCCGGATTAATAATGGCTATATTAGGAGGCGCTTTGATCACTCCGCTTCAGGGAGCGCTGATTGATCAGGTCGGTGTCAACTTATCCTATTTGTTACCCTTATTTTGTTTCATTGTGATTGGTATCTATGCATTCTATAATAAATCTTTGAAAAGACAGATGAAATAACAGCATTTAAAGACATAATGTATAATGAAATATAAAAAGCATGGTTAATCATCTTTGTTTTTTTATCATTATGTATATTTGTATTGTAACCTTTCCTCTGATTCTGGTATCCTATTAAGTAGAGCAAGCAGGAAAACATTTTAAATCATAGGAGGAAATTACAATGGCAGATGCAGTTCCAATCGCAGGGGTTACTGCTGGAATACTCATTTCTATCTCGTTCTTTGCAATGATCGTGTTGTCTATCTATTTTTATTTCAGAGCACGGAATAAGGAGAGGATCGCTCTTATCGAAAAGGGCGCAGATCTGTCCAAATTCTATAAAAAACCGAATGGCCATGCCATGCTGAAGAACGGGATGTTTTTGCTCGGTCTTGCAGTGGGTTTGCTTGTGGCTTATATTTTGACCGTAACAACAGCCATCAATGGCGTGGTGGCTTACTTTTCCATGATATTGTTATTTGGCGGATTGAGTCTGATTTTCTATTATCCCATTTCTGCCAAGTATTTCAAAAAAGAGGCGGATGGAAAATAAGATCATCCAAAACGTTCTCGAAGGCGATATCGATGCATTCCGATATTTTGTAGATCGGTACAAAGATATGGCCTTCTCCATATCGATGAGCATGACCAAGGATACATCTCTATCCGAAGAGATCGTTCAGGATGCCTTTATCAAGGCATTCAAGAAGCTTGGTCAATTCAGGCAGGAATCCAAGTTCTCGACCTGGTTTTACACCATCGTGGTAAATGAAACGCGTATCAGGCTTAGAAAGAAAAAAATAACCACGTTCAGTCTGAATGCCGAAGATTTTATTGAGACGGATATCGCGGATGTCAACCAGGCTGTATCCAATCTGCAGAATGAGGATCAAAAACGAATCATCAACGACACATTGAGCAGGCTTTCCTCACAGGAGAGCTTGCTCATGCGTCTTTTCTATCTTAATGAAAACAGTGTCGAAGAAATTCGCAAGATGACAGGTTTGAATGTATCCAATATAAAAACCACGCTGCACCGGGCCAGAAAACGTTTTTATTCGATTTTGGTGAAAGAGATGCAGGAGGAAGCGCTTGCTTTGCTTTAGTCAGGGAGTTTCGAATGACAGAGAATGAAACGAAAAAAATTATGGAAAAAAGTCTTTTAAAAATTCCGGAAAAAGATTTTACCGAAAAAGTCATGGAGCGGATTCACATCGAAGCCGCAAAGAAAACTCAATTCTCCAGGGATATCAAGTTTTCGTGGCTTTGCATCACACTGGCTGCGTTTACTCTTCCTTTTGGATTGGAGTTTGTTATTAAGTTGTTGTCCCTGCTCGATCCATTTGTAGTCCAATATCTCCACAAATTCAGCCACAGTATCATTCTCCAGATCGGAATCGTTCTGTTGTTTACGACGATACTGCTCATACAATTGGACAATTTAATCAAAATGAGTTTTCTTAAAAGAAAATGGATTTTTCAATTTATTCGGTAAGCTGTTTATTATTCGGCGGTATTAATTATAATCCCACTTTGTTTTTGCCCTGCAGAGTTCCCTGCCATTCCGGTTGTTTACGATGTTATGCAGGAAAGTCAATTCCCCTTTTTCTTCACAGCAGACCGTCACACCCTCACCGACCCGTGCTTCGGACAAGAAATTGATTTCGATTTCCTTGAGACTGTATCCTTTCTGAAAGTCGTACGAGAAACTCTCGAGGATCCACTCAATATATCTCACATTATTCACGTGAGCATGGATGTCCAAATCGAAATAGGAAACTTCGGATGTTTTTGAGAAATCGCTTTTCTCAATATCATTCAGCTTTTCCAATTTGTAGGGGAACACCTGTTCTGCATCTTCGACATCGAGCGTGAAAAAATCTTCGGTCTTTCTGGGTTTTCGCGTCTCCAGATCCACAGTGAACCAGATCGTAGTCGCCACGCCGATTACAGCATTTTGCTGATTCAAAATTTTAAAATCTCGCTGCCAGTACATGCGTCCTTTTCCCGAAGGCCACGTGTGTACAGTAATGGTATCTCCCCATCTTGGATAGGAATAGATGTGTATCAATTGCCGTGAAATGACCCAGATGAGATTTTGTTCCTTTAAAAAATCATATCCGACTTGGAGATGTTCGGCATGGTTCGAAGCCGATTCCTGCATGAGTTTGCAGAGCACAGGAAGGGTAGCGTTTCCTTTGATATCGATTTCGTAGGAATGGATCTTGAATTTTTCTTCCCACAATTTTTGAAATTCTTGATCCTGGTTCATATTCGCTCCATGGGAAATGGGGTGGGTTTGGAGGCAGATTTTAATCCAATCGCTTCTTTTCTGTGTGTTGTGTTACACCTCAATATATCCATTCGATAGTTATTTTTAAGAATGATTGGTATATCCAGATCGACCCGATACAAAGGGCCCTCTTCCAGTTGGATCCGGGCCTGGTATCTTCGAACAAAGTTAATCATTTTTTGATTCTCAGGCAGGATGTATCCTTGAAAAATGCGGATGCCATTGTTCCAGGCAATTTGTGACAATACCTGAAGCAAAATGCTTCCTGCACCGCAATGTTGGTAGGCATCCACAACGGTAATGGCTGCTTCTGCGATAGCAGGATTGTCTTTACATCTTATATACCGGGCAATGCCTACGCCTTTGCGGCCCTCGACACAAAGTGTTCCGGCACACAGGGCCACATGATTGATGTTATCGATTTCTGTTAGATGTTTTAACAGGGAGGGTGAAAGTGTTTTCTGCCAGGACATGAACCGGAAGTAACGGGATTTTTCGGACATATTTTCAAATTCTGTTTTCAAGCATGTTTTATCGCTCGATCTCAGATGTCTAATCCAGATGGATGTGTCATCATTCAGTCTGGCAAAGTATGTATGACGAATCATAAGCAGATACTCCTGTTATTCTTTTTTTAACATGATTCGGCCTGTGAGATACGTGGTGAAAAAAATTAAAATGAAGGGAAGCCACGTTCCCAGAAAACTTTGAAACATGACATAACTTTTTTCGATGAAAGGTGCAACGATCAATAGATCCATGAGGAAGACAAAAAGAAAAAATGTCAGTGCCGTTTTCCATGGAGATACACTGGGATATTTTTTATAATAAATCACAGAGAGCAACATAAAACCGAGCGGTCCCCCGATGGCATGAATGATCAATGTGACCTGCATAGATGTGATTGTCGGGCCAATACCCATTATAGCGCCACAGAAAAGCCATCCGATAAATGCAAACAACACAAGCAGGGAAAATCTTTTCAATTTTGAAGAATCCATAATCATGCTCCTGATTAGCTATTCGGATAAGTTCCTCAATGTGCATTGGCAATCACTCTGATCCAAGGCTTTATTGAGGAGTTTGATGTTTTCGAACAATGCACTCATATGTTGATCCGGAACAGCCCGCAACACATTCGCCCAGAACTTTTCTGTATAAACATTCAGTTTTTTGGCCAGATTTTTTCCATTTTCAGTTAATTCGACGCAAACTTTTCTTCGGTCCTGTTCGCTCGCTTTTCGAGCGACCCAATTGTTCCGGACCAGTACATCCACGATACGGGTGAGCGTGCTGATGGCTACACCGAGTTCTTGACTCAGCTCATTCATGCTCATGGTTTGCTTCGCGTAGAGTATGCCGATTACATAGGCCTGCGTCAGTGTGACACCGAAATGCAGTTTATTGGAGCGGTCGATAGCCATGATTTTTTGGATTAATCGGCCCATGTGAATGGCAAAGACACTGTGTCGTTTATTTGTCATATATAAAAACGCATAATTATTTGTATGATCTATTAATTGTATAATACAAATATAGTATAATACAAATTAAATGTCAAGCGTTTTTATATCAGCAGGGTAGAGAGAACGAAGAATGATTGTTCTGATCGATCTTTTTTGCTGGAGGATTTTGTTCCATTTCGTTTATTGGGGCACAGATTGTCCAGGCGCTTTTTTCTCGCCAGACCGATCCGGAATGACGACTCCCGGATCGAGGGTTGCATTCAATACATTGTGGTTGTTCAATACCGCTCTTGTTATTTTCTCCGATCGGATTGGCACTGGTGCCTTAATTAACTCCGGCAGGTTGTAGGTTCTAAGAAAGGTGGTGTAGTAAGTTGGATCTTTTTGAGGCAGAAGGAACGGTTTATGCGCATTGCCTTTTTCATCCACGTAACTAAAATAGAGAAGCGCACACATATGGTCCTGTCGCTTGCTCGAGAACACAAACCACCTGCTGTCGCTTGACCAGGAATGGTAGCTGTCGCAACGATCGCTGTTCACACTTTTAAGTGAATGGTATTGCTTCGTTTTCAAATCCATCAGATAGAGATCGCAGCTCTCCAAATACGTTGGGAAATTTCCGTGATCTGCGCCGCAGAAGAGTAGATATTGGCCGTCCGGAGAGACTCTGCCGAATAACATACTCAACCCCGTTTTGGAAGAGCGGAGAAGCGTTTCCGGTTTGCCCCATGCTCCGGTTTTCTGGTCATAACCGATCCGGACCAGATCGTAGCGTATCTTTTTGTAATCGGTGTAAGATTTAAATGTGGGCGCGCTTGAAAAATAGAGAAAAGCGCCGTCCGGGGACCATGACGGAAACGTTTCCAGTCTGTTCGGACTGGAAATGGCCGGACAGGTCGTAATGGTATTGGAGTCGATGAGATAAAGAATCAGATCCGAGGTGTAATCGACCACTTCGTAACTGTTTCCGACCGCGTGAAAAAACTGCCTCAATTTGTTGATTGAGAACGCCAATAATTTTCCGCTTGGATGCCAGGCAGGATACACGGCCGCGGAAGGATTGAATTCGGTCTGTGTGTTGATTTTGAGAATTTGGCCTGAATTCATTAGCATCATGCCTGCATCGGCGCCCCTGACGTGAAACATCATTTTCTCCGGATCGTTGTTACAAAAAACATGGCAGTTCATGCAGCTCTTGGGTGAGACCCGGTTGAGAAAGAGAGGCTTCTCCTGGTAATTTTCCAGATTTCGCTGATACAGTCCCATTTTGCTGAAATAGTAATACATCGGCTGGAGCAGACGGTAAACCACATAAGGGTCGATTTCCTCTTTTGCGATCCGGTTGATAATCGGGTCGAATTGAAGCCAGTGACTTTGGCTGTCTTTCACATAAATAGCGAAGCGAATTTTTCCACCGGGATTGGCCTGCAGCAGTTTTTTCCAGGATTTCATGGGAATGACGATAGAGGACTGTTTGCTCGAAATTTCGATTTTTTCCCCCTCCGAAGAAAAGATTTCAACGTAGTACCACGTTCCTGGTTCTTTTACCACAAAGTTCAACGGTGCGATGTTGGGGGGGATGACCGTGCTGGAATAGTCAGGGTCGATGTTTGCCTGCCGAGCGGCTTTCTGACATTTGTCTGTATTGAAAGGTGTGCGTGCCTGCACACTCCATACCGGCAGGAGCGTAATCCATCCAATGTAAAACAAACATTTATATCTGTCAAAGGCTGTCATTCTAAATTCTCCGAAATCGTGTTATTGGAGTTTTAAATTCTTATTTAAGGCATAGAACCAGTAACTGTTCCCGTACGATTTTTTTAACTGCTCGAGTGCAGCCTTCCTGTCCTGCTTCAAGCCGGCAAGAATCTTCTGAAGATCCTGAAAGCGGATCCACGTCTTTCTGTGGAACTGGTGGGCTTTTTCCTTGAGCGTTTCCGGATTTGTTCCAATCAGATAGAGAAAAAGGGCTTCTTCGTAAAGTCTCGGAATTTCCGGATAACCAAATTCTTTCAGACGGTGCATCTGTTTACCCAATTTGGAGATCTGCCCCGTCAGCAAATAGCCCGCCATCAGATATTCGAATGCCATTTTGTTCGAAGGATTGTTTTCGAGAAGAAATTCGAGATCTTCAAGAGGAGTGTTCGCCCGGCTTAAAAAATCAGTATGGTTTAGCCAGGTCCCAATTTGGCGCAGCCGGTCATCCTGCATCAGCAGGGCCTCATTGGAAATATAACCTTCATGCTGCTGCGCCCATTTTTTAAAAAGCGGGTTTTTTTTGAGAAGTTCAAAATATTTACGCGCGGTCTCTGGCTCTCCTTTGAAAATGTTGATCAACGCAAGCTGCTGCAGCGTCCACGGCGTGTCCCCCAATATCGTCAATGATTCGTGTGCCCAGCGGTGGGCTTCGTTCATGTAACCGAGTTCGAAATAAACATCGCTTTTTTGAAGCGGTGCCGTAATGAACGCCAAAGGCAAAATCAAACCGCTCACTCCCCAGCCCTGGGGATAGTCCAGCATATTCTCGGGCAGCCGTCCCGTATAATACAGCGCCCGGTTGATGTGGTACTGGGCCAGAATGTGGGTCGATGGTTTCTTCTGGGCAACGGCCAATACACGATTCCACATCTGGTGACGTGCGTAATAACAGATTTGAAGAAGCGGTTTTTTCTCGCTTTCAAAAGAAAAAAATGCAACGCCGGCGGTGATCAGAATCAGGAACAAGATTTGAAATCCGGTTTTCCCTTTTTGATAGACGAGATTGATTTTTTGTCCCATTACGGACAGAAAATGAACGGAGCGTTTGAGTGGGCAGGCAAAGTGAATTTTCAGGACAGTTACAATCATCATGGGATAAAATCCGTACAGAATAACCAGTCCGATGAAAAACCGGTATTTGTGCTCGAACGGCAGCAGATGAAAATAAGCATCCCTGAGATTGGTAATGTAAATTGCTGTATAGCCGATATAAGGCAAAATCGGAGCAGAAAGAAGATAGATCACCGCGAGCAGATGACGGCGGTGCATAATCGATTCGATCAGAGCGCAGAGCAGGGCAAAGAACAGGAAATGGCCTCCGGTGAGATAATGAACCATTACCGCCAGGATCAAATAAGAGATCAAGCTGAACAAAGGCCGGGCTCTCGACATCCGAATGTACAGAATCAGAAAGCCGAGCATGAGAACCAATCCGAGAGTCATGGCCAGGGCGTGGTGATACCGGCTGTGCATGGAGAGCAGCATCATGGAAGGAATGAAATGAACGATGCGGATATCATTCGCGCCGCCTATCTGTTTGATGAGCACCCTGGTTTCGAAATAGAGAAGCCACGCGAAAAAGGTAATCAGAAGCGCACCGGCCCAGGAAAAATAAAAGAGCTGGGACAGGAACGCACCGGCGTATTCCGCCACCCCCCCCGGGTAATTCAGGAATCCATCGAAGAAACGGGAACCGAAGAAAAAAACCGGCTGCTGGCTTTGATAGAAAAGAACAGGCTGAATCCAAAGCCAGAAGTAGAGATAAAAAAGAATAAAGAAAATGCCAGGTACGATAAGTCGATCAAGACCGGATTTGTTTTGGATATTCAAAATATCTGCAACTTCCTGTTTGTTTTTGGCCGAGTGATCGTCATCCCGATACTCCGAAATGGCCGTTTATACTTTCTAAAAATGGATAGATTAAAAATATAGGAAAATCGAGCCAATGTCAAGGAAAACGTCGTGAATCGGACAAATAAAATTCTGACGGTTGTCACTGCCCGAATTCTAAAGAACCCGGATCAGAAATCCTTTTAAATAACGTCCCTGGAAATGCGGCAGCAATGTGGGATGATCCGCGCCAGGGCCCAGAACCATCAGAAGTTTTACTGTTTTCCCAGTATTCTGTGCTGGTAAAAGTATGATTTTTTGAAACTTATCCAAAT
>CAZIAH010000028.1:0-36035 GCA_964537715.1 uncultured bacterium | reverse complement strand
GTAAATACAGTTACGGGAGCATCCCCGCTTGGTCTCGATGCCCGCCTGCCCGCCTGTATTGAAATATCTCTGGTTATCGAGCCACTGACGTTCCATGGGCGGCAGCGTGTCGAGCGACATAAAAAATGTCGATGTGCGGTGGATTTGGCCTTCTTTCTTGTAAATTAGATTATGAAGACTTTCCCATCCCATTTTTTTCTCGATCCGATTCGCTAATTGAGGGAAAACATATTCCCCCTCTCCCCAAATTCCAACACCCACACCGCAGTATTCGAGAATCGTCTCCGGCATCGTCGAAAACCCGACGCCTCCGGCAACGATCAATGCATCGGTCGCTTTTTTCACTTTTCGGACGATCTCAGAAAACTCGTTGATAAAAGACTGACGGCTGGCATAAGCGCAGTCATCCGTATTCCGTAATGTAAGTCCGACAATATCGTAACTCTTCTGATTGAAAAATTGGGTAATGCCATTGTCCACGCTCTCTTCCCAGCAAAGATCGAGGATATCCACTTCATGATCTTCATGATGCAGTGTTTCGGCAAGATACTCCAGGCCAATCGGAGCAATCGGCGGCTGGATGCGGTTGGTATTGATCAAAGCAATACGCATTGCATCATCCCTTATCTGAAAATGATCTTGTCAAATTCTTCCCGATTTCAAAAGCTTCTTTCATAAATCTCGTGTGATTGAACACTTCCCCCTTTTCCGTGACACCCGGAACAATCAATCTGTCCAAAAAATTCATTTCAAGATATTGAAAACATTTTTCAAAAAAGTGTTCCAGCGGAGCGGCGGTGTCGGGATTTGTTTCCTCAAAAGGAATCACAACCATTGCGGATTTGCCCTGGATTTTTCCGCGGTTTTCAGGGCAGTTAAAATAAACAAAACGGTCGACGAATCCTTTCATCAAAGCCGTGGGAGCGTACCAGTAAACGGGCGTTCCAAAAACGAGCACATCGCTTTCGGCCAATTTCGGATAGATCCAATTCATATCATCCTGTTTACTGCATTCCTTTCCCTGCCAGCAGACATGACACCCGTCGCACTCTTTGATATTGAGATCCCGCAAAAGAAGACATTCTATGGATGCTCCTGATTCACGGGCGCCCTCAAGAACTTTCGAGACAAGCAGATGGGTGTTGCCGTTTTTTCGGGGACTTCCTACGATACCGATTACTTTTTTCATTGTCCAATCAGAAAAGGAATCAAGCCGTCAGCGGTTTGATTCCAATAAACACAGGATAGATTTCCTCCGGATGATCGGGCAGGATCAATTCTTTCCGGACAGTTTCAAAACCCATCTCTTCAAAAAGAACATTCCAGGTATTTTCGTCAAATAGACCGCAGAGATGATGGTCGGTCTCGACGGTGAGCCTTCCGTTTTCCCGGATCATGTAAACCATGACCGCTTCAAAAGCTGTATCATCGGGATCGGGATCATAATAATTTTCAATAAATGCAACGTCGATTTTGTCTTTTTGATGCGTCGTACAAACCGTTTTATTTTGTACAAATTTCTCTCGCAACTGCTCGACCAGTGTAAAAAAGACGCCTCCCGGTTTCAGATGGTGCCAGGCCGTCATCATGACGGACTGGATCTCTTTTTCGTTCACCAAATAATCAATTGCATCAAAACAGGCCACAGCATCAAATTGTGTACCGAGACGTAGATTACGCATATCGCCTTGCCGATAGTTCACTTCGGGATTGAATCCCCTCGCCAATTTCAGCATAAAGGAACTGAGATCAATGCCTGTAATGTCAAAATATTTTTTTAAAGAAAAATCATTATGGCCCGCGCCGCATCCCAGATGAAGAAGCGTTTTGACAGGAATTTTTGAAACTTGCCTGATCCACTGAAAATAGAATTTTGTTTCTTCGATATAATCCTCGGGCGGACTGATGATTGGAAACAGCCAAGCGAGATCATGATACAAACGTCTGTTCTTTTTCCCCATAAATAAGATACTCATCAATTCGCATAAAGAAATGGCTATCGAAATATATATTTAACGCTTTTCATGAATTTGGTGGATGACCAAAACCGAATCTATCCGGGCTAAAAATTCCCGTTCATTCAAATATCCGACAACGTGCATCAATTTCTCACCGTCGGAATTCATAAAGAGCACATTGGGAATACCGCTGCCCCCATACTTTCGGGCATTGGCCTGATATTGATTTGCAATCTCCGGCTGTTTATCCACATCGATCCGAACCGGAACGAATTGACCGGCTTTTCGAATCACTTCCGGTCGAGAGAAAACGGAATCCTCCATCATCCGGCAGTGCGGACACCAATCGGCGGTGAATTCAACCATGAGGGCTTTGTTTTTCTCTTCTGCCCGTTGGAATCCATCCGCCAAATCGTTTGTCCATTGGATCGTTTCAACCGTCTTTACCCTCTCATCGAAACCTCTGTTTTTCTGACATTGAATGAAGATAAAACAGAGAGCGATAATTATCAAACCCATGTGCATCGAACGAATCATCAAAAAACCTCCTCTGGGATGGTATCTCCAATCTCTTTCTGCTTTTTACCAAATCAACCGCCTCGAAACAAGTGATGGGGAATGAAATACGGTTCGTCCCCAGCCGGCAGGATTAAAAATGGACTTCCATGGCCTTCGGCGGACAGGCCGGAACGCAAAGCTCGCAGGCAATGCATTTATCATCGTGAAAATGGACTTCCCGCGTCACCGGATCCAGAACGAGTGCCTCTGCAGGACAGATGGTGACGCACACCCCGCAATGCGTACATTTCGATTCGTTCCGGATCACATCCTGACTCAGGGGCTGAACATGCACTCCTATTTTGGTGAGATACTCCACCCCCTTCTGAAAATCCCGGTCTGTTCCTTTGAGTCCCAGAACAAGCAGACCCTCTTCGCGTGGTGTTACGGAAGCTTTTAAAATACTGAATTCGAGGTTGTATTTCTTGACCAGATTGTAAACAATCGGCTGTTCCACCAGTCGATGTGGGAATTTTAAAACGATCCGTTTGGAAATCATTTCCTGTTCCTTTCGTCCGATTTATTGAATAGACTTGATTTTCAATGGTTTGAATTTCATTCCGGACTCCGGGCCCGGTATCGGGCTGACCGGTTCCGTGAGATAAAACCGCTTCTTCTGAATCCACTCTTTCAAAATTCCTGCAATTTCCAGTGCTTTCGGATAACTCGACAGAGAAGCCGTCGGCACCTTTTTTCCATGAATTTTGATCGTTCCGCTTTTCAGTTCGGCGTACGAAACCTCGGCCACACTATCCGGTTTCCTCTGTGGATACGCATCGCTGTAATCGATCACCGGCGCATAGATTTCTTTATCCTCGACGGCTGTATACGAAGCCATCTCCTCATCTAAAATTGGAATTGGCACGCCGATGCCGACGGAAAGACTGACGCCGTAGCCCTGCATACTCACCCCGACGAGCCATTTCGGTCCCATCTGCTTCAAATTGCCGATCACGGCCAGCGTGCCCGCACCGCTCGCCGGAACATTATTGGGTTTCCTCCCGGCAGTGGGATTGTGTTGTGTTCCATACCAGGCCACATACCCGATGCCGCCTCCTAAGAAAATACGTGTACCGATGCCGATGGTGCGGTAGACCGGATCGTTCAATAGCGGCGAAAGCTGACCGGCACTGCAGTAATGGGCGTTTCCAAATTTCGGTTTCAGCATCCCCAGATAGGTGTAGATCGTCTTATTCGAGGAATTAACAGCCACATTGTAATTCTGATAACTGTTTCTCGGATTGAAGAGCACTGCTTCGTTGACATCTTTAATGTTAATCCAGCCCTCCAGTTTTTTTCTCGGATAGCAGTCCGTGCCGTAAGCGGTCGCCGACAATTTAATATCCCGACCGGCCACAAATTCCTGAATCACGTGGCCACCTCCGTATAAAAACTTGCCCGGATGAACCCGGTTTCTCGGATCTTCATCGGGAAGACTCGTGCAGCCCAAAAAAATGTCGGCTGCGGCCAAACCGCAGTACGCCGCCACTTCGTTGAGATAGGCCGTGCCGCTCAGCTTGATGCGAGGTTTGGCGTGTCCGATGTTGATGATCATGCCGCTCGAACACATCGGTCCGAAAGTACCCGTGGTTACCACATCGACCTCCTGCGCAGCCTTTTGTGTGCCGTTGTTTTTGACATAACTGATCATCTCTTCGGCAGTCAACACCACGGCTTTGCCTTTTTTGATCTTCTCGTTTATTTCGGAAATACTTTTCGTCATAAATCCATCTCCTCGTCTTTTCACGTAGGAATAGTTTTATTTGCTAATCCAAGACTTGGTCGATCCACGCCGAACCGATCACCCGGTCCCGGTAATAAAAAACGGCCAGCTGTCCCGGTGTAATTGCCCGCTGGGCCCGCTTGAATCTGATTTCCAATCTTCCCTCGGATAGTGGAATCACTTCGGCCCAGGCCGCGGCGTGTTTGTATCGTATTTTCACTTTGGCTCGAAAGAATTCCTTTAATCCTGAGACCGAAATCCAGTTTGGATCCACGGCTTCGAAGCGGTCGTGATAGAGCGCATCGTCATCGCCGATGGTGACTGTATTGCTGTCCGGATCGATTTTCGTGACGTAGCGCCGTTTCCCCGCCGCGATTCCCAATCCTTTTCGCTGTCCGATGGTATATCCAATCACACCATTGTGTTCGCCGATGATCTCCCCCTTTTGATTTTTGATCGGGCCCGAGGGTAACGTTTCTCCTTCACTCTTTTGAATGAACCCGGCCACATCGCCGTCCGGGATAAAACAGACCTCCTGGCTCTCTTTTTTCCCGGCCACGGGAAGTCCAAAATGCCGGGCCAGGCTTCGAATTTTGGCTTTCGAATAACGTCCCACCGGGAAAAACGCCCGGCTTAAGGCATCCTGGGAAAGTCTGGATAAGAAATAGGATTGATCTTTTCCCCGTTCTTTTCCCCGGATCAGGTTGTATCTTTGACGGCGCGAATCGTATTTGATTTTGGCATAATGACCTGTGGCCAGCCATTCCGCTCCCAATGATTTTGCCTTCTCCATGAGCACACCGAATTTGATTTTCGGATTGCAGACCGCACAGGGATTCGGCGTCCGTCCTTTTTGATATTCAGAAATAAAATAATCGACCACATTCTGCTCGAATACTTTTTTCAGAGAAACAACATAATGCGGAATATTGAGAATACGCGCGACCTTTCTCGCGTCGGTCACATCTTTCAAAGAACAGCAGCCGCTTCCTTCTTCCCAAAGCTGCATGGTCAACCCGATAACTTCATATCCTTTCTCAATAAGCAGCGCAGCAGCCACCGAAGAATCCACGCCGCCGCTCATGGCGACTACCACACGGCGTTCAGACATACTGCAACATTCTCTCCAGCGCCTGACGGGCCCGTTGCACCACCGATTCATCCACTTCGATAGGGTACTGGGATTTTAACAAAGATTGATACAGATCTTCAAGCCGCGTGACCTTCATTCCCCTGCACATCTTGGCACTGCCGATGGAATAAAAGGTCTTTTCCGGATTTTCCCTTCTCAATCGATGGAGAAGACCCTCCTCCGTGCCGATGAGAAAGGTTTTTACCGGAGACTCCCGGGCCACGCGGACCATGCCGCTGGTCGACTGTACCTCGTCTGCCGCATCGATGACCTCGGGCGAACATTCGGGATGAACCATGACCAGTGCATCGGGATGGGCTTTTTTGGATTGAACCACCTCGTCCACTGTAAACTGATCATGCACGTAACAGTATCCGTCCCAGGGCATGATCTTTTTGTTTGTAAACCGCTGCACATACACCGCCAGATTCCGGTCTGGCGCAAAAATGATCTCATCGGCTTCGACATTCTGGACCACCTGAACCGCATTAGCAGAGGTGCAGCACACATCCGATTCGGCTTTCACCTCGGCCGTGGAATTGACATAAGTCACCACCAGCGCATCGGGATGTTCTTTTTTTAACGCTCTGAGCCCTTCCACATCAACCATTTCTGCCATGGGGCAGCCGGCATCCAGACGGGGAAGCAGAACGGTCTTTTCCGGGGAAAGGATCTTCGCGGTTTCGGCCATGAAGCGGACGCCGCAAAAGACGATCAGTGGATTTTCAACCTGCGCCGCCTTTCGCGACAAACCAAGGGAATCCCCTAAAAAATCGGCTAGTTCCTGGATTTCCCCGATCTGATAATTGTGAACGAGCAACACTGCCTGTTTCTCGGCTTTGAGTTTTTTGATTTCCCCGATCAGTTGATTTTGATTCATGATCCCGCCTTGCCGAATGGGGATAAATCCCGAAGCTTCTGAACAATCCGGGCAAGCACAGCGGCCGCTTGTTCGATTTCCTCGCCGGTCGTATACCGACCCAAAGTGAGACGCAGACTCCCTCTTGCCAAGGTTTCGGACAATCCCAGAGCCATCAATACATGAGAAGGTTTGCCCGATCCCGCACTGCACGCCGAACCGCTCGATACGGCAATCCCTTCCAGATCGAGATTCATCAACAGAGCTTCCCCTTCGACATGTTCAATGGAAAGATTGAGATTGTTGGGGAGCCGGGTTGTCGGATGTCCGTTGAGACGCACATCCGGAATGCTTTCCTTGATGAGGCGAAAAAATCGATCCCGCAGCGCCGTGATATCTTTGATTTCTTGTTCCATCTCCTGGCCTGCAATTCGGGACGCCTCTCCCAATCCGACAATTCCGGGCACATTGTGCGTAGAGCTTCTCCTCCCCTGTTCCTGTTCACCCCCATAAATCAAGGAGACAATCGGGGTCCCTTTTCGTATATAAAGTGCTCCCACCCCTTTGGGTCCATAGAGTTTGTGGGCCGAAAGGGATAGCAGATCGATGGACATTGCATCGACATCGATGGGAATGTGCCCGTAACTTTGTACGGCATCGGTGTGAAAAAGAACCCCGTGTTTATGAGCGATTTTACCGATCTCTGCAATCGGCTGGATCGTGCCGATCTCATTATTGGCATGCATGACAGAGATAAGAATGGTTTCCTTTTTGATGCTCTTTTGGATATCTGAAGGATCGACAATCCCATCTTTATTGACAGAAACAGTAGTAACCTTAAATCCCTGAGATGCCATGAATTCGTAGCATCGGAGTACGGCATGATGTTCGATGGAAGTGGTGATGATGTGATTGCCTCGATTCTGAAGCGCACGGCAAACGCCCTGAATGGCCATGTTGTCCGCTTCGGTACCACTGCCCGTAAAAACAATTTCTGATGGATCAGCGCCTAACAAATCGGCAACCGATTGTCTCGCCCCATCGACACTCTCTAGAGATTCCTGACCGTAACTGTGGATGGATGAGGGATTCCCAAATTTTTCTTTAAAGAAAGGAATCATGGCCTCGAGGACCCTGGGATCCACCGGCGTCGTAGCCGCATAATCCATATAAATTCGTTTCAAATTCAACCTCAAAATTGATCGATCAGTGCGATAATTCTATTTTGATAACTTTTATTAAATACTACAAGTTCTGATAATATAGTAAACCTCACTCTATTTATCAAGAACAGAACGATAAATAATATTTTGTTTGTCCCCCTATCTCATTTTACTTTTCTCTCATCAATCTTCTTTCTTTAATCCATGAATACAACACCGGTACTAAAAAAAGATTGGAAAGGGTTGCGGTCACCAGACCACCAATAATGGGAGAAGACATCGGTTTCATGATTTCCGAACCGGCACCGGTCAAAAGCATCACCGGAATCAAAGCCAGAATCGTGGTGGACGTGGTCATCATGATCGGCCGCACCCGCATCAACCCTGCTTGCAAAACCGTTTTTCGAATTTGATCAATAGACGATTTCTTCTGTGCACTGAAAAGATCATCCATGGCCGAAATGAGGACCACCGCATTGTCGGTTGCCACGCCAAACAGAGCAATGAATCCGACCCATACGGCCACACTCATGTGAAAACCAAACGCATAGAGTAAAATCAGACCGCCCATCAAAGAAACCGGAATCCCGGTAGCAACGACAAGAAGGGAAGGCAGGGATTTGAAAGCCATATAAAGCAGCAGCAGAATGATTGCCAGAGCCACCGGCAAAGCGATTTGGAGCCTATTCCTGGCTTCGATTTCGGATTCGTACTGTCCGCTCCAGGTAATAAAATAGCCCGGTGGCAGCTTGCCTTGATCGATAATTTCCTCACGGACTTTCTCTTGTGCTTGTTTCACAAAATCCACCAGACCGATCACTTTTTGATCGACACTCACAAAAACCCGTCCATATTTCATCCCGTTTTCACTTCCGATCACTGCAGGCCCGGTGGTCCGTTTCAATCTTGCCAATTGTTTCAACGGAATCTGGGCCCCCGAAGGTGTCGGAATAAATATGCGTTCCATGGCCTCCGGGTTGTCCCGCAACTCACGCATGTACCGTACGCGGATGGGAATCCGCTCCCTTCCCTCGATGGCCGTACTGATATTCATTCCGCCAATCGCCGTCATGATAACATGCTGGATATCCCCGACCTGAACACCGTACCGGGCGGCTGCCTGACGGTCGATCTCGATTTCAAAATAGGGGCGTTTGTCCGCCCGCTCCGCATACGGTCCCACGGCCCCTGGCAGGGTGCTGAGCACCTTCTCAACTTCCAGTCCGATCTTCACAATTTTGGAGAGATCTTCCCCGAATATCTTCACTCCGATGGGCGTCTGAATACCGGTTGCCAGCATATCAATCCGGTTCTGGATCGGCTGGGTCATGATCGGACTGACCCCCGGCATCCGCGTTGCTTCTTTGATCTCATCGATCAACCGATCACGGGTCATTCCCTTTCGCCACATCTTCTTCGGTTTTAATCCGATAATGGTTTCGATCATAACCACGGGTGCTGGATCCAGGGCAGACTCAACACGGCCGAGTTTGCCCACGACACGCTCCACTTCATCGGGAAATGCATTTTTGATAATGACATCCTGCTTTTGCATGACCTCCATCACCTGTGTGAGGGACGCACCAGGGAGCAGCACCGGCATGAATAACAGATCCCCTTCATTCAAAGGCGGCATGAATTCACTTTTCACGTGAGGGAAAATCACGATTCCCGCAACGAGAAGAAAAAGTGCAACAGCCACGGAAACCCATTTATGCTTCAGATTCCACAGAAGGGCAGGCTGATAAATCCGCTTAAGAAAAAGTGAAACGGGATTTTGTTCAATGGACTTTAACTTGCCCCTTAATAAAAAATATCCCAATGCGGGAAGCAGTGTCAATGCAATCAATGCCGCTCCGGCCATGGCAAATGTTTTGGTAAAGGCCAATGGATGAAAAAGCCGGCCCGATTTACCGGAGAGTGCAAATACGGGAATGAACGATACGATGGTTGTGAGAAGTGCAAACAGCACCGGCCTGCCGACTTCTTTCGCACCTGCGATACACGCACGAAGCCGTTCTTCTCTGGTCAGCTTCTTCCCTTTTTCATGAACTGCTTCGGTGAGATGACGATAGATATTTTCGGTCATCACAATCCCGGAATCGACCATGACGCCGATGGCAAGGACAATCCCGCCTAAAGACATGATATTGGCATTGACACCGATTTGCCGCATAATAATAAAGGAGATCAATACGCCGATCGGCAGAACCAGAGAGATGACCACACTGCCCCAGAAATGAAGGAGGAACAGTACGATGACGACAATCGCAATCACCGTTGCCATGATCAAAGCCTGCGTCAATGTATTGATAGAACGCCGAATCAATCCCGTTCTGTCGTAAAATGAAACGATTCGGACCCCCGGCGGCAGTCCGGCTTCAAGTTCCCTGATCTTCTGTTTCACATGTTCGATGACGCGCATCGGATTTTCCCCGTACCGCATATGTACCACACCGCCGGTCACTTCTGTTCCTTCCTTATCCAGCGCCCCTCTCCTGAAATCGGGACCCAGTGTGACATTGGCCACATTTTTGACATACACCGGGACACCCTGATGCGCTGCGACGACAATGTTCTCGATATCCTCGATACTTTTCACAAATCCGATGCCGCGAATGACGAATTCCATGCCATTTTCTTCAAACACTTTTGCACCAACATCGATGTTGCTCTTCTGAACTGCCTGAATCAAACCGTGCAGTTTGATATGATAGGCAAGGAGTTTGTTGGGATCCACATCGATCTGATACTGTTTCACGTACCCGCCCACACTGGCCACTTCGGCAACCCCATGTACCGAATTGAGTTGATAACGGATAGTCCAATCCTGGAAAGAGCGCAGTTCGCCCAGATCATAGTGTGAACGGATCAGTTCCTCGCCATCTTCAGGACAGCGTCCCGGTTTGTCGTACGACTTTTGCTGATGATCCGGACAGTACCAGCCGTTTTCAACTGTGTACCAGAAGATTTGCCCCAGAGCCGTGGCGTCCGGTCCCAGTACCGGCTGCACCCCTTCGGGGAGCGATTTCTGGGCCAGACTCAACCGCTCCAAAACCCGGGTTCTTGCCCAGTAGAAATCCACACCATCTTCAAATATGACATTGACCAGTGTAAATCCAAAATAAGAATTGCTTCGCACTGTCTTCACTCTCGGCAATCCCATCAGATTGATGGTCAAAGGATACGTCACCTGATCTTCCATGTCCTTGGGACTTTGTCCGGGCCATTCCGCATAGACAACCACCTGACTTTCACCAATGTTGGGAATCGCATCGATCGGGGTTTGCTTCAATGCCAGTATTCCCCATCCGACAATAAGAATATAAAAGAACAAAACCAGCCAGCGGTTTTTTAAAGCACTTTCAATGAGACGGCCAATCATGATTGACTCCTCAGCAAATCATTAATGTTGATGTTCGGAACTAACCGGTTCCTTTTCTCCCAGCGAAGCATCATAGGCAGCCGATTCCAGACCGGTGAGCTGGCTCTGCGAATCGATTAAAAAATTTCCACGGACAACGACCCTGTCGCCCGCTTTCAATCCTGAGAGAACCGGATAATAGTCGCCGGCACGCGGACCGACCGTCACCTGACGGCCGATATATTTTCCTTCGTCGATTTCCTGATAAACCACCTGACGCCGGCCGGTCTCGAGAACTGCACTGACAGGAACAGACAAGACAGCGCCGCGCTCATCGAAAGCATTGACCAGGCTTGGAAAATGTTCCGGGTCCAGATGAACATCGATCATGGCATCCACAAACATGCCCGGTCTTAATCTGCCCTGAGGATTATCGAGCTCTGCGCGAACTTTGAGAGAGCGGGTTTGTGACTGGAGCACTGGATCGACAAAGGTGATCTTGCCTTCGAATGGTTCATCCGGAAATGATGCGGATGTCATCGTGACTTTTTGACCGGTTTTGATCCAACCCATTTCATATTCGTACAGATCTGCCAGCATCCAGAGATGCGTGAGATCCGCGACCGTGTACAGATGCTGTCCTTCCTTGACATACTGTCCCTCCACCACACTTTTTTCCACAACCGTTCCGCCGATAGGCGTCACAATTTCAATATGGTCACGGACAGTGCGTTCCTTTTCCAGACGTTGAATTTCACTTTCGGAAATCCCCCAGAGAAGCAGCCGCTGACGTGAAGAAGCGGTTAAGGATTCCTGTGTTTGAACGGAAGTACCGGCTTCTCTGCTTTGATCAAGCGCTTCCAGAGCCAGGATATATTCCTGTTGTGTCGAAATTAGCTCCGGACTGTAGAGTAATGCCAGCGGCTCGCCGCGGTTGATTTTCTGTCCGGTAAAATCGATATACAGCCGATCGATCCGCCCCGCAATCCAGGCGGAAACGCGCGAAACACGGCGTTCATCGGTGGTGATTAATCCGACGGTTCGGATCTGTCGATGAAGAGGACGATAGGCGACCTCTGCCACTTCCACTCCTGCCAGTTGACGCGCACGTTGTGAAACCTGAATCGCTGCACCTGCTCCTTTTTCTTCAACGGGCTCGTGATTCTTTTTATAAACCGGAATCAGATCCATGTGACAGATCGGGCATTTCCCCGGCCCATCGGCTCTCACAGAAGGATGCATGGCACAGGTCCAGTAGTCAATCTCTTCCTGATGTTGATGATCGGCATGACTTGCCGGTTCCTCAACTTGATGCTTTTCCTGTCCCTGATTTTTTTCATAAACGGGAATCAGATCCATATTGCAGATCGGACACTTCCCCGGTTCGTCAGATCTGACCGAGGGATGCATGCCGCAAGTCCAGTAGGAAATATCATTGCCGGTCTGATCAGCCGATTTCCCGCATCCGGTAATTAAAGCAAGACTGATTGTGAAACCCGCAATGAACAACAGCGAAATTAAGGTAATTATCGTTTTTTTGTTCATGATAAAAAACTCCCAAGTTTTTATTTGAAATCTTGTCTATCACCGATACAAAAAAGAGATCAAAACAACCGCTCTCCGACAACCTCTTCAAGTTGTGCTTTTGCGATTTCATGATCTGCCATCAATCTTATGTAATCCATCTCGTCATTAAACAATTGTTTCTGACTGTTCAACAGCGTGAAAAAATCTATTTTGTCCACTGTATATGCTGACAAATCTGCTTCCAGACTTTGTTTTCCCAGAGGAAGAATGCCGTCTTCATAAATTTCAATGCGTTTCCTTTTTTCATCGATTGAAATCATCAGATCAAAAAGTTTTTGATGAATACCATTCAGCATATTCTCACGTTCGGCCTTTTTTTCGTTGATCTGCAAACCCGACTCTTTGACCTGCTTGATCTGCCGTCTCCAGAACCAAAGCGGGATCTTGAATCCTGCCTGAGCAGTAAAAAAATCGGGCATGGTTCGTCCCGCGATACTTTCACGCTGTGTATAGGCCACTGAAAGATCCATATATGGAAAATACTTACGCTTTTCCAACCGCTTCTTGGCAGAAGCCGCAGCAATCTCTGCATTGAGCATACCGAGCATGGGATTGTGTTCCGAGCTCCTTCTGAAAAGTGTATCCTTTTCGAAAATCATCACATCTATCGCTTCAAGCGCTGGAATCGCTTCGAGTGGATCATCCACTTCCCGTGCCAAAAGCGTGTTCAGCATGACTTCGGCAGAACGCTCTTTTTGTTTCAAAATGAGGTCTTTCTCTTTCATCCGGGACTGTGCCACCTGGGCCCGCAACACATCCTGCTGCAGTCCCTTGCCTACTTCATATTTTGTAGAGGCGACCTGAACAAACTGATCCAGAATATTCAGATTTTTTTCCGCAAGAACGACGGCCTGTTTGAGATAGGCGATATTGTAAACCGATTCTTTCACTTTCCGGACGATTTCGTTCTCTTTGGCATGCAACCGATATTCGGCCATCTCCATTTTTTGACGGCCGAGTTCGGACCGCACGGCCAGTGTTCCAAAAAACGGGAACCGCTGCGTCAGCATGACCTGTTTACCCGTCATCGGCTCCTGATCAAAATGAAACGTATTGACAGGCAAATTGATCGCTCCCAATTTGATCATGGGATCAGGCAGTGTACCCATCGGAGGGATCTGAGCCCGAGCTGCCAGTAAATTTTGCTGAAGTGCAATGATTTCAGGATTGTTGCGCAGGGCCTCCTGGATAAGCGGTTCAATGGACTGATTCTCGTGAATCTGACTCCATAACGGCCAAATCATTACGAGAAACAATCCTGACATCCCGAACTGTACAATTTTTCTACTCACACCATTCCTTCCTGTGCTATTTTTCGAACACAAACTTTTAATTGATTACTATTAAACGATTAATAAAACTATATACAAACCTCGAATAAAATTGTCAAGATCTTTCTACGCACTTTCAATGACATGTCTCAACTTTTCCCGAACCTTTTCCGCGATTTCTTTTAATTTTGGATTATCAATCGCTTGCATCGAAGCCACAGGATTCACTGCCGAAATTTCTGTTTTCTCATCACCGACCTCTTGCACGATCACATTACAGGGCAGCATTGTACCGATCATCCGCTCTGCTTTCAGGGCTTCGTATGCAAATGGCGGATTGCAGGCACCCAGGATTGTATATTTTCGAAAATCCACATTCAGTTTTTTCTTGAGTGTGGCTTTGACATCGATCTCGGTTAAAATACCGAACCCTTCCTTTTTTAATTCCTCAGTCACTTTATGGACAGCCTCTTCAAAAGACAAATCCAGAATCTTTGAAAAATAATATTTCATGGCCTTTCTCCTATAAGAAATCTATTCGTTTCCCTCTTTCAAGTATTTCTCTGGGTCTTCATCAAAGGAAATTTTACAACCCTGAGAACAAAAGTAGTATATTCTTCCCTTGTACTCGGATTTAATTTTACTATCTTTTTCGTCAACGGCCATGCCGCATACAGGATCTTTAGTCATTTTTTTCACCTCCCCTGAAGATTTTGTTTATCATTCCAGAAGATCCTTTTTCTTCTGCTCGAATTCTTTTTTGTCGATTTCGCCCCTGGCATATCTTTTTTTCAAAATGTTCAGGGCAGACTCTTCGGAAGATCGAGTACTTTTCCGATTCCGTTCAGAAATGGACTTGACCCCCCAAATAATGACACCGATAAGTATTAGCCAGAACAGCAATTGAAAAATCATACCACCCCAGCCCCAGTTCATCATTCCCCAGTCATGCATGATAATCACTCCTTTCGATTTTTAATTTCCTAAAACATTCCTGCGTTCTTCGAATTCTTCTCTGGAGATTTCTCCCAGAGCGTATCGTTCATTCAATATCTCGATAGCATCCTTCTGTGGTTTTTTTCTATCATAGGCTGATTGATTTTGATCGGCCATATATTTTACAAACCATACAATACCACCAATGATGAGAATCCAGATAATAATCATTCCGCCAAACATGGATATTCACCTCCTTATTTATTAGAAGGCCATATCGATAGTGGCCAGCGTCTGTACATCAAATTCCTTTTCTTGAGTAAAAGGAAATTGAAAACCAAACCCGAGTCCACTATGATGGCTGACCTTGAATTTTAGACCAAACAAGCCCGATGTATGTCTTTCTTCTTCCGCTATCTCACTATGTGTTTCAAAAACGGGATATAATTTATCTGATGCTCGGAAAACGAAAGAACTTTCCAGCTCTGCCATATTTTCTTTTGCATTAACATGAACATTGGCATTAATGACTACAAATTCTCCTATCGTTTCCCTGGCCGCTAATCCAAAAAGCGTCTTATACTTGTTGGACTCGACAGGACCTGTTGGAATGCTGATCTGTCCAAATACACTGACACCCTTGCTCAGCGAAGCATTTTGTAAAGGAGCGTACATAATCATTAATTCCGTATAATCACCTTTTTGTATCGCATCGCTCCTAACATGGAGCCCTAACCTTGGCAGAAGACCTGCTTCAATATGGACACCGACATCCCGTACCGTTACTGAACCCAGACGTTCCTGAAATGGAGATATTCTGACACTAATATCGCCAGGTTCATCCGGTAATGCCATATGAACCAGAAACGGATGCAGAAATCGGTGCTCATGTTCCTCAACAACATGCTGGGCACGAGAAGATTGAAAACTAATAACCAAAATTCCAAAGGTCCATATAAACAGTTTTGCTTTCATTGATAACATACCTCCTTTTTATACATGTGATTTCTACTTCCATATCTCATTTAATATTTAATATTCTAAAGTCAAACATTGTGCCAAACCAAATTAATTACTAATAAATCGTTAAAATTCAATATGTTAAATTATTTGTTTTAAAATTGTCTTAAAACATAAAACCAATGAAAATAGAGAATATTCTACAATCGCAAATCACTGACTCCTGACTTTTAAAAATCTTGCATTAATCGCCACAATCACAGTGCTCAGCGACATCAAGATCGCTCCTGCTGCCGGACTTAAAAGAATGCCGTATTTATACAGAATACCGGCGGCCAAAGGAATGGCAAAGGCATTGTAACCGGTTGCCCACGCCAAATTCTGTACCATTTTTTTGTAAGTCGCTCTTGCCAGAGCAATAATGGACAAAACATCCAGTGGATTGCTGCGGATTAGAACGACATCGGCCGTCTCAACCGCGACGTCGGTGCCTGCCCCGATGGCGATCCCGACATCGGCCTGAGCCAGTGCCGGTGCATCGTTCACCCCGTCTCCGGTCATGGCCACAGTGAGTCCGCGGGACTGTACTTCTTTGACTTTAGCGGATTTCTCATGCGGCAGTACTTCAGCAAAGTATTCGTCAAGATCAAGCTCTTCGGAAACCCACTTGGCGACCTGTCGGTTGTCGCCAGTCAGCATCATGGTGCGGATGCCCATCTTTTTGAACAGTGCAATCGCCCTTTTGGATTCGGGACGAATAATATCTGTCAATGCGACAGCGCCTGTCACTTTTTTGTCAATTAAAATGTATACCACGGTTTTTCCCTGAGATTCAAGACCCTCGATTTCTTTCTCTTGAACATCCAGATGATTCTCATGCAAGTATCCGGGGCTGACGACCATCACCTCTTTCTTATTCACCTTTGCCTGTGCGCCTTTCCCGGGAATTGCCTTGAAATCGGAAACTGGATAGGTTCCATCGGATGATTCCACAATACCTTTGGCAATCGGATGCTCTGAATGGTTTTCGACAGATGCCGCATATTTTAAAATTTCCTTTTCTTCTATATCTTTATCCAGGACCACGATATCCGTCACACCAAACTTGCCTTCGGTCAATGTCCCGGTTTTATCGAAAATAACTGCCTGGATTTTACGTGCCGTTTCGAAGGCGGCCCGATTTCGAATCAACAATCCATTGGCTGCAGAGATGGCCGTAGAAACAGCAACCACAAGCGGTACGGCAAGACCCAGGGCATGTGGGCAAGTGATGACCATCACGGTAACGGTACGTTCCAGAGCAAAAACAAAGTCTTTATGCAAGATCAACAGCCAGATGAACAGGGTGATCGTACCTCCGGCAATGGCGATGATCGTCAGCCAGAGGGCCGCCCGATTGGCCAGATCCTGTGTTCTGGATTTGCTCTCCTGTGCCTCTCGGACCAGATCGATCACCTGTGATAGAAAAGAATCTTTACCCGTTTTCTGCACTTCCACAGTGATGGACCCGTCTCCGTTGATCGATCCTCCGATGATGTTGTCTCCCGTCTTCTTATCCACAGGTTTTGATTCTCCGGTCAGCATCGCCTCGTTCACAGAAGTTTCACCGTCGACAACAGCTCCGTCGGCTGGTACCTTCTCACCAGGCTTCACCAGTACACGATCCCCTTTTTTCAGTGCATCGAGCGGAACATCCTGAATACTGCCATTTGCTAAAATTTTGTGCGCATCGGAGGGCATCAGCCGGGCTAGAGCTTCGAGTGCACGCGACGCACCCATGATGGATTTCATTTCGATCCAGTGGCCCAGAAGCATGATATCGATCAAGGTGGCGATTTCCCAGAAGAACAACTTGCCTGCCAAACCAAAGACAACAGCACTGCTGTAAAAATAAGCCACGGAGATCGCCAGAGCAATCAGGGTCATCATGCCGGGTCTGGCTGATTTCAGCTCTTCATAGATCCCCTTTAAAAATGGGAAACCTCCATAAAAGAAAAGCGCTGAAGAAAACAGGAATAAAACATAAAGCTCCCCTGGAAACTGAAGGACTTCCCTGATTCCCAAAAAGGATTGAATCATGGGGGATAATAAGAGAACCGGGACAGTGATGATCAATGAAATCCAGAACCGTCTTTGAAAATCCGCCACCATGTGAGCATGATGATCATGATGATTGTGATGGCCATGATGACTCTGATGTTCTGAATGTTCATGTCCATGATGCATCTCATGATCTTTATGCATCTCATGATCCGACTGTTCATGGTGATGCATCTGGTGATCTTTGTGTATTTGCGATTCATTCGAATCTTGATGTGTGTGCATGATCCATAACCTCCTTATTCTCTTATCGAAGACTGCCTACTTCTGCTGATCGTTACCATCAATTTCCCTGAAAATGAAATTGCTACTTTCGACCTCATTTTAATGAGGATTTCAACACTTTTTTCCCGCTTTCTCCGGTCCGAATCTTGATGGCTTCTTCGATATTCCCGATAAATATCATCCCGTCCCCCGGTTGGCCGGTATAGCCATACTCGCGAATGGCATCGGTAAATTTGGATACATTCTCGGCCGTACATACCATCTCCAGCTTGGCCACCTTATTGTATTTATATTTATCCAACACTTCTTTCAGGTACACACTGACATCGTCCAGATCCTTGCCAATTGCCTCGATGGGGATAATGGTCATATCGGTGGCACCCGCATTTTCCAGTGCCTGGACAACCTCATCCAATTTATTTGCCCGGATATAGGCTTTTATCTCTTTCATCATCAACCTCTGATAGCTATTTTTGGTAAAAATTTTCACTGCCCCTTTTTGAATTCTTTCAAATAACGATACGCAGACAGAGCCGCTTTTGCACCCTCTCCCGAAGCAATAATGATCCGTTTATCAGGCACATCCGATACATCCCCCGCTGCAAAAATACCCGGCACAGAAGTCCCGCAATCGTTTGAAATAACAACTTCCCCAAATTGATTCCGATTCAGAAGATTTGAGACTAGGGAACTGTTTGGGGTTAAACCAATGCCAATAAAGACTGCTCCGGCTTCAACAGAAACCGCCTCGCCTCCGGATCGTGATCTGATGACAACACTTTCTACCCGATCTTCCCCTTCGATGGAAACAACAGCATATTTCGTGAATACCCGAATTGGAGATTGTTTGAGTTCCTTTTTCAAATGACCGTCTGCGGTGATATCTTCAAAAGTAATCAGGGTTACCTTGGAAGCGAGCTTGAATAAATTCAATGCGGCCTGCACGGCTGTATTGCCACCGCCGATCACGGCCACTGGAATATTTTCTAATAGCCCGGTATCCTGGACCCGATTGTAAAAAATCCCTTTGCGCTGAAATCTCTCCTCACCGGGTACCCCAAGTATTCTCCTCTGCATGCCGGTTGCCAGGATAGTGGACAGGGCACTGTAGTTTTCTCCATCGCTTGTTCGGAGCAGGAACCGATCTTTTTGTCTCTCAATTGTGATAACTTCACCCATTCGATGGTCGATGTAATGGGAGTGTAAAAACTGGTTTTGAAATTTGGAGGTCAGTTCCGGTCCGGTGATAAAATCAAATCCCATATAATTCCTAACTTTTGTACTGTCAATAGCTTGACCGCCGATATCTTTGGTAATTAGAAAAGTGTCCAGACGCTGCATGGCTGCATAGACCGCTGCTGTCAACCCGGCAGGTCCTCCCCCGACCACAATGAGATCGTAATCCTTCCTGTTGAGGTATTTCCCTTCCGCATCTTGAAACCGCTTCTCACAGCCTTCCGAACAAAAATGGTACAGTCTGCCTTCTCTGACAAGGGAAAACCTGTCACTCTTGACTTCCATACCGCATACAGGATCAACAAACATTTGAACGCCTCATCAAACCTTTCCGCTTTTTTACAAATTGGAAGACAGCCCCTCAAGGGCGGAAAACAATTTTCCACCCCCGAGGGTCTTTCTTCTGTCACTTCTCGATCTCAACTCGCCCATCTTTTCCCATGCCTCCCATCATCATTCCTTTCATCTGCCCGTGCATCATGCCGTTCCTCCATGTACCGCTTCTTTTCAATGTACCAAGCTTTTTGATTTGATCGGCGGTGAGAACATTCCGGGCCTTCTCAATGCTCAGGAGACAAGCCAAACGAAGAGATTCTTGAAGTGAACTGATTTCTGATATTTTGACCTTGGCCTTCTTGAAATCGATAGGTTCCTGATTCAGAATATTCTTCAATTCAAGTTGAGCAACCTCGATATCGGTCTTCTTTTGAATCGCATCTTTCTTGTATTCATACCAGTTTTGCTCGAGCTTCTTCACCTGATTTTCGGATAATCCCAGCTCCTCTGAATAATTCGAGTAGAATTCCGGATTCCCGAACAACTGAAGGTCTCCATATACGGGATCATTCATCATACCATGATGCATCATCCCCATCATGTTGCCTTGGTCTCTCATCGAACATGTTTCAGAACCCGACATGCCCATCATCATACCCTGATTTCCTTTTTGTCCGTGTTGAGAATGTGCAAACACAGGCAATGCAATGAATGCAGAACCAAGGACCAAAATTGCCAGCCGTTTCATGGTTATTCACCTCCTTTCGTATTCTTTTGCATATTCTCCTCTGAAGCTATTTTTTCATGTCTGTATATAATTTGCATGACCGTATCCTTCCTATTCCGGAATTCAACCAAAACTTCCCTTCATTTTCCCAATGATATGCGGCTTGAAAAGCTCTCTCCTTCCAAACCGCTTATCGATCCAGGCTAAGATCAATCCTGAAAGAATGAGAAATCCTGCAAATCCGGCCATTCCCGCTATTTGACTCTTGACGATTGAATAAACCAGAGCATAACCTGCGATTGAAATAATAAGCGGAAATATGAAAATCAACGCCGCTGCAGTCGTACGGCCTCCGCCTGTGGTTATGACTTGAACCCAGTCCCCGATCTGATAATTCTTTCCTTCAAGTTGAACCTCAAGCTCTCGATTGCCACTCCCTGTGCTGTGGCAAAACTGATTCATTCCGCAGTTTTTGCATCCACCATTCGGGCTCAGCCGGACGATCCCCTTGTTACCTTTAATACTGATTATATTTCCAATTTCTTTCATCGTAAACACCCCTCTCCATTACAATTCATAATCAGATCGATTCCCTCTCCCAGCCCAATAAAATCGATAAAAGACATAGACAAGAATGGCAATACTCAACCACCACAAGAATCCATAAGGCAGCAGGTATCTGTGCATCTGCATCTGATAATTCATGTGCACAGATCTGACAATAGAATGATCATTGAAATATTCATCTGCCAAACAGGTACTTCCATTATCAAACTTCCATGGAAAACACAGAATAAGTCCCGCTATACCAGCAAGAACCAGGATAATAGTTACCTTATGTAGTTTTGCTTTCATCTTTCATCACCCTGATTCAATCATCACAAAATGTGTACCACGATGAATAAAAGATTGACAGTACCCTATCTATTTTAATAAAAATTAAGGGATTATAGGCTTCTGAAAAATGGATTTATAGGAAAAAAGATTAAAGCGGAGTGTAGAATATTAAACAGCGGTTGTAGAATATTCTCTAAATTAGAGTCACGGATCGAAGCAAAAAGTTTGTTTAAAATAAAATCGCACGAAATAATTAATCCTTTATTCCCCACTTTTTAATACGATAGAGCAGCGCATGCCGCGGAATGCCCAGGAGCCGGGCTGCTTCGGACCGGTTGCCATGTGCCTTTCGAAGCGCCTCTATGATCGCACGTTTCTCGATCTCTACCAGGGTTTTATCCTCCGGTACGGAAACACTCTGTGATGTGATCAGAAAATTATCCGGCAAATCCTTAGCGAAGATTGTATCTCCCTCGGCCAGGACCAGGGCCCGTTCGACAGCATTCTCCAGCTCCCTCACATTACCCGGCCATTCGCGCGCCATCAGCTTTTGATAACCCTCTTTCTCTACAACGATTTTCCGCCCCTGCCCGTATTTATGGATAAAATGATCGACCAGCAGACGAATATCCTCGCGGCGTTCTCTCAACGGAGGAACGGCGATGACAACAACGGAGAGCCGGTAAAACAGGTCCTGCCGAAACCTGGATTCCTGAACCGCCTGTGCCAAATCCTGATTGGTAGCCGCGATGATGCGTACATTTACGGGGACAGGTCGGTCGGAGCCCACTTTTATAATTTGTTTCTCCTGAAGTGACCTCAGCAATTTTGCCTGCATCTCCTCTTTCATATCACCGATTTCATCAAGAAAAAGAGTTCCCCCTTCTGCGGTTTCGAATTTCCCCTTACGATCTTTCGTTGCTCCAGTGAAGGACCCTTTCACATGACCGAATAGCTCGCTCTCCAACAGAGTCTCCGGGATAGCCGCACAATCTACGGGAACAAAGGGCTGTGCCTTTCGATGACTGAGTGCATGTATGGCCTTGGCCACAAGTTCTTTTCCCGTACCGCTCTCTCCCTGAATGAGAACCGTCGCATCTGTCGGCGCTACTTTTTGAATCAGTCGATATAGTTCCTGCATGACCACACTTTGACCGGCAAGTCCCTCGATTCCATATTTTGTTTCCAGTTGAACCCGAAGTGCGACATTCTCTCTTTCTAACTGTCGGAACCGTAAGGCTTTTTCGATGACAAATCGAAGCTGCTCGATACCGAAGGGTTTGGTAATATAATCATCCGCTCCAACACGGCAGGCTTCGACAGCTCCTTCAATTGTACCATAGGCCGAAATGAGTATGACGATAACTTCGGTGTCTTTGGATCTTATTTTTCGAAGCACCTCCATTCCGTCGATATCCGGCATCGCGAGATCAGTGACAACACAATCAAATCGTTCTTTGCCAAACAATGCCAGTCCCTGCTTGCCGTTATTGGCGATTGTAACTTTGAATCCCTCTTCGGTAAGCTGGTGTTCAAGAACCCGGCAAAGACTGCGGTCATCATCGATCAACAAAATGTGGATTTGCTTATTCATTTCCCAATCCTATTTTACTCGATGAAACATCAAAGTAAACGTGGTTCCGCGGTTCTCCGTACTTTCAACCCTAATATTGCCCTGATTCGATTGCACGATTCGCTTAACAATCGACAATCCCAAACCCATTCCGTCTTTACGGGTTGTATAAAAAGGATCAAAGATTTTACTGATATTTTTCTTTGAAATACCTTTCCCCGTATCTGAAACCGTAACACATATTTTATTCGCTTGAACTTTTGCCTCAATATCGAGTTGTCCATCATCCTCAAGGGCGGCCAACGCATTTAAAATCAGATTTAAAAACACTTGCTGAGCTTCGATTTCCTGTATTCTGGCATTGAGTGCCTGATTACTAAATTCAGATTTGGTATGAATCCTTCTTTTCCGTATCTCCGGTCCGACCAAATAAAGTACGGATTTGATGATCTCTTTCAAATCGGTACTTGCCGTACGGGCAGAGGGTTTCCTGGCCATGGATAAATAACTGTCAACTACTTTATTCAAACGGATGACTTCCTTGAAAAGCAGATCCGAGAATTCTTTGGCGATCTTATCTTCAGGACAGCGTTTCCTTAAAATATCTACGGCCCCTTTTATCGACCCCAGCGGATTCCGTACCTCATGTGCCAGTGAAGCAGAAAGCTCACCCATTACGGCCAACCGGTCTGCAGAACGAAGTTGAGATTCCATCTCTGCAAGTTGATCTCTCTGAATTTCAAGCTGCTTGTACGACGCTTCCAGTCTCTCCGCAGCTTCTTTATACCGATTCCTCTCATTCTTGACATTCTGCGAAAGAAAACCGGCAAGACTGCCGACAACGAGATACAGGATAATTTCTGTAAATCTGACCAGATTATTCAGAAGATTTCCGGTCCATTGAAAAATAACATGGGGGAGATAAATAATACATACTGCGGCCGAGGCTGCCAATCCTCCGTAAAGTCCGTATTGATAAGCCGCTAGTATGATTGGAAGATAGTAAAGTCTGCGGAAAATTTCATGGTAATGGTAATGTCGTATGGGTACCAAATAATGACATGTTGAAATGAAGACAACCAGTATAACGACAAGCCAGATATTCTTGCCGGTTTTTAAATCAGTATCTTTATTCTGATTGAGGTTTGAAATCAACAGATCGTCCTTTCAAAGTAATAGCATCGCGTGGAAAAACTATTTATTGAGATTCCGTTGATTTACATCGTTTTGTCTGTTTGTTGACGAGCTGTAGTTACAGGCAAGCACTTAAAAAATATACATATTCATAAATCAATAAACAACAGGAAATCCCTCATTGATCCATTGTGTAATGCCCCCCTGTAAATTATAAACCTCCATGAATTCCAATTCCTTCATGATTTCAAATGCCGCTCCGCTCCGACTTCCGGAACGGCAATAAATCAGGTAGATTTTATCTTTATCCAGTTGATCGAGCTGATCGCGGAAAGTGTCCGAATAGTAATTAATATTCACGGCATCCTCCATATGACCCTCTTCATACTCACCTGGTGTGCGCACATCAATGATCATAAAATCCGGATCGTCCTGATGACTTTGTATGAGTTCATAGGCTTCCTGCGGGCTGATCTGTTGAAAAATAGTATCCTGAGATGAAAGATTGGTATTGGTTGAATAATCTTTCTCTTTCACACAGGAAATCACCAACAAAAGGAATAGAATGATTCCCATTATCAGAAGATTCTCTATTGTATATTTCCTTAGAATCTGTTTCACTTTTAAATTCCTCGATGTTTGACTCACTGTATAAATTCAATTTATTACTGCGCAATATTCGGATAGTTCCTTAATGAGTTGAAATATAGATTTTTATATTTTTCTGAGGAACAAAGATGCAAAGCCAAGCTGATGATTTAAAATGGTCTTATCAATAACTCACTTCACCCTATTCGTTTAATGCCCGATAAAATGCATTCCAGAACGGATCGACTCCGGGATGATGAAAAGGCCGTTCTTTTCCATTTTTAATGACCACCATTCCCTCCGCTGATTCTGTTAGCTCCCCGGCGACAGAAGCGGGTATCTTTTTTGATTTAAGAGCACTGACAATTGCTTCGGATTGATGGGGCCGGCAGGAAATAATCAAAGTCCCCTCGCTGATTGCAGCAAACGGATCCTGGATGCCAAAAAAACGACAGATATCAAAAACACCATCCTCTGCGACAATGTCATCCTTATAAAGTCTGACACCCAGATTGGCGGCCTGGGCCAGTTCGTAAACGCCTCCCCAGATACCGCATTCAGTGGCGTCGTGCATGGCCGTCACTCCATTTTCACGGACACCGACGGAAACAGCCGTGGTTGCATCTTCAACAACGGACATTTGATAAAAAAGATTTTGCGCTTGATCCGAGAATGGTTGACCAAATTCTTTCTTCAGTTTATCAGGAAACATGGTCGCAAAAATTCCCGATGCTTCAATGGCCGGTCCTTTTGTGATGATGATGTGGTCGCCGGCCCGGGCCAGCTTGGGGGTCACATACTGATCTTTGGAACCCACGGCCAGAACGGTTGCGCCGCCTACCATGGGATAGCCACAATTTTCGTATCGGGCCGTATGTCCGCAGACCACAGCAATTCCCAGCTTTTCACATTCCTTGTGCATGGTCTGCCAGACGATTTCAAGCTGGTCTTCGGTCATAGACATGGGCAGATTCAGGTCGATGGATAAATAGGTCGGCGGAAGCCCGCTCGTCACGACATCCGATGCCAGGATATGAATCGCAAACCAGGCGGCCCTCTCAAACCCATATTCGGGAACGATAAAAACCGGGTCCGTGGTCATCGCAACCGCTTGATTTCCAATTTCGACAATTCCAACATCGACTCCGTTTTGAGGAGGTACGATGACCGATTTTCTTTTCGCCCCCAGACGGGGATAGATCAGTTCTTCAAATACTTCAGGTGAGATTTTCCCGATATCGGGCAGCTTGGTTTTCATGCGGTATTCCTTTCTGATTTTGATAGTATTTCATTCATGCTTCCGGTGCGGTATCCTTCCAGATCAACCGTGATGTAGTGATAACCGATCTGTTTCAATCTTTCAACGATTTTTTTTCTGTTTTCAATTGCAATCAAGCGGGGAAGTTCTTCCGGTAAAACTTCGATACGGGCCATATTTTCGTAATGCCGTATCCTGAGCTGTTTGATTCCCAAACTATGGAGAAACGTTTCTGCCTGCTCTATCATTTTTAATTTTTCTTTGGTAATGGTTGATCCATATGGAAATCGAGAACCCAGACAGGCAACGGCGGGCTTATCCCACGTTTGCAGATCGAGTTTCTTGGATAAATGCCGGATCTCGCTTTTTGTCAGGCCGGCTTCTTTCAGCGGACTTCGTATACCCAATTCACTGAGTGCTTTTAATCCCGGACGAAAATCATTCGTGTCCTCTGCATTGGTTCCATCTGCGATATAAGGAATATGATTTCTTTGAGCGATTGCTTTGAGTCCGGTAAAGAGCTCTTTCTTGCAAAAATAACATCGATTGATTGGATTCGATGAAAAATAAGGATAGTCCAATTCCTTCGTATCAATGGTCATATGACGAATGTCGAGTTTCCTGGCTATTTCTTTTGCCTGCTGGTACTCACTTTTTGAATAAGTTTCGGATAGAGCCGTAACCGATAACACATGGTCCCCCAAAACATCTTTGGCCTCGGCAAGAAGATAGGTCGAGTCCACTCCTCCCGAATAGGCGATCAATACACTGCCCATATCCTTTATAATTTTTCTTAAATGGTTACGTTTGGCGGATATCATGAATCCTATCCAGAAATATTTAAAAATGCAGGGCTGAATAAAAAGTAAAAAATCGATTTTACCAACCCTGCATTTCATCCCTTGATTATTGTATGGGCCTTTCATTAAGCGGCTTGAAAGCCAATCCTGACTCAGGCCCAGGTAGAGGTGCGACCGGATCGCTCAATAGAAACTGCTTCTTTTGAATCCATTCTTTCAAAGTTCTTGCAATCTCTCTTGCCTTTGGATAACTGGAAAGAGAACCCGTCGGTACTTCTTTTCCCTGAACCGTGATCTTACCCGTCTTCAATTCAGCATAAGAGACCTCGCCCAGACTTCCGGATTTACCCTGGGGGTAGGCTTCGCTGTAATCGACGATCTGGGCAAAGAGCTCGTCATCCCGAACCGATGTGAATTTGACCATCTCCTCATCCAGAATCGGAATGGGGATACCAATCCCGACCATCAGGGTCACCCCATACCCCACCATAGAGGTACCCACAAGCCACCCGGGTTTCATCTGCTTTAAGTCGCCAATCACGGCCAGTGTCCCTGCCGGAGAACAGGGTACGCCGTTCTCTTTCCTTTTAGCCGAAGGATTGTGTTGTGTCCCCTGCCAGGCCACATAGCCTGTGCCTCCTCCTAAAAATATTTTCGTACCGATGCCGATCGTTCTGTAGAGCGGATCGTTTAGAAGAGGCGACAATTGACCTGCACTGCAATAGTTGGCGTTTCCGAGTTTCGACTTCAAAACGCCCATATACGTGTAAATGATTTTATCGGATAAGTTCACTGCCACGTTATAATTCTGATAGGCGTTTCTTGGATTAAAGAGCACAGCTTCATTGACATCTTTGATATTGATCCAGGTTTTCAACTCTTTTCTTGGGTAACAATCGGTACCGTAAGCGGTTCCGGTCAGCTTGACATCCTTACCTGCAATAAACTCCTCAATCACATGCCCTCCTCCATAGAGGAATTTACCCGGATGAATTTTATTTCTCGGATCATCCTCGGGTAGATGCGTGCATCCCAAGTAGATGTCAACGGCTGCAAACCCTGCGTAGGCGGGCACATCGTTCAAGGTGCACGACCCGCCACCCAATTTGATTTTGGGTTTCGAATGGCCAATGTTGATGTATATCCCGCTGGAACACATGGGTCCGAATGTTCCGGTAGTCACCACATCTACTTCTTGGGCTGTTTTTGCAACACCTTTTTCTTTAACCAAATCGATGATTTCTTCAGCAGTCAGAACGACTGCCTTGCCTTTTTTTATCTTATCATTGATTTCAGCAATCGTCTTCGCCATCTTGATACCTCCGTTGTTCTTTAAGCGTTAAGAAGATCGTGGACAATAAAATTGCCTTGATGATCAAATTTTTCCTGTGATTTTGCCTGCCCCGTAAAGGGCGATTCATAATACATAACATTGCCCACCACCTCCTCTCACTCTCAAAGCGAGGTATTTAAAGTGATTACAACTGATAAAGTTCAGTTGACAAATAACGATCCCCTAAATCGGGAAGAATGACAACGATGAGCTTTCTTTTATTTTCTTCACGTTTGGCAACTTCGATTGCGGCACATACCACTGCACCCGAAGAAATCCCCGCAACGATGCCTTCTTCTCTGGCCAATTGTCTGGCACAATCGATGGCCTCTTGATTGGTGACTTTGATGATTTCATCGATAATATTTGTATTCAGCACATCGGGGATAAAACCGGCTCCAATCCCCTGAATTTTATGCGCACCCGGTTCACCACCGGAAAGAACAGGAGAATCTGCCGGCTCAACAGCAATCGCTTTAAATGATGGCTTTTTCTTTTTAATGACTTCGGCAATTCCTGTAATGGTTCCGCCGGTACCCACACCTGAAACAAGAATATCAACCTGACCCTCAGTATCTTTCCAGATTTCCAGAGCTGTGGTTTTACGATGAATTTCAGGATTGGCCGGATTCTTGAACTGTTGAGGCATGAATGCTTTCGGATTGCTTTTCAGAATTTCTTCGGCTTTTTTGACGGCTCCATTCATCCCCTCATTTCCTGGAGTGAGAACAATATCGGCTCCAAGGGCTTTCAACATTTTTCGTCTCTCAATACTCATGGTTTCCGGCATTGTCAGGATCAGTGCATATCCCTTGACTGCACAGACAAAGGCCAGCGCAATCCCTGTATTTCCACTGGTGGGTTCCACCACGACAGAATCCTGTTTAAGAAGTCCTTTCTTTTCTGCTGCTTCAATCATACTGATTCCAATCCGATCTTTGATACTTCCACAGGGATTAAAAAATTCGAGTTTCCCGACTATTCTTGCATTTAAATTTTTATTGATCTTTCTGAGCCTTACTAAAGGAGTATTGCCAATTAAATCAATTACGCTATTCGCGATATTGACCATCTTTACCTCCAAATTTTTAAATATAATACATCCGATCTTCCGGCTTTGTCAATTTCTTTTTTTGCATCTCAACCATATTCTCTAGGGTAATGGCATCCAGTGTGACAAAAATTGCTTTTCTCAATTGTTCCCAGATATTGTGGGTGACACATGTTTTGAGACGATTACACTGACTTGGATCATCCACACAAAATACAGGAGAAAGCGATCCCTCCGTGGCCTGAATAATCTGACTCAACCGGATCTCACTCGGCGGCTTTGCCAGCCGAAATCCGCCTTTATTGCCGCGCATGCTGACAACCAGACCTGCGGTGACAAGAGAAGTCATGAGTCTTTCCAAATATCTTTCGGATATATCTTGACGTTTTGAAATGTTTCTTAACAAGATAGGATCTTGACCGTAATGAAGCGCCAGATCCAGCATGGCCCTCGATGCATATCGTCCCTTGGTTGAAAGTGTCATAATAGCCTCATAGTCTCTTTTAATCACAAAAACTACCGTATTGGTGATAATATAATAAATTCTTATTTTGATGTCAATACCTATGTTTGCTTTTCACTTTTAGGATGATTTCATTGCGGGCAGATACATCTTCTCGACATATTCCTGAAGCATACGGTGGGTATTAAAACGGGGAATAATGCTTTCCATCGAATTTTTCATTTTACCGATCCACTCTATCGGCACTCCATTTTCATCACGTGTATAATACAGTGGAACAATTTCCTCTTCGAGAAGCCGATACAGAGACTGGCTGTCGACTTCATCCTGTTCCACTTCATTATAGAATTCTCTGTCTTCGCCAATAGCCCATCCGTTCTGGCCATTGTACCCTTCTTTCCACCAGCCATCCAAAACACTTAAATTAAGAATACCATTGACCGCCGCTTTCATTCCGCTGGTCCCGCTGGCCTCCAGCGGCCGTCTTGGTAAATTCAGCCAGATATCCACACCGGAAACCAGCCTCCTGGCCAGGGCAATATCGTAATTTTCGACAAAGACAATCCGGTTGCCCAATTCGGGATTTCGGCTTTCCTGATAAATTTCAAGAATCAATTCTTTGCCCGGTTGATTGGATGGATGGGCTTTCCCTGCATAAATAATCTGAACGGGGTGGGAATCGTTCCTTAAAATATTTTTAAGCCACTGAATATTTCGGAAAGGCAATGTTGCTCGTTTGTACGGTGCAAACCGTCTGGCAAATCCAATTGTCAATATGTCCGGAGACAGAATCGTATTCACCTCGGCTGTTGCTTCACTGGATTCGCCGTTCCGTTCACGCTGCTGAACGAGCCGTTTCCTGACATCTTTCAGCAACAGTTCCTTGCAGATTTGATGCACTTCCCATAGGGCTTTGTCCGAAATTTGATGAATCCCTTTCCAAAAATCCGAATTGGCCAATTCGTATCGCCACTGACTTCCAAGATGCTCATCGAATAGGTTTTTGATTTGGCTGCGCATCCAGGTTCGAACATGAACCCCGTTGGTGATCGCACTGATCGGCACTTCTTCCAAAGACCGTTCGGGCCAGAGATGATGCCACATTCGTTGCGCTACCTGACCGTGCAGTTCGCTCACAGCGTTGGCGTATTGTGAGAGGTGCAGTGCTAAAATCGTCATGTTAAACGCATTCGGATCGTGAGCAGCTGGAGGCTGGGCAAGAGAGATTATTTCCTCAGCAGACACGCCCATGCTTTCAAAGTAAGATCCCAGAAAATTCTTGGCACGATTGACATCAAAAACTTCATTTCCTGCTGCAATCGGTGTATGCGTGGTAAAAACTGTGGTTTTTCTCACCTTTTCTTTTGCCTCGGCAACCGAAAGACCGGATTGCATGTTTTGAGCTAAACATTCCAAAGTTAAAAACGCACAATGGCCCTCATTCATGTGCCAGACATCGGGTTCAATATGGTTTGCTCTCAGTGCCCTCGCGCCGCCAATTCCCAACAATGTTTCCTGGAGAAACCGAAGGTCCCGGTCGCTGACATAAAGCCGCTCCGTAATCTTCCGGTCTTCCGGAGGATTTTCCGGAAAATCCGTATCAAGCAAGTAAAGGGGCACGCGTCCTATCCGGGCCTTCCAGACACGGGCTGCAATCGAACGATGATCCAATTGCAGATGAACCGTCAAATATTCTCCATCCTCTTCTTGAACCGGTACAACGGCCATGTTCGAAAAATCATTATGAAGAAAGAGCGCCTGCTGATGTCCGTTCAGGGAAATAAACTGTGTAAAATAGGCCTCCCGATAGAGCAGACCGACTGCCACCAGGGGAATACCGAGATCGCTGGCCGATTTCAAATGATCGCCCGCGAGGATTCCCAATCCACCGGAATAAATCGGTAAACTCTCGTGCACACCGAATTCCATGCTGAAATAAGCAACAAGTGCATCTTTCTTTTCCGGATAGTTCTGATTGTACCACGTGTTCTCGTCCGTTAAATAGTGATCGAAAGCTTCGATCACGCTGTCATATTTCTGAGTATAATTTTCGTCCTCACTGATTTCATCGAGCCGTTGAGAATCGATTTCGTGAAGCAGGCGGACAGGATTCCGATACACATCTTCCCACAGAATCGGATCAAGAGATTGAAAAAGCCAGATGGCTTCTGAATGCCAGCTGAACCACAAATTATAGGCCAGGTCTCCCAGACGGATCAACCGGTCGGGCAAATAGGGAAAGTGATGATTAATGCTCATACATTGTTCCTGAATCTGTTAAACAAAATTCTTAATACACTCGCAAACTAAAATATAAGTGTAAATATATTTATGTTAAAAGTCAATATGAAAATTCTATGACAAATTTTTGGCCATACAGAAAGTCCGTCTGTAATGATTGAATTTTGATCCGTCGGATCAAAAACCTTGCATTTCCTTTTGAAAAAGTGTATTTTGGTTATCATTTTGGAAACAGATTATTTTTTGATTTGGAGTTGAACCATGAAAACAGTACAACCTGCCGAAGGAGAAACCTTCGATATTGAACTGGAAGAAAATCTACTGAAAGAGAACGAATCCCTTGCGGCCAAAAACCGCATTCGTTTCGATGAGCATCACATTCATGCCGTGGACATCCTCGGTTCCATCGGATCGGGGAAAACGACCCTGGTTCAAAATTTGATCAACTATTTGAAAGACCAATACCGCACAGCCGCAATCGCAGGCGATCTGACAACCACCATCGATGCCGACCGGATCAAAACCGCAGGCGCAGAAGTGATCCAGGCCAATACGGGCAAGGAATGCCATCTCGATGCCAATCTGGTCAAAAAAGCGCTGGATGAACTGGACTTGTCCGAACTCGATCTTCTCTTCATCGAAAATGTCGGGAATCTCATCTGTCCGGGAGAATTTCCGCTTGGAGCGCATCAGCGCATGGTCGTGGTCTCGACGACCGAAGGCCCCTACATGATTGTCAAACATCCCTACATTCTACTGGAATCTTCGGTTCTCGCGATCAATAAAATCGATCTGGCTCAAATCATGGAGGTCAATCCGGATCGGCTTAAAGAAGAAGCTCTGAAAATCAAACCGAATATCAAAGTGGTTTTCACCAACGGCCGAACCGGCGAAGGCATCCCAGAACTCATCCAAGCGCTCAATCTGCCGAAGAAATAAATGCACGAAGCATCCATTGCACAATCTATCATCAAGACCGTCCTCGAACAGGCCGAACAGCAAAACGCCGTCCGGATCAAATCTGTCGAAATCGAAATCGGAGAACTGACTTTTCTCAATCGTGAGCAGGTCGAATTTTGGATCAAGATCGGATTTAAAGACACCATCGCGGAAAACGCAATCATTCACTTTAAAGAGATCCAAGCGGTGATTCACTGCAAATCATGCGGCTATCGGGGATATCTGCAAGTGAAAGAAGATCCGGCATATCATCTGAACCTCCCCCAATTCAACTGCCCGAATTGCGGCAAAACAGACATTGAAATCGTTCACGGCAAAGAAACCGTCATTCGAAGAATCCAGATTATGAAACCGTAATTCATATATTTTGAAAAAACACTGATCATCAATGGCATTATTTTCTTGATGGTTTTATTCCATAAAATTATAAAAAGACGCACGCGAAAACATGAACTTTGCAGGAAAGTATTGAATGGGCACTGTAAGCATCACAAAAGTTGATAAGAATCTCAAAGAATCTATTTTGACTTGCTTAAAAAATATCGGGGGAATTGAAAGTTTTTTAAAAAGGGGTGACAGTGTTTTGCTAAAACCCAATATCAATGGGACTGAATGTGTAACCAATACAGACATTGTTGATTCACTCGTTTTATTATTGAAAGAGTATGGAATAACAAAGATGGCAATTGCGGAATCGACCTTTGGGGATGCCGCTATGACCGATTTCTGTTTTATGAAAACCGGATATGTTGCGTTGGCAAAAAAACATCAAATCGAATTAATTAATCTTAACAAATCACGAGAAATCAGAACGAAAGTTAAACATTCCCTCATACTTTCAGAATTGAGAATTGCCGAAGAAGTTTTTGCGTACGACACCATCATTAACATCCCGGTAATGAAAGTCCATTATGCGACTTCGATTACCTTATCTTTGAAAAATCTAAAAGGACTTCTGGTCGGTGATGAAAAATGCCATTTCCATGAAGTCGGACTTGACAAGGCGATCGTCGACCTCAATAATACCATTGGTCCCACACTCAATCTTATTGACTGTACCACATGCATGGAAAGAATGGGACCTCGAGGTGGTGATGAATTTAAAATGAATTTACTTATAGCCGGTGGCAATCGAGGTGAGGTTGATTATGTCGGCGCGCAAATCATGGGGTATTCTCTGGATGAAGTGAAACATCTTCAAACATATATAGAATGCAATTCGATCCATCCCGGAAACATTCAAATTAAAGGCGAGGATTTGTCCAACGGCACAAGACCTTTTGTAAAGGTGGTAATGGATAACAATATTCCTGGCCACTTCGAGATTTACAATTCGAATGCTTGCAGCTCATGCATGAACGCTTTCTTGCTATCCAGCCAATTTTTGGACACTCAGCATGATATAAAGGCAGACATATTTATGGGTAAAGCATTGCCCTGTTATCAAGAAACGAATCGTCTGAAAATTGCTTTTGGAAATTGCGCACAGAAAATGCCGATAGATTTTGACGAAAAAATCAAAGGATGCCCGCCTTATCCATTCTTGTTAAAGAAAATGTTTGAAAGGAAATTGTCGGCACGAGGCGAAAATAGCGAATAGGAAACGCACTCAATGAACAAAGGCGCCTCATGCACAGTCACCAACAAGCTAAGTGCACCAGTCTCAAAGCAGACCAGCGCACGTTGGCTGAGATATTATACGTCACTGACAACATATTAAGTATTCAAATCATGAAAGTATAACTTGGATATTTTGGAAAAATACAGATCATCAACGACATTTTTGTTCTTGATAGTTTAATTCCATACAATTATATTGAACCAAATCCTAAAGAACAAACAGCTAATTAGAATCTGCATCTAACGAAATTTAAACAATGAAAAACATCATTGAAACAAATGGCCTAACCAAACATTTCGGCAAATTTAAAGCTGTCGATACGGTTTCTCTCACTGTTAAAAAGGGTGAAATATACGGATTTCTTGGTCTGAATGGAGCGGGAAAAACCACGACGATCCGCATGTTGCTTGGAATGATCCGTCCGACATCCGGATGTGCCTACCTGAACGGCATTAAGATCCATACGGACAATCGTGCCCTGTGGAATAGCGTCGGGTATTTGGTTGAGATCCCCTATGCCTATCCGGATTTGACTGTAAGAGAAAATCTGGAGATCGTAGAACGGCTTCGCTTTATTTCCGATTCTAAAGCAGTCGATGCGGTCATGGATAAACTTCAAATAGCCCGGTATCAAGATAGAAAAGTAAAAGCCCTTTCTACGGGAAACGCGCAACGACTCGGATTGGCAAAGGCCATTATCCACAACCCTGAAATTCTGATTCTGGATGAACCGGCGAATGGACTTGATCCTGCGGGTATCGTTGAAATTCGAAAGCTGTTACATTCTCTATCGTATGATAAAGGTGTCACGATTTTCGTCTCAAGTCATATTTTGGGTGAAATTTCAAAGTTCGCCACCCGCATTGGTATTATTCATGAAGGAAAACTTATCCAGGAATTGGATATCGATCAGTTGGAATCGCTCAGAAAAAGAAGGTTGTTAATCGATGTTCAAGACAGAGAAAACGCGTGTTCTATTCTTCAGAAGCAGGGTTATACGGCAAATCGTTTGGAAAACGGAAGTATAGAAGTGATCGACAAAAATGCAGTGGCTCATCCGGAGAAAATCAATGCTTCGCTTGTTCAGGCAGGACACCCGCCAACCATACTGAAAATTGAAGAGGAAGATCTGGAAACCTATTTTCTAAGAATGATCGGAAAGAATTGAGGTTGTAGATGAACGGATTATCGGCATCTGTTTGGGCGGAAAGTCTTAAAGTACGTAAGTCCAAAATGTTCATTATTACCATCGTTTTTTTCGCTTTCATTGCTTCGATGATGGGGCTGATGATGTATGTCGTGCAGCATCCTGAAATCGCCGGAAGATCCGCAGCGATGAGCGCCAAAATGTCTATTTTAGGAAATGGAGATTGGCCTTCTTTCTTCAACTTGTTAATCCAGGTCATTCTATCGCTGGGCCCAATCGGCTTTGGAATGGTCACCAGTTGGGTTTTTGGACGGGAATATGCCGATCACGTTATAAAGGATTTGCTTGCTCTGCCAGTTTCCCGGACGACTATTGTCATTTCAAAATTTATCATAACCGTAATCTGGTGTATTTTACTTACATTAACGCTCTTTTTCGTTGGACTTCTTATTGGTCTTGCTATTCACATCCCCGGTTGGTCTTTCGCAAGCGTAAAAGAGTCTTTCATTGTATTCATCAACAGTTCCATTCTGACATTGCTGCTCTGTACTCCGGTCGCTTTTTTTGCCTGCTTGAGCCGCGGATATCTTCTGCCGGTCGGTTTTGCGATTTTTACTCTCATTCTAACCAATTTCGTCGCAATTGGATTGCCGAATATCATGCCCTATTTCCCCTGGGCCGTTCCGGCATTATACACCGGTATTGCCGGAAAAGAATTACCTCAAGCAGGTGCCATCAGCTATTTGATTTTGGTTTTAACCTGCATTCTGGGTTTTATCGGCACTGTTGCATGGTGGCGTTTCGCCGATCAAAAATGATTGATTTTGTGACCTCCACCCCTGGATTCCTGATAAGATCCCGGATCAAGTCCGGGACAAGTTTCAGGGATGACACCCTACACCTATCATTCCCGCCATGCCTGCCGGCAGGCATGGCAGTCTTTTGAGCGGGAAT
>CAZIAH010000027.1:0-36279 GCA_964537715.1 uncultured bacterium | reverse complement strand
ATATGAAGATGGGTATTCATCGATTTTTTCTCATCCATGTCTTTTTCACTGAGACGCAAATCTTTGGACAACGTCCAGTCCCGGTTGTAAGATTCGAAATACCCGCCGTATTCATTATCGTGACATTTGGATTCGATAAGCCGAAAAAAATCCCCTGCCAGATCTGCAACCGATTGATCTTCTGTCGCCAGAGCGTATTCGGACAACGCATAAATCATAAAAGCCTGCCCGTATACTTTCTTTTTATCATCGATAGGTTCCCCCCGGCAATCCAGCATCCAGTAGTAACCGCCGAAACGCATGTCCTGAAATTTTTTTATTAAATATTCAAAAGCACGCTGGGCGATTTCCAAATAATCCGAATTTTTAAAATACCGATACAGCGCTGAAAATGTCCACAGAATTCTTGAATTCAGGATCAATCCTTTCGGAGCTTCCGGCTCGACCCGAGAATCATGTGTGATTCTTCCAACAAATCCACCAAATGATTCATCGAGAGTTCGCTCCATCCAGAAGGGAATAATATTCCCTGTCAATTCTTTTGAAACTGCCTGTTTGAATTGGTTCAGTCTTTCTCTGTTTATCTTGGATTGTATCATGGATTTTTATCTCAATTTTCTTCTAATTGATCGTACCAGTTCTTCTTCAAAATGACTGAGGTGACAACAAGGATGCCGATTGCAATCCACATGGCCTTGATCTCGCGAATGACCAGATACACCGGAATCACAATGAGCGTCATCTGCCAGATGATGCCGATCACCACATTGATCATATCCCGCTTGAAAGCCCTGTTTGGTTTGAAGTCAGGTGTATCCAGAATCACTTTCTGATAAACCGGCGTCCAGAATCCCCAGGGCCGGACACTCCGATAAAAAGATTTCAATATTTTTTCATCTTCCGGGGAAGTCAGCAGACTGGCAATGATACTCGCCCCGGTTGATATCAATAAAATGAAAGGAAAGCTGAAAAGGGCCGATAATTCGGGAAAGACCAGAGGAAAAAACAGAGCCGATACGGTACCGGAGATCATTCCCCAGAAAAAACCATTTCCATTCATCCGCCACCAGATCCATTTCAGCACGTTGGGTGCAGCGTATCCCCCATACAAACCTGCAAACAACCACTGCATTACGTCATTGATTGACTTCGCCATCCATCCAAAAATCATCCCGATAATGACAATGACGATCGAGCTGATATAGCTGACAACCACATACCTTTTGTCGGATGCATCCGGATGGATATATCGTTTGTAAATGTCATTGACCACATAGGCTGCGCCTGCATTAACCGTGGCATCAAACGTGGACATGAATGCCGCCAGAAGACCGGCCAGCAGCAGACCTAAGAGACCAGTCGGAATAAAGTTGTTGATAATGTACGGGAGAATCATCTCGAAATCGATATTCGATCCCATCGCCTTGATCTGAGGACTGAAGAACACCAGCGCCAAAATCGTAATGCCGCTGACCATAAGCCATCTCGGGAAAAGACAAATCGAAACAATGCCGCTCATCAATGCAGATTCTTTTGGTTTTCTCGTAGCAAGAACACGCTGCATATCATAATTCGGCGCCGGACCCGCCATGCTCATCAACACACCCTTGAACAGCATCATCATCACGATAATCGTGATAAATGAAAATCCGTCATCGGCGATCCGGGTATTGACAGAATCCAAAAAACCCGACCAGTTGAGATTGAGCTTCCACCCAAAAAAGATATTTTTCCATCCTGCCGGGATCACTGCAGACAGGACCTCCGGAGTGACTTTATGTATTGCAATAATTCCAATAAAAATAGACGCAACGGCAAGAATGGTGAACTGGAGCAGATCGGTCCAAACCACACTGTACATCCCGCCGATGATCACGTAAACCGTTGTGATCGTCATAAAAATGATTGCATATCCGTTTGGTGAAATGTTCCATGGAAAAAAGACTGCTGCAAATTTCCCGATGCCCTGAAAGGCATATGTTAAAAATCCGATTACACTGACAATGGCAAAAATAACCACACTGATTCTTGATAATTCCCCACTTCTGCCCCGTCCGAAGCGTGTCGATATCCATTCTGCCCCAGTCAATACATTGGAACGACGAATCCATATGGCCAGGTAAATCATCAAAAAGATTTGATTGAATGTCGGCCACAGCCAGGGCATCCAGCATCCCTTCATCCCGTATACAAATAGAATGTACACAAGCCACATCGTGCCGGTAATATCGAACATCGAAGAAGCATTGGCTATCCCCAACATGTACCACGGCAGTGTTTTCCCACCTAGAAAATAGGAATTCATATTCTGACCCGCACGTCGGGAAAACAAAAATCCGATCACGATGATAACGATCAGATAAACCAGGATAATCGCAATATCAATGGCGTGAATTTGCATCAACGATGTCCTGTTTTTTTGACAAAAAAGAGAGCCACAACACAAATCGATCCACTCTGCACTGCTGGAATGTTAACTTGTTACAAGAAAATAGTTCGAAAACGTTTTCGAAACAATTCAAAAAAATAATCACCGACAAACGTAAAACAATATAATAAAACTTTATTAAGAAATGCAAGGATGAAAATAGCGGGGTTTGATTATCCTGCCCTGTGTTTGGGTGGTGCAGCACAGGCGTGTTTTTGTCCCTCCAAAATATATTTCTTTTTTAATCGACGAGAATCTCCTTATCCTCAGGAGTGATGACCGTATCTTCTTCAAAAGATAAAGAGATACAGGGCTTGACCACATACTCTCCTTCTTCCAAAACAGGCGTTCTCCCGAACTCTTCATCTTCAGGCGAGATGGGAGCCCGCCAGGTGGATGACATTTGCGTATCCTTTTCAAAAACACCTTTCAAGGAAACCGCAACCCAGGTAAGACCATAAATCGAGGAGGTCACGACACTGTCCTCCCGAAGAATCTCAAAATAAATCGTCGGGCCGGAGTAGGCATACTCCAGGTCTTTCCCCGTGTGGTTGGTCAACACCAAAGTCACATCGAACAGCTCTCCGGATTGAAAAGCGGCCGATTCGACGCCGGTTGTATCCGTTACCGTAAAAAGAACATCTATTTCACCGGCCTCTTCGGAATCGGACATACCGCAGGAAAGCACAAGAAAAAAGGAAATGAAAATAGCAAAAGAGATCAAACGACCCATATGAATCCCCCTTCCAAAAAAATATGGATAATCACCCGAGGTGATGCAATCGAGGATTCTTCACCTTGCATTACTTGAGAGCATTCAGGTATTCGAGAAATTTTTCCATGGTATTCAATTCTTCTTCCCGTTCACTGGCCGAAGAAACCCAGGTTGTCAGTTGTTTGCCCGGCTTTGAAATCAGTAAAATCTGGGTTTCGTCATCCTGTTCGTCCACATAATCCGAGGGGTCATAAAAAATCGCCGCACCGATGTTGATTAATTCGGCGGCCACATCTTCTGGATGAACGCCCCAGGTCGCAATCAAACCATCCTCATTGTGAACTTCCGAGCCTTTGTGATAGTTGATTCCGGTCACAAACTGAACAGGCAAATCAGTCAGGGCAAAGGCTTCCACTTTGGCTTCTCGGATACCCGAATAGACGGTCACACGCATCAAAATATCCACTTTTCTGCCTTGGTAAGGCACCCCCTCCGAAAGCATCTCCATGTAAGAGGAGGTCCGTTCTTTTACCACCCGGGCGGTACGGTTCGTCACAGGATCGAGAAAAACAACCTGCTCTCCATCCCATAAACGCACCCCCCCGAGACCAACGGTTGTAGACACTTTGTAATAATCCGCGCCCCATCCGTTTTTTTGCTGTTCCAGTGTGGGATACCAGCGGCCTTTCTTGAGCTCCAGGCCCGATGTCGATTTGTTGTAAACATCGATGGCCGCCTTTTTGTCGAAATAAATGCGAAGACCCATCCATTCGTTTTCCACAGCGGGGCCGTGATGCCCGACCACCTGGAACAAATCGCCGGATTCCGAGCTCACTTCGCTGAGATAGGTCGCGCTGTCCGCTCTCATAAACAAACTGATATCCGTATTGTTCTGAGCCTGACTGCTGAAAAGGCTGATCAAAATAAAAGGTATAAACAGATACTTTTTCATGGTTATCTCACCTTTCTTCAATGGATTAACGGGCCAGCCATCCGCCATCGACAGCGATCGTGTAGCCGTTCATGTAGGACGACGCCTCGGAGGCCAGAAAGACCGCCACGCCCTGAAGATCCTTGGGATCTCCCCAGCGACCCGCGGGAATCCGGTCAAGAATGGCCTTGTTTCGAGCCGCATCGGCGCGCAACGCAGCCGTGTTGTCCGTGGCCATGTATCCCGGCGCAATGGCATTGACATTGATGTTGTGACCGGCCAGCTCGTTGGCCATCAACCGGGTAAGACCCATCACCGCCGATTTGGACGCCGTGTAGGAAGGCACCAGAATGCCGCCCTGGAAAGAAAGCATGGAAGCTGTGTTCACGATCTTGCCGCCTTCGCCCTGCTTGATCATTTGTTTAGCGGCAGCCTGGCTCAAAAAGAAAAGTGTTCTTTGGTTGATGTTGATCACATCGTCCCAGTCTTTTTCGGTAAATTTCGTAAGAGGTGCGCGGCGGATAATCCCCGCATTATTGAAAAGAATATCGAGTCGTCCCAATTCCTTGACCGTGGTTTGGACAATATCTTCCACCGAATCAGTCTTCATTAAATCCGCGGTAATGGCAATGCATTTGTGTCCGAGCTTTTCAACAGCGGCTTTCGATTCATCCATGGGAAGAATATCCACCAGCGCTACATCCGCGCCTGCTTCAGCCAAACCGACGGCCATGGCCTGACCCAGACCGCGGGCGGCTCCGGTCACGACAGCTACCTTGCCGTCTAATCTGAATTGATCAATAATATTTTTTGAACTCATTTCAACGCTCCTATATCAATCCCGTCCATGTCATCAAACTCCTGATTTTCGCCCCCCATTCCCCAGCAAAACGTGTACGCACCCGTACCCACACCGGAATGAATCGACCAACTCGGAGAAACCACGGCCTGTTTATCCGCCACCACGATGTGACGGGTCTCTGCCGGTTCACCCATCAGATGAAAGACCCGGTCCGATGGATCAATATTGAAATAAAGATAGACTTCCATTCTTCGCGCATGTGTGTGCGGCGGCATGGTATTCCAGACACATCCGGGTTCCAGTTCGGTGTACCCCATCACGAGTTGACAGCTTTCGATTCCCGCCGGATGGATCATCTTATAAATCGTGCGTTTGTTCGATTTCTCCGTCGATCCCAATTGAACCGGTGCTGCGTCTTCTTTTCTGGCAAGTGTTGTGGAAAACGATTGATGGGCCGGATAGCTCAATATGTAAAATTGAGCAGGATGAGAAGCATGCTCACTCGTAAAAGAGATGGCTTTCGAACCCCGTCCGATGTACAAAGTATCTTTGTTCTCCAATTCAAAGGATTTTTGATCGACAGTGACGATGCCTTTCCCGCCGATATTCAGTACACCGATTTCCCTGCGCTGAGCAAAATATTCGGACGCGATTTCTTTTGATCCGGAAAGTGTCAGCGGTTTCTCGATCGGAACCGCAGAGCCGACGATGGTCCGATCCACATCCAGATACCACAGTGAAATTTTATCGGAATTGAAAAGTGCGTCCAGTAAAAAAGATTTTCGGATCTCCTCCGTGGTCATACGTTGAAAACGTACCGGGTCCGAGACATAATGTATATTCATCAATAACCTCCTTAAGCTATCCCATATGATAGATATTCTCGATGAATGAGTTATTATTCAAGTTTGTCTAATATATCACGTCTTTTATATTCTCGTAGAAAACGTAATAATTCTTTCTTAAATCCATCATACTTATTACTTATTGTAAGTTCATATTCGTTCCCATTATTTTCAAAATCAGTGTACATAATTTTAAAAACAAATTTAAATTCAATATCATTTTGTAGAAAACTTTTTAGTGTTTCAATATCCGAATTGATGAAGTTTGCACTGATTTCAAACCTCACTAATTTATGATCACGCTCCTCTATATCTAAGGGCAATCTAATTCTTTGTGTCCTTATAGCAGTTTGTGGATTAATCTGTAATAACGATAGATGATTTTGTATTAATTCCAAAACTTCTGTATTCAATTCATAACCTAATATACTTATATCTGCTAATGTGTATTTCTCTAAGTTTCTATTCTGAATATCAATATCAAACTGGAACGTTGGATTTCTCGGAAATCCATAAGACCAACTCGTTGCTCCCAACAAAATATTTTTAGGAGTAAAACTCAATTCATTTTTTTGTGGTAATTTATTATATGCTTCCTTCCAAAAAAAATAAGCGGAAAAAAAGAAAGCAAATATACAAGAAAATATCTGAATAGCTGTTTTGTATTTATCTGGAAAAATTGTAAAGAATGAAAGCACTATTAATATAAGAGAGATACCACTATAAATATTAGGTGTCTTTTTTAGAACACCAACAGTAAAATATACAACTGGATGTTTTACTATATTTTTATCCATTTTATTGACTATAACTATATTACCTTACCATAAAGAACAGAATAACCCCTTAGTCCCTTAATGATGAAATTAAAATTTCACAACCAAAGGCACATTCAGTCTCGCAATCGTCTGATCGAGATTGGCTTCAAACGCGTCTTGCCGAAGCAGTACGTACTTATCAGGATGATCCACCGCAACCTCAAAAAAATGACCGACAGCACGGCAACGCTGAAAAATAGTTTTTGAATCTCATTTTCACATCCTTTTTTAGGATTTAAAGTGGTTGACAGTAAACGACCCCCCACGGAGCGGGTAGCTTTTAATTCACCACATAGCGGTGGATTAAAAGTAGACACGTCTGTGTTAACCAGTTTAGGATCGAGAACCATCCCGACACTTCGGGATAGTTTGAAGATCAATCAATACCTTGTTTTTTCGCATCGTAAATTTCATTTCGATTCATCGAGAACCCGCCTGATCTCCACACAATTCTGTTTGATCATTTCCCAGTCTCCGGCTTCAATTCGGTCGCGCTTTGCGATCCACGATCCGCCGATAGCCAGCACCACACCGTTTTTCAGATAATCCTGAAAGTTGCTCAGATTAATGCCCCCCATACCGAGGAACCGGGCACCGGTGTGCACATAAGGTGCAGCGATCTGCAGCAGGGTTTTGATTCCTCCCATGGCTTCGGCCGGAAAAAATTTCAGCACCTTGATCCCCAGATCAAGCGCCGCTTCGATATCCGTGGGCGTCATTACACCGGGTGCAAAAGGAAAATTCAGACGCATCGCTTCCTCTACGACCTTTCGATTGAATCCCGGTGCCACGCCGAAAGCGGCACCGCAATCTTTCGCCTTCCTCAGATTCTCCACATTCAGAATCGTTCCTGCCCCGATCAGAAGATCTGATCGTTCCTGCCGCAGTTTTCGAATCACATCCGCTGCCGCACTGGTACGAAATGTAATCTCAATCACAGGCAATCCGCCGCCGATGAGTGTATCCGCGAGAGGAAGAGCCTGTTCAACCTTCTCAATAGTAATAACGGGAAACACTTTCAGGCTTCCAAGCCGGTTAAAAACCTCTTCTATTGGCATAAACATCTCCTCTTATTCATAAAATGATGGAGATCCCCTCTCCCCACACTTCGAATCGATTCCAGTGACAAAAAGAACGGTTCATATGATTACAGATAATATACCCCTTATGCAGGTTAGAATCATGGGATACCCGGGTAAGTTAAAATCGGTGGACAACTCATAAAAAATATACCTCAAAGGAACGAGAATGTCAAGGTATGATTACATCTGTTTCAGTCCATTCTCCTTACAGGAAAAGCTGCCTTCCTTTTTCCAAAATCATGAAAGTAACCGCCCTTTTCTCTCCCTTTAAAGCAAATAGGGTTTAAAATGGTAATTATTTAATGTATTCATCTTTCTGAAAAAATTAAAAGAAAAAGCTGACAAATATCTTAAATCGAACCAATTCCAATATTTATGTGTATCTATTCTGAATTTTTCTCAATAGTCATTTATTCTCACCGACCGATAAAATAATGCGCTTTCCCGACAGATAATCCCGATGGACAGCTCATTGTCATCAATTGAACGATTGACATAATGCAAGAAGTAGCGGTCCAGCACCCCTTTCACTCGCTCACTGGATTACACGGGCCGATCCTTGGGGATAAGACCGGCCCGTTTGAACATGGAGGAGTAATTAAAGTGGGATAGAATATCTATCCGTTTGAAGAAAAGTGCACCATTTAAAATCGCCTATCTCACCAGAACCATTTTTTTCACCTGCATGAACCTGCCTGACTCGATTTTGTATAAATAAATACCGGAAGGACACTCGCCGGCATGAAATTCAATTTCATGGCTGCCCGGATCCATTTTCTCATTGCATAATAATGTACGAACCGCCTGTCCGTAAATATTATAAATCACAATCGTGACAAGCCCGGACCGCGGCAGACGGAACCGGATTGTCGTCACCGGATTGAACGGATTCGGATAATTCTGCTCGAGGATCAGTGCTTGCGGTATCACTGCCCTGGACAGACTGACCTCTGTGGATTCCGGTTCGTCTACAAAAAGACCTTCCGGGAGCTCGCTTTCACCCGGGGCATAGACACCCGTGACATCATAAATGAACCAGTCCAGATAAAATCCGTGCGAGTCATCGTCACTGCCGTCTCCAAATCGGACGTCGTTGTAGCCGTTGGCAGAGGGCGTGGAACCGCTGATCAGCGGAGTTGTTTCTTCATCCAGATAGACGGTGGAGAACCCGTTCCGGTACGTGATCCGAAAGGTGTGCCAGCCGTCCAGCCGCGACGGCAGCATCTGGTTCACACCGGCTCTGGCCAGTTGGGCTGTTCCGTTGCTTTTCAGGATGAACCGTTCCCGCTGTTTGCCGTCCCGGAATTCCACTTCGAACGTGCGTCCGTAGCTCTCCCGGTCAATGGGTCGAACGCGGAACGCAAAGGTCGCTCCGACCTCGTCATCCATGGCCCAGTTGCGCCCCCACATTGACTTGCTCACTCCTTCCGCCGCATCGATGAACTTCATCAGCCAGTTCCCGTTGATATCGGGATCATCGACGATCCAGGTCGTCGTGTCGGGCGGATTGGCAACATTGGTTTCGGTAAAGGGAGGATCATTCTCCGGGGGAAACACACTCGCGTCGTAAATCTGCCATTGGGCGGCGATAGGCGGGGCATCGACGATCAGCGTCTCCGGAATGGCGCTTTCGCCCGGTCCGCGGGCGCCGGTCGTATCGAAGATCAGCCAGTCGAGGAGAAATCCTGAGGTCATTTCACTGCTGCCGTCTCCAAAACGAACATGAGTATCTGAATTTTCCGACAAGGTTGTTCCGCTTAAAATCGGATTTTGTTCTTCGTCCAGATAAATATTGGACAGACCCTTCTGAAAGGTGATCCGAAAGGTGTGCCAGCCGCCCGGACGATACGAAAGAACCGCTTCACCACCGTTTCCGCCGAGTTCAAGAGTACCGTCAGACGAAATCAAAAAACGTTCGCTGAAGCTGCCGTCCCCGAATGTAACCTCTCCGGAACGGTCGTACAGGCTTTGGTCCACGGATTTGATCCGGAATGCAATAGTGGCGCCGAGGCTGTCGTCTATATGCCAGTCCCGGCTCCACAGGAATGTACTGCCTTCCTGAATGGGATTGACAAACCTGAGCAGCCAATTGCCGGAAAGAACCGGATCCTCGATAATCCGGCTCGTCGTATCCGGCGGATTGATCGCTTCTGCCGCAGAAAACGGAGGATCGTTTTCATCCGGCAGAACATCAGCTGCATAAACCGACCAGGCCGGAACTTCGGCAGGAACAAAAACAAAACCCGCCCTGCCGGCGCCCTGTTCCACAATATTAGGAACGTTCGACGCACTGTCCAGGGAATATGTGTACGGCGGATCAGGAACTTCGCCCCGGGTTTCCGGACCAAAAGTACACAGATCATAAATATTGCTTCTCTCCACAAGATCCCCGACACCGGAGGCCACGTATCCGACCCGTGTCGGGCTTGCGACGCGCAGAAAATAGTTGTTCTCCACCAGAACTTCCGCGTCCATGGTAGAGGCCACGCCGTATTGGTTCCCCCGATAATAATTGTTGTAGACATGGCAAAGGGCCGAAAAACGAACGCGCGGATGCCGGACGCTGGTGGCATTGAACCAGTTGTGATGATACGTCACCCGCAAATGGCCCGCATCCTGGGCATCATTTAAATCATCATGTCCCAAAAGACAAGTCTTCTCGTGATTGGTAAAAATATTCCATGAGATGGTGACATAATCAGATCCTTTTTTTATATCGATCAGACCGTCCCTGCCGTTTGAAAATTCACAATGATCGATCCAGATATGATGCGATTCGTCTTCAATATTGATGGCGTCATCGGACAGGTGCGCGAGGATATTTTCGAAACGGATATTCCGGATAATGATATTCGACACATGAGACAAGTTGAGACCGCTTCCGGTGATCACGCCATTTGAATCCACGCCGACCAGGGTTTTGTTAGATATGACATTCACCATCTCAGACAACTGCAGTGTGCCGTCTATCTGGACAACATAGGCTCCTGTTTTACCAATATAATTAACGAACTCTCCAGTGTTTGTAACCGTTACAACATGCCCGCCTACCCCCCCGGTCGTCCCATTCAGACCCAGCGCGTCCACGGAAGCAAATCCGTCTGCGGTTTCAATCTGCGAAAAAATAACGTCCGTTCTTATTCCGAAAAGAACAAGAAGAAAGAAAATGTCAAAAATAATGATTCTTTTCATATCCATTTACGTTGTTAGTAATAATCCTAAAATAGACAGACCAAGTACGATCCAATAAAGTCCGAATTGCAACTCTGGATTTTTTCTTTTCAATAAGACGGAGGTTGTGCAGACTGTGCCAGCGTATTCAAATAGGCTTCAACATTCGTATAACCGTCTCCGTCATTATCGCCATTCCGGTCAGATGGATCTGAAGGATCAAGATGATGGATTAATTCCCAGTCATCGGCCATCCCATCGTGGTCCATATCCACACGGACATCGCATGTTCGGAGCAAAGGCCAACCACCCACATCCGTTTGAGAATCGACGATTCCTTTCTGATCTTGACCGTACTGGGCTGTTCCGGTTCGGACTTCCTCTATGATCCGCGCGTCCACTGCGTCGCGCTTGGGCAGAACGGCACCCGCATAATCCAGCACCAGAGCATAAGCCTCTTCGGCGCTTTGCGTCACCACCGGAACACAGGGAAAGGGTTCATCCACACGGCCCTGGTCCCGGAATTTGCCCTGGACACCACCGGCCCAGTTATCGAAGGTGATTTTGGGAAATCCATACACAAAATTATCGGCCACGTACCACCTGCCCCGGTCGTCCCACGGTTCGACAATACGGTCCTTCGACTGGGTCGCTGGTCCGTATTTATAATAATTTGCAACGACATTTTGATTTCCCGCTTCACCGCCGTAGCCGCTGTTGAACCCCCAGTTATAAACGACATTGTTGCGAAAATCCACGATCTCCTTTTCAGGGTGACCGTTGTAGCGGCTTCCGTTGAAACGGGGATTCCGGCTCGAATGATGGGCCAATAGATTGTGGTGAAAGGTTGCACCCATGCCTCCCCAGATACCTCCATACCCGTGGGGCCCCTTGTGATGACAGGAACGGTTCAAACTTTCGCTAATGATGCACCATTGTACGGTCGAATGCACATTATCACGAACCGTGGCTGTTTCGTCGGTTCCCCAACTAATGGAACAGTGGTCGATGATGATATTTTTCTGAAACATCGCGGACAATCCGTCTCCTTCGACCTCTTTTTCGTCTCCGAGCCGGATCCGGAGAAACCGGAGAATCACCTCATCAGCACCAATGATCAGGGGATAGTTACGGAGGCAGATGCCGTCGCCGGGTGCGGTCTGTCCTGCCACAGTGATGGAATCCTGATGAATGACGAGTTCGGACTGGAGAGCAATCGTTCCCGACACGCGAAACACGACAATCCGGCTTCCCTCGGCGTTCACAGCGGCGCGCAGACTTCCCGGTCCGGCGTTATTGAGATTGGTTACCTCAATGATTTGTCCGCCCCGACCTCCCACCGTATTACAGCCGAATCCTTCTGCTCCCGGAAAGGCAACCACCCGAGCCTGAAGAACACTGATATTCCAGATGAATAACCCGATCAATAAAATACGATGCAATTTCAAAGTCAGATAAAAAAATAGATAAGATTCATTCCAAAACGGAGTGATGGTTTGGATTGGATATTTATTGTTTCTGTCCATTCACATAAACATTTGCCATTCTCAATCCATCCACATGATTGAGAATATTTCCCTTTTTAACCCCGTTGAATTCACACGATTCGATTACCACATTCGAGATCGGAGACCGCTCATAACCCTCCAGCCGCAGGGCATAATTACTCTTCTGACTGGTGACGTGATTGATATACAGTTTTCTGACAATGGGCGTATGTTCACCCACATCCCCCTCTGCATAATGAAAATCGATGCGTACGACAGCATCGCTCACTTCACCGACTTTGACATTCCGCATATAAATATTTTCAATAATCCCACCCCGCAGGGAATTGGTCTTGATGCGCAAAGCCCGTTCCAGACGAGGGCTGTCCATCGTGCAGTTTTCAACGAATATGTTACGGCAACCGCCCGACATTTCGCTTCCGATTGTCACACCACCATGACCGTCCTTCATGATGCAACCCTGAACAATAATATTTTCAGAAGGGACATTGATCCGTCTGCCGTCCATATTTCTTCCTGATTTAATGGCTATACAATCATCCCCGGTATCGAAATAACATTCCTTAATCAGCACATTCCTGCAGCTCTCCGGATTGCAGCCGTCATTATTCGGACCGTTGCTCACCACCCGGACTCTCTGTACGGTCACATTTTCACAGCGTACCGGATGAATTTCCCACATGGGAGACCGTCTGACGGCGATGTTTTCGATCAGGATATTCCGGCATTTATAAAACTGGATGAAACTGACCCGTAAAAAATGTCCCTCACCAAAAATCCGTTTTTCAACGGGAATCCCTTCTTCCGCCATCTTGAACAGTGTATTTCGATCCGTCTCATGCAGAGGCTTGTCTCCATTCCATCCATATTGACTTTTCCCGGCCCAGGGCCACCACACTGTACTGTCCGCCTGCCCGTCCAACATCCCCTCTCCCGTAATTGCCAGATTCTCCTGTTCATAGGCGTAAATAAAAGGAGAATAGTTCATGACTTCCACACCTTCAAACCGTGTATAGACAGTCGGCAGATATTTTTTGAGATCCTGGCTGAACAGAATGGTCGCTTCTTTTTCGATATGCAAATTGACGTTACTTTTCAGATGAATGGCTCCCGTCAAAAATACGCCGCTTGGAACGACCACGCGTCCGCCTCCTGCCTCATGGCAGGCATCAATCGCCCGTTTGAATGCCTCGGTACAATCGGCTTTCCCGTCCCCCTTTGCACCGAAGGCATTGACAGAAAAATCCCGTTCCGGGAAGGAAGGAGGAACGATGTCCTTGAGAATGACAGGAACTTGTCCCCAGCCCGATTTCACGGAAGGAGCGATACTACAGGAGAGAAGCAGCCCGAGAAACAGGAGAAGAATAAAGAATCCAGAATACTTTATTGGCGCGATGTTTCGCTTTTTCATATAGGAAATACCTTTCTACTGACTGTATCCATTCAAGTTTTCAGTTTCGGAACCATTCAAATGCAACAAAGAACAGAAAAACAGCTCTCTTTATCAGGAAAAACTTCCGGGTTGGTTTCATCAATGAAGTCCGATCTCTTGGAGAAATCATTTCCTTTTACCCCGGCGTATTAAGAACACGTTTAATTCCCTTGCAAACTCTGATTCAACTGCAATGACCTTTATCATGGTTCATTCGACGATTCCCGCATGGCCTTGCTGCCCCTTTCCATTTCAACACAGGCAAGGATAAACGGCCCCACACCCTTTCCATCGTTGGTTTGGATATGGGTTTGAAAGACATAATAATCATAAGACCCGTCTCTCCCATACCCCAAGCCCGCACTCTGACAAATGTGAGTGAGATCGATCGTCCCGTCCGATTTTTCTTCAACAAATTCTTTGAGAATTCCCCGAAAACCTCTCATCACCGTTTCACCGTAGGCTTGATCGATATATCCCTTTCTCACGCCTTTGGCCAGCACATAGACAAACATGCAGGAACAGGAAGCTTCAAGATAATTCCCTTTCCTGTTTTTCTGATCCATCACCTGCCACCACACCCCTGTAGAATCATCCTGATATTCCCGCACGGCTTCGGCCAGCCGCTGAAATACAGCGATCACGCTGTCCCGCCCCGCATGATCAGCCGGCAGGAAATCAAGCACATCGACCAGTGCCATAGCATACCAGCCCATGGCTCTTCCCCAGAAACAGGGAGAACATCCCATTTCCGGGTCCGCCCAATCCTGCACTTTTTTCTCATCCCATCCGTGATACAGCAATCCCGTCTTGACGTCCCTGGCATGGCTTTCCATGAGTGTCAATTGTTTCACGACATCGTCAAAATTTTGTGGTTCATTGAACAATTGACCGTATTCCGCATAAAAGGGACTCCCCATATACAGACCGTCCAGCCACATCTGCCACGGATATTTTTTCTTATGCCAGAATCCCCCTTCCGAGGTGCAAGGCTGATTCTCAAGTTGATGATCGAGCAATCGGACCGCTTTTTGATACTTCTCTTCCCCCGTCTCTCTATATAATAAAAGGACAGCATTGCCTTCTTTGATTTCATCGAGATTGAATTCGCTGCTGTCGTAATCCTGAATATTCCCGCTTGAATCCACTGCATGATCCACAGTGGATTTGATATACTGAACATATCGTGGATCACCGGTTTGCTGCCAGAGTTCCTCAAAACCACGCAACACCGTACCGGTGACATAATCCCATTTGTCATAAAAACCAGGGTGTCTCTTCATGACCGACTCGGCCATTCGAACAGACCATTCCCCCTGATATTGTACTTTTTCACCATTCGCGGATCTTAAAGAATGGTGTGCAAAAATAACGGATAAAAAAAGTAACAAACCGAAAACCAGATGTTTCATGCATAGAGATTGATTTTTCTTCATTGCTTTACTTGATCCCTTGTTCAATCAAATCCTGATAAATTTCTTTCCTATTTTTACAAAATACATTCGTGATAACTTAAATATCGTACGAGGATGACCCAATTCATAAAAAACACGATTAAAAGAGGTGGAGATAATTGATTTTTATCTCCACCTCTTTAGATGAAACCCAGAAAATTATTTCATTAAGAGCATCTTTTTTATACTCTTATGCTCACCCGATTCCAGTTTGTAGAAGTAGACGCCGCTGGTCAGCTTAGAAGCATTAAAAGTGATTTCATGCTTGCCGGCACCCAGTTTGCCTGCAAAGGGCACGGCCACTTTCTGACCGATCATATTGTATACAGTCAGCGTCGTATATTCAGCTTTTTCCAGACTGAAAGTGATTTTAGTTGTCGGGTTGAATGGATTCGGATAATTCTGGTTGAGAGCGTATACGTACGGCACAGCCGTTTTACTGACCGCCGTGCGTTCATAATCAGAGCCGTCGTAAGGAATCTCATTCGTTACACCGGTCATATTGTTCGAGGGAATGAACTGGAGTTTGTTGTCTGCCAGGAATTTCACCGTGCCGCAATACTTCGGCGTATTCCATACCGCATCCTTCAATACTGCTGCCCACTGCACACTGGCATCACGCGTACCTGTCGTGTTGTCATTGTCATGGTTCTGAACGGCACAACCGAATACATTCCCCACACCAACATCAACAGATTCAGTTGTAGTTGCAAGATCCGTCCACGGAATGGCTGCTTCAATGACATACCCGTCAGCGGTTGTTTTCCGGAATGAATTTGCCAATGTCGCTACCCCGGTGATACCGCCAGTGGTATCCAGAGCTGTCATTTCCTTGCCAACAATAGAATTGGCAACACTGTCGGTCGCCTGGGGATCAACCTTGATTTCAAAACCGTCGTTGTTGTAAGTGTTGGTGCTTGACATCGAGATTATATCGTCTTTCACCTCTTCGTAGAAATAGAGCCAGTTATTATCCCATGCAAACCACATCTTTGCAGACAGGTCGGCATCGTTATCCGGCTCTCCATTATCGTTCCAAGCGTAGTAACGGAGCTGCAGATACCCGTCATCCGGGCCGGTCAACTGCTCATAGAATGCATCCTTATTGCCGTCTATGGCGAAGGTGAGAGGAGCTGTTCCGCCTTCCCACTGCTCCTTCAAATCCGGGAACCAATTCAAATCTCCGGCAGGGTAACCCATCTCGGCTCCGATGTAGGCCTCCGAACTGGTCGGATAGGCGCAGTCCAATGTGTCACGATAATAAATAATCGTACGGCGGTCCATATCATCCGTGGTCTTATCATAATTATCCGTGACTTTTGTTTTGTTGCCACCCGCAGGATCTTCATACCAACGCATAAAATTGGTCATCATCTGCGGTATTTCTGCAAGTTCAACGTCGATCTTGGTAAATGCAGTCGCTGCAGCTGCACCTAACGCACTGTCAATGTGAGATGACAGACAAGGTGCGGGACCAAAATCAAAGTCATCCAGGAAAGCCTGACCCGAATCACTGATCGCAAAGTAGTTATTGCTGATATCCCACTGGGTTACATCATTGGGAGCGCAAAAAATCCAGCTGATCTTGTTGTTGCCATTGGTATAAGTTTCACCAACATTTGCCCATTCAGCTGCACGGGTTGCATCTGTGGAATCTTCACCCAGTCCAAAAGCATCGACAAATAAATTGTTGGTAATTTGCATGGAAGCGCCAACGTTGCCTAAAGAGAGCAATCCATGAAAACCCATACCATTGACGATGGTATTGTGATTAATCCGTCCGGAGTGGATTAAACCTGTACCGGCCAGCGGATCACCGTAATTGTAGTGGCGGACAACCCTGTCCTGATAATTTACAAACGTATTGTTTTCCATAATAAATTCACCGCATTCTTTCTCGCGTAAATCGATACCTTTACCAGCACCCAGATTAGAGGTAGTTAAAGATCCCAGGTTGGAAAAAATACAGTCTGTAATACTTACCGTAACAGTATTCGCCTGTGTACGCAAGATCTGACCGTTAATATTTGAAAAAATACAACCATCAAAATAAAATGACGCACCTTCTACATCATTTCTAAAAAAACCACCCTGAACGTTATCCAAATTGGCCGGGTCATACTCATAATAACCGGCTATAGCAAGGTTGGTCAACTCAAGGTCTCCACCTTGTGTACGAATAAAATATCCCGGGGGACGTTCCGGATTATCGCCTGTTCCGGTTGGCCACAGATAAACTTCCGGCAATGCGCCTGCGCCATCCTGTGCACGTATACGAAGTGTTTCGCCGGGCTGGGCCAGTCTTAATGTAGCATTGACAAGATATAACTGGTCTCTTTGTAATTCGTATACACGATTTGGCAGCAAACCGCCGGTTGCCGTTGTGTCGGCAACAATCTGTTCGTTGACAAAGGTACCAGCGCTGCCGTCAGAAGGCGTAAGCACAACAACATCCTGCGCAAACATAAATGCCGGTACCATGAACATCAACAATACAAGAATTCTGATTTTACCATCTTTCATTTTACCCTCCTTCAATTAATTAGTAAAATATTCCCAGCATTTTTTTTAATTTTTTATCCCTCCTTTCCCTCTTTTTCTTTGTATTGGTTTGGTTATTATTAAATTCACTCAGTGTTTATAACTCTGCAATGATTCCAAAATCAATAGTTCTTCCGTATCTCTGACTATTGCTAAACTTTCGAAGATGATATTCGCTATATTGCCTGTCAACAGCATCTTCAAAATCAGTAAGATTGTTCATATTTAAAAATACTGAAACACCGTCTATAATACGCTGTTTCAGTGCGACATCCACACGTGTAAAGGCCAGGTTAATCCTGTAATCTTTTGATGTAACGGAATTATTATATTCTGCCTGATGAAAAACAGACACTCGGCCTGAAAAGCCACCTATATCATACCCAAAAGCAATATTGTAGAAAAATTCAGGCTGTCCTTCCAGTTTAGTTATCGTTTCATGTAATGAATTAAAATAGGACCAGGTTGGTCCAATGGGCCCGGGAGGATCTACCCAAACTGAATCCAATTGGGGTACATATAACTGGGTTTCTGAGCGCACTACGGATACATTATAAGATAGAACGATGCCACTGAGGTATCCCGGTAAAAAATGAAAATTGATCTGGTGTTCAAATTCAAATCCCCAAACTTTGGTTGGTTTTGTGGAATTGTAAGGGATAGTCAGATCATAAGCTGTCCCGCCCATATCGCTGTTCCATTTACTGCCAAAGAATTGAAGAGCATCTTCCCCTGTTGTACCGAACTCATTGAGCATATGATACATGTTTTTAATATTTTTATAATATGCTGACAGGGATATTAAACCAATACGATGATTATAAACAGAAGTGTTAATCTCGTAATTCCAGGCCTCGGCTGTTTTCAAATTGATATTCCCAACCTGCACCTCCCAGGGAGATCCTAGTACAGCCCCTCTTCCGCCAACATATCTGTCTATACGCATGTTAAAATCCGGTCTGGCCAATGCTTTATAGGCAGCTAAACGAATTTTCAAATAATCAGTAGCTTTATAGGCCAAATGAAAATGTGGCAGAAATACGGTTTGCTGAGCTGAAGAAGTTGTATCAAATAACACGTCTTCAGCCAATGGAAATCCGCCAACTTTGGATTTCATATAGTACCCCAGGTAGTCGTTATATTCATGCTCAGTTCGTAATCCACTGATGAATGTGATTTGCTGACCAATGTTCAATGTATTCATGATAAAAAAAGCGCTGACATTTTCCTCAATATCATAGTCATTGACACGGTAGAGAGGATTTCCCCACACTTCTTTTCGGTTGCCTGTGGGATCAACACCATATTGGTTTAATTCCTGCCATTGTTTTAATCTTTCTTTATCTACTAATGGTGTTAATTGGTACTCACCGTAAACATTTCTTGATTCGACATTCGAGTAAAAATGTTCCAATGCTATGGTCCCGCCATTTGCTCCGGCATTGAACCAATCTTCAAAATAGGTTCCGGAGAAATCTTTTGGCCGAACTGTACCATCCGGTGCTAACTCATCAAACTTCCATTGTCCATCTAAATAATAAGGGGAGAAATCTTCTGATGTTTTATTTGTACGCGTTCTACTTTTAAACTTTGTACCCACTTTAATCACACCCGTAATATTGTTCGTAAAACTGTAAGGTTTGGCAATATCAATTAAAGCGGTTTTTTCTTTCTCCAAATTATCCTGCTTCCGATAATATCCCCAGGCTTGCCAGGCTTCAGCATAATTATTTCTTGCGAGGGGAACCACTTTATCCGGAATGTCCTGATAATCAAATATTTGAGGATATGGCGCCTGCATTCCGTTACTCTCATAGAAAATCAATTGATAATCAAAAGGATAATAAGACTTTGATTGTGCATAAGAAAGCCCCCAGTTCAGGTCCAATCCCAAAAGGTGATTCTCCCCATGGATTGAACTGTTGTAGGTATTGATATCCTGCTCACGTTGCCTGAAATCATACTCAGTATTTTCACCATTAAGAGGATAATCTCTGCGATGTGTTAAATAATCTCTGTTAGTACGGCCATACACATTGTTAATCCTTATCGATCCGTTATCCGGAGTATTGAAATCCAATAATAAACTCAGGCCATCCCGTTTGCGATTTTCATCGATAAATTCAACATTAAAATTATCAATTACGATCTCCTGGATTGATTTTTCCCATCTGGAATCACTGACACGAATACTTTCATTACTTCTTACTTTTTTCTCGAGGTTTCCTGCCAACTGAACCCCAAGCATATTATTAAAAAAGCGTTCACCATAGCGAAAAGATAGATCGTATTGGTTAGCGGATTCAGTTAAATAATTATAATTCCCTTTGATGTTGGCTTTTAACATCCGCTCTTCCGGCGCTTTTTTGGTCACCAGGTTAATTGTTCCTGATAATGCGTCGCCATCCATGTCCGGAGTGATCGCTTTGTAGAGCTCTATCCCTGCCAGTGAACTCTGAGAAAGTGTACTTAAATCCACACCCCGGCTGTTTTCCTCAGTAGAGGGTATGCGTACACCATCAACTGTTACCGGGGAGAACTTTGCCTGCATCCCTCGAATGAGGGCCTTGTTCGCTTCCCCGCCACTTCTTTGTATTGATATTCCCGGGAGACGTCCAATGGATTCAGCGGCATTCGCATCCGGCAATTCCTGGATTTTTTCCTCGGAAATAATATTGACAATCGTTTCGGATGTAATTTGCTGGTTAATGGCAGCAGCCTGACCAAAAGCCTGACCCGTGACCACAACCGTTGCTCCTTTAATCACATCAAATACGAGTTTTCCGTCCACCTGAACCGTTTTACCGTCTTCAACGGTTACAGCGATGTCCTTGGTCCGATAACCGATATACGATATTCTCAAATAATATTTTCCCGGGAATATCTCCTCGATCTTGTACTGCCCTTCCAAATCCGTGGCATTTCCTAAGGCAGTTCCAAGCAGAAAGACATTGGCACCGACAAGCGGCTCAGCAGTCAATGAATCTGTGACCGTACCGCGTATCGTACCTTTTCCAAAGACAGAAGCAGAAACAAAAAAAATGGGGACTGCAAATAACAAATATCGCAGAAAATTGCTGAGATGAAAATTCCTTTGTCTCATTTTCTTTCTCTCCATAATATTGATGTTTAAGGATTGATAGGGGATGCGATTCTGTGACTGTTTTGATGTTCCATTTCGCATTTTCAATTAAATATATTCCGATCTAAAATGAAAGTGAAAAACGGTGATAAACGGTGTTCGACATTTTTCGACATTGCATAAATGATGCCGGACCATTTGTTTTCCGATCTCAGCTTGAAGAATCAGTCGATGTATCAAATATTGGTTAAAAATAAACTTATACTTGCATTTATAAAATTAAAATATTACATTTGAGGAGATTTCGAAACAATCCTCATCAATACAACCCTTGCGACAATGGATATTTCACATAAAAAATTGCTTGAAAAAATATTAAACAGCAACGAATTTGCCCATTCAAAAATCTATCAAACGTTTTTAACTTATCTCGTGGAATCGGCCGCTGCCGGAAAGGATCTGAAAGAGATAACAATTGCGATTGAAGTTTTCGGGAAGGATTCCAGTTTCAATCCGGCGGAAGATACCATCGTAAGATCCCACACTTATAATTTAAGAAAGAAACTGGAAAGCTACTATTTTCATGAGGGAAGGGAAGATAAATATCGGCTTAAAATCCCCAAGGGACATTATGAGACAAAATTCATCCCCGTTTCGGAAAACCAATATCCTGCCAAGAAATTACTTTTCAAATTAACTAAAAATTATTATGTCTTTGCCATTCTTGCCCTTTCCGTACTACTCGTCCTGCTCTGGTTTCATCTCAAGACAATTGACGCTCAATTAAAAAGATATCGAACAATCGACAAGAACGATCCTTTCTGGAAAGAATACCTGCAGTCCGATCTGCCGATTCTGATCGCTGTCGGAGATCATTTCTTTTTTAATGAATATCTTGATAAATATAAGCAACATGTTGTCGTAAGGCATCCGAAAATCAATTCGATTGAAGACTTTCACGCTCTCTATCCGAATCTCACTGTTCAGCCGTCATCCGAACCCTATTTCCCTTATCACAGTATCTGGAGCCTTTGTCCGATTTTCTCAATGTTATTTTCAGTGAACAAAACTCCGATACTGAGAAAATCGTCCGATATCAGTCCGCAAATTCTGGATGAATACAACATCATCTTCCTGGGCAGCATAAAAACTTTGTATAAACTCAAACACACGCTTCTCAAATCACATTTCCGTTATCATATATCTCCGCACAGAATCATTTACACGCCGCCCGACAGCGGCGAGGTTCAAATTTTTAAAACCAATCTGCATTCGCCCGGACCGAATGAAGACCTGGTTATTGCGGTCAAACTCCCGGGACCCGCAAAAAACTCCATTTTCATTATCGCTTCCTATCATTCCCTGGGCGCGCCTGAAATTACCAATTACCTGATTTCGCCTACAAAACGGATCAAACTGGAACAGATGTTTGAAGAAAAATACGGCAAGATTCCCCAGTATTTTGAAATCCTGTTCCGCGTCACAGGCATCGATAAAACCGCATACAGTACGAATATTTTGGTCTGCAACAAACTCACTCCAAACTAAAAAAGGCCTGGATGTTAATTCCAAGCCTTTTGGTGACACCTCTCGGTGTGCGAACCCGATTGAGGACTGATCAATCATAATCGGTTCGAGGATCAATCAAACTGAGAACGCACATTTTTCACTAACTTATGGCAACCCTAAGTTTTATAAAAATTTGAGATAAACAATGCTTTTAAATCCCAAATAACAAAACCAAAATCCTCCGCCATAGGTGGATTCGTCTTTGGTGGAAAATAAAGTACAGATGCCAAATATCAAAAATATTCATCTGAATTTTGAGATTTGACATTTATTTGTCATTTAGGTTTTGATAGTTGGTATTTTCTTATGATAAACTCTCTCTAAGATGGTTTTCCAGATCGTTCTGAATCTTCCCGATTATCTCTCCAGGAAGAGGAAATTTATAAATAGATTGATGTGGCAAGCATCAACAATTTTATGGACATTTAATACGTCAATATTTCTTTTGCAATGGTTTCTTGCAAAGATGATTCTACCCTTGGCATAACATCCTTTAGCATTTTCAATATATCAATGCGTTGTTCTCTTGCCGCTTTATGAAATTGATAATAATAACTCTGCTTGAATTGTTCGAAAGTATGCTTTAATCGATACGGTTTATCTCTGGGTTTTAATTCTTTCATTTTAGATCGCTTCTCTTCGAATTCCAATTGCTTCCAGTAGGTTGAACTATAATCAAACAAGCGTTCAGATTTTATGGAGATTTTATGTGTTTCTAATAAATCTCGAATCTTATCCCGCCAATACTTCTCTCGGCTTTTCATTGCACCGGATCGATACACTGCCTGCTTCAATGTTTCTCGAACCACACGATCATCCAGTGGATCGGATTCAGCAATCGGTAGTCTTTTTAATAGTTTAAAAATATCCATACCGCAATCAAAAAAAATATCTGGATTGGATCTTTCCATATATTTTCCTTCAAAATTTCGATACCGCCAGACAACATATGGATAATCAGGGATTGTACCCGCCCGGGCATGGCCGATCTCAGGAGCAAGAAGCGACATAAGCCATTGGGCAAACCTGCGCAAGTAAGCGATTACTATTCTAACTGCTGCGGGTATAAACTTTGAGGACATCAAACGAATTCTTACAATGTAACGCAATCTGTGAATCTCATTGACAATTGACCATTCACCAGAAAACTGCTGATGTGAGTAACTATCCGCTATGGCATGAAGCATAATGCCGATTCCATAAAGGTTTGTTTTATATAATTTCTGGACAGCCAGAGTTAAAAATTTCTTGGTTTGATAATATGGAACGGTAATCACTTTCTCATCGGGTAAACCTTTCTCTTCCAAAGAAGGCACAAAATGAAAAGGGAAAAATACCTTATCCGAGACTTCTTCAGTGAAAGAATTGATTGACATATGCTGTGTACAAATCGGATCAAAAACACCTGACACATTGTTGTGATCCACCAGATTAATTTGACGGTACTCTCTTGAATCGTCTACAAACTGTGAACTGTAGGCAATGATATGTGCTTTTTCCTGATCTATCCCCGCCGAAAGTGCAAGATAAAATATTGCATAATAGTGCATATCCCGCTGCATCAATAATCATCCTTTCTTTTTCAATACAAACCAAAAATATAAAGTCTTGAATCCTCCAGAAGATGAAACACTCAATTCGTACTTTTCCGCCGTAGGTGGATCTCTGATAAACCAAGAAACTAACGAAACAGATCAATGATTTTTCGATTCAATTCCTTCCAAATCAATAAATCAATAAAAACGTTGTACAACCAGTGAGGCAGTATAATCGGCCAGAGTGATTTGATTCTCAATGCAATGGCCGCTGCACAAATTCCCCAGATAATCGTACCGACCATCTCCGGAACTGGCTTTCCGTAATGCCATGTTGTATAGGCCAGCATCTGAATCAAAATCGCATAGATCCCGAATCTCAGATTCGGTTGGTCTGTCTTAGTCAGACTTTTTTTCTCAATCCGTATTGCGTGCAGACCGAACAGTAGATAGCCACGGAAAGCAAACTCGATGGTAATGAAAAACAGCAGATAAACCAATTCATAAATGATAAATTCTGACCAGGTCGTTATGGTCCAGATCACGGTTCTGGCCTCCCGCTGAACAAACAGCGGATATTCCAGTTGCATATCTTTATCAAAAGAAGCAAAAAAGACAAGAACCGATGCGACACTTAACAGTGACCAGAAAGCCACATGCGCCTTCTTTCTCTGATCTTTCGGAGGAAATCCAAGTCCGTAATCCCGGATTTTCTCCTTAAATCGTAACTTAATAATGAGCAGGGGAATCACAACCACCAGAATAAATCCAAAGACAAATGAGACCAACTGTTCATTCCAGGGCAGCCCAAATGTGATTTTCTTCATCCAGTCTTTTCCAAACAAACTGGTCAGGATGGCCATATCACCATGAAACCCCCACAGCATCAGGAGTAAAAAGCTGGACCAGAGAAAAATGGAAGTTTTATCGGTCAGTTTCTTGACTGTTGCCCAGATAATCTTCAGAATATCGATGGTTGAAAATTCTCCTTCTTCCATCTGCTGAGATTCTTCTGAACTCATTTTAAATTTCGAAGCCACCTTTCTTTGATACAGTTTTTTGAAAAATTTAAAATGTTTGACAATTCCATATAGCTTTCTCATCAACCATACAAGGATTCTATAGATTATATTCTTGGGAGGAAACATGTCATAGTCGATCACAGCGCCGGCCGGTTTCAAATTGATCAAGCCCATTGCAATATAAACCTCTTCCAAGATATCAATCCCCGCGACAATTTCATCAGACACATTCTGCCAGTCTGTTAAATCACGAAACATCGTATGCCGGTCACCTTCAACCGTATAAGTTGGAAAACGGCCGTTATGAGTCTGTTTCACGGTTTGCTGCAGCATTCTTGATTTCCGATTGTTCAGACCGGCCCTCTTAAAAGCTTCCATATCGACAGCAACCACATCCTTCCCGCCAAAAAGCATTTTCAACTCCTGGGGGTTGGGAATTTTATATCCCTGGAATCCATCGGAACCGACCCACGCATCAATAAAAGAAAAATGAACGGGAAAGTTTCGGATGGAGTAGGCAGTTACATCAAATATTTCATATTTGATATGGTATCGGCAGACTTTGTTTGGATTCGGGAAACAGCCATAAACATTCTTGATACCCAGCGTCATCCAGTCATGCTCGTGTGTTTTACACTTTGCAAACGTGATTCTAAAGTCTGCTTCTTTCCAGGTTTTTCCGACCACATCCTTCCATTTTCTCATTTTCCCGCCTGCATCGACGTATTGATATTTATAGGATTCAGATTCAAGTGTTAAATCCACGATGCGGTATCTTCCCTTTGGTTGATAACCAATTTTTTCAGCAACAAATTGAACATTGTGATTTTTCAGCATGGTTCCGACATCATTCTGTGCTTCACAAACGGCAATATCAGAAAAGCCCATGGCGCGGATATGATCAACTAGATATTCGACCAATGCTTTATCGGTAACCACGGCTTCATGATCTTTTGGACTGACAAAAACCATCATATTGGGTTTGATGGCAATCTTAAACTCACTTTTTTTCTTTTTCGAATTCTGATAAACGCCCAGGAGTGTTTTATCAAATTCTGTTATCTTGAGCAGCTTTTCAAAACTTTTAAATTTTTCTGTACCACGAATCACCCCAACTTTGTTGTCTGTCATACAATCCTCCTTGATAGTTATTTAAATACCTCAATCCAACTTATACATAAATTGGGATTTATAATCCAATACATCGGATACATAACCGCACGAACTGAAGTTGTCTTTAAAAGCTGAAATACACTAAATGACTACAATGCTAGCGCAATTGATGGAAAAATAAAATACTCAATAAAAGTGCAGAACAATCTTTAAGAATTATAACTTTTGGCTAAAGCGATTTTAATCATTTTTGAGAAATAAATCAAGAAAATAATCACGTGAAATTCATTAATTTCGGTGGGCTTAAGAACCGTCTCGCCCTTTCAGGATGTCCAGCAGTTCCTGAATAATAAACCCCTGTTCCTCCCGGGTCACAGTGATCTGCCTCACGTCCGGCCGCATCCGGATCCGGTCGGCAAACGGGTGGGGCTTCTGCATGATCGAGGCAACCATGGGAGCCGGGCTCTCCAGACAGGCCGTGACTGCACCTTTGAACCGTTCGGAAAAAAGCTCCATACGCCCGATCTCGTCGATCAGGATCAGATCCGACCCGGCCACGGCGTTTTTCAGACCGGGAATCACCAGATCCTCGAAGGCCTGTACATTGACCCCGTACGGGCCCACGCGCGTTCCAGTCTGAAAACCAATGTGCGCAAGCACGCTTTCCCGGCCCTCAAGCGTGTGGATGCGGAACCCGGTCCGTTCGCCGGACTCACGGATCTCCTCGGTGAAGAATCCGCCAAGGCGGCGGCCCTCCAGCCGCTGGATCAGCTTCTGAATGAGCGTGGTCTTTCCGGAACCCGAGGGTCCTTCCAGAAGAAAATTTTGAATCGGTTTCACAAGACAACCCGTCAACGGCGAAACCGGCCCCGTCAGGAAATCCGGTTTCAGCCGTTCGGTGTCAGACTTGAAAAGATGCCAGTGCTTCTGATGAAGTGCTGACGATAAGATAGCAGACCGGATTAAAAATACAAGGGATTTTTTCGCGAAGAAAAAAGATCCGGGAGGCTATCCGTCGGTTACCGGGCTTTCGGCGGATTCACAATCTGCCTTCTCTGAAGAGGGCGGCGCTCTGTCCGGGTCCGGATCAATCGGATCCGGCCCGGGCAGGATAATCGGCAGGCCAAAAAACAGTTGAAAAAAGAACCAGTCCATGTCACTCGCAGTAGACCCGCACTTTGTCATGACCGTCCACTTCGACCTCCAAGTCATTGAGGTTCTGGACGAGCTCTTCCAGATCGTCGGCCTTTAGTTTGTTGAAATCCACGTCGATGCCCTTTTCCATAAAGGCGGTTTTCATCTTGCCCTGCACTTCCTTGGGGATAAAGCTCACCCACTTCAGTCCGGCCCGGATCAGGTTCATGGGTACGCGAATGTTCACGCGCTCCCCCTGGGATTCGGGTCCTGCCGGCTCCACCTGGACCCGAAGGTATTTCGGATGAGTCTTACGCGGCGGTTCGGTCCCACCACCGGAAACCTCCCCAAGGACAGACAGCAGACGTTCGGCCTCATCGACGGTAATCTTTTTTTTCGACAACATCTCGAGGATGCGTTTTTTCTCGTTTTTCATCGGTTTCTCCTTTACAGCCATTTTAGGATGATGCGTTTATTTCCTGATCCGATATCCAGTTCCAGCCCCTGCAGATGCCAGAGCGTGGTCATGATCAGCGGAACAGCGGTCAGTCCTGCCCGGCCGAATCCTAGAAGATACGCGATCAGGGATGCAATCAGCCAGATTGGGAGAATCAGAACAAACAGGACCAGCAATAGAATCCAGATCAGAACTAGGGGAATGAAGAGGGTGACGGGTCTTTTTTCTTTGACTGGAAATCTGATTTTCATCCACATTGGTATCATGCGCCCTTCTTAAGCAGTTTTTCTGCTTCATCCACACTGATTTCGCCTTTCTCGAGCCGGTCCAGAATGTCCTCCTTCTGAACCGGGGGATTGACCTCGATAAAATCGAACTGCTCGCCGATACGGTTGAGCCGGCTCTTGATGGTCGGATAACTGACCCCGAAAAGCGTCTCCATCTCCTTGATCGAACCGTGGCACCGGATAAAAGCCGCCACAAACATCTGGTCCTCCTCGGTCAAGCGCGACAGCGGGGGCAGGTCGAACTTCCCTTCGATCGCGGTGCCGGTGCGTTTGATGCGGATCCGCTCGATCACGATTTCTTCGCCCTGGATCATCTGAGACAGTGTGTGCCAGGATTGTTTCATGGTCTTCCTCTCTGATTTCTTATTAATTAATACGGAGGATAATATAAATAAGTTTCATAAATAAGTCAAGAAAATATTAATATTTTTAATTATCATATTAATATTTTTAATTTTTATGCCATCCTTTTTTTAGGGGAAAAGGGCCACAGTACATCCCGATAGGCGGATTGTAGCATTCGAACTGTTTCATTGAACACAGATCGTTCAGATTTTAAAAAGGTGAATAAATAAACTGATGGGAAACGATAAAAAAATTCCGTCTGAGATGGGATCTTATGATTGCTGGCGCCTCCCGGCCCGTGAAGCCGATCAAGGATCGATCATCACTGATCGGTCCGAAGATCAATCGAACTGGAGACACGGATTTTCAGTAACCCCTAAGACATTATGATTAAATAACTTAATATTATTATTGAACTTGTCTTGTATTGATTTGTTTGCATTTATCCTTTTTTATCTCTATTTATACAATTTATGGGCGCGTTTTGGGCACACGAAAAAGACGAATCATTATGACTCTCGACCTTTCAAACTTCTGTCTCCCGTAACACTTCATCGATAGTCGTAATGCCTTGCTTTAATTTTTCAAAAGCATTTTGCTGCAGGGTCCGCATCCCTTCTTTACAGGCGATTTTTTGAAGCTCATGCGAAGTCGCTCTTCCTGTAATAGCTTCCTTTAATTTTTCAGTGATTGGCATGACTTCAAAAATAGCTGTCCGGCCAAGATACCCTGTATGATTACAGAGTTTACACCCTTCACCACGATAAAAAGCCATACCGCCAAAATCTTTCCCGGAGTTGTCTTTCAAACGGCTGATTTTCTCGGGTTGGGTATCTTTGACTTTACATTTTTCACAAATCATCCTCAAAAGCCGTTGTGCAATGACCATCCTTACGGAGGAAGCAATCAGATAGGGTTCCTGACCCATATCCAGCAGCCGCGTGATGGTGTCCGGAGCATTGTTTGTGTGCAGTGTGCTGAAGACCTGATGCCCGGTTAAGGCAGAACGCACGGCAATTTCGGCGGTTTCCTGATCACGGATCTCACCAACCATGATAATATCCGGATCTTGTCTGAGAAAAGAACGCAGCGCCTTTGCAAAGGTATACCCGATATCACTCTTCATCTGACTTTGATTAATCCCGTTCAAATTGTATTCGATCGGATCTTCGATCGTTAAAATGTTTACTTCTGGTGCATTGAGATAATTGAGCGTTGCATAGAGTGTCGTGGTCTTTCCACTCCCGGTCGGTCCGGTCACCAAGATCATCCCGTAAGGAGATTCGATTGCTTTTTTGAAGGATTTGAGTTCTTTGGCCCCAAAACCCAGTTTCTCGATATCCAGATTGAGCTGCCGTTTGTCCAAAATTCGCAGAACCACCTTTTCCCCAAAATCCGTCGGCAAAGTAGAAACCCGAATATCGATGGCATGACTGTTCCGCTTGACCCGGATTCTCCCGTCCTGGGGACGGCGTTTTTCGGCGATATCCAGATCCGCCATAATTTTGATTCTCGAAATAATGGCCCGTTTCTTATCTGGCTCCGGATGCATCACCTCCTGAAGCACTCCGTCTCTTCGGTAACGTACACGGAACTGCCCCTCATAAGCCTCGACATGAATGTCACTCGCATTGGTCTCAATGGCATTGGTGATAATCTTGTTCACCAGTGTAATCACCGAAACCTCGTCTACTTCTTTTCTCAGATCAGCCTGCTCAATGGATTCGCTTTCCTTCTCAAGAACTTCGTATTCTCCATCGGTTTCAGTGATAGAAGAATAATCAATCTCACTCTCTCCATAAATGGATCGAATGTCTTCAACAATCTTCTCTTCAGGAAATTCAACCGCCTCGATGGACAAACCTGTCAAAAACTCCAAATCCCGAATCAGTTGAGCATCGCCTTTCTTGACCATGCCCACCACAAGCCGATTATCGCGAAGCTCCACAGGAATCACCTTGTGTCGAAACACAAACTCCTTTGGAATCATTTCAATCATTTCTGATGAAATCTTTTTTGGCATATTGATAATACCTTATTTTTTAGCAATCAGCGTCGGGATAGAATCCCGACCTACGAACTATGTATAATCATTATCTGCTTTATTCGGATCAACTCCTTGATATTTCGAATATAATTTATGAAACGTTGATGATAATATTATTATAATTATTAACCACAATAAAACACTAATGAAATTAAATTTCACATTTTTTTTAACTATATCATAAATAAAAATAAATAAACAAAATATTGCATAGTAACCTGTATTTCCATCCGTAGCTATTCTTGCATTTTTTTGGCTTTTCTTCCAAGTAAAATATTTTATAAATATTTTTAAATTATATTTAATCTCAATAAGATAAAATAAGATAACTAAAATAGCAGCAAATATATTTGCTTTTAAAATTGAAAATAGAATGTTATAAAATTCATCTATCATATCTTTACATACTGTACTGATCGATTTAATAATAAAAACAACCGTTAGTATTTTACTTTCTAACGTTTGACGTAATTCCCCAACCTATCCAATAATACAAACTTCTTTCAGGATCTGGAGGGTAAGGATATAAACCACTGATAAATCCTCTACCGAATGCATCGAATGCTGGTTTATTAGCTAAGTAAATGTTTGCTGTTTGATATCCTATATTTTGAATAAAATTCCAACTTCTATATGCAAATAAAACTGTTTTATCCCATCCAATACCGAGGTAGTAATTTCCATATATATTTAGTGAAGCATATGCCGAACCTAAACCCCAATAAATCGCAGTTCCAGTAGTAGTTATCCAACCAACAACTGTTGGCCCAACAGTAATTACAGTACAACCACCCACAACGGTAACAACAGAAATAGTAGTCACACCAATAACAAAACTATCCATATCCTGTCTAAGGTTACCAGTACCCCTAACTCCTTTCCAGTACCAAGGATCATCCGGGTATGCTAATTGGGTAGGTCTTTGATACCATGGCCTTGATTCTACCCTTAATCCTAAACCCCTATCATTAGTACTACCAAGTGGTGAACCATATTCTGCACCCCAACCTTGCCACCAACTATTATCACTTGCTCTACAAATAAGGGGTTCATCCCATTCATAATACAGAAGATTTTCTTCTTCATCACGATGTGGTATCCAATCCAAACCAAACGGATCGATTCTATTAATTGGATTATCTCCACAGTATACATACGGGGAAACCATCGGTCTTAGTACTGAAATTGGATCTGGTGTAAACCAACCACCTATGGCCGGATCTAAATATCTTTTAATAGAATAGTAAAGTTCTGTATTACTGTCAAGTTCTTTTCCTGAAAACCGATATCCGGTCTCATCCCCTGCTGCTGTGCGGGTCTGGCCGTAAGCAAAATACTCCCGCTTCATTACAGGACTGCCGTCATTATTGATCAAAGCTCGCGTACTCCCAAGATGATCCTTGCAAAACCAGAAAAATCCATCCTCAGGATCAATTTGAGCAATCATGCCATTGGGACCATAAATGTATTCAGCCGAAAGTTTGCTCTGCTCGTAATACTCGGCCAGGATTTGCCCGCCGCTGGTATAATAATAAGTTTTCTTTTCTCCTTCTTTCTTCATTAACCGCTGCCCGTCCGCATCGTAACTGTACGTATCATTGCCATACTCGGTCATATTATTAAAAATATCATACGTAATCGGATCAGAATCTCTCTGTTTGACCCGTCCTGCCAGATCGTATACATAATTCTGAATCCCATCATAGGTCATCTGATTATTGTTATTCCCGTAATTAAAGTTCCTTCCGGCAAATGTGAGCAAGTTGCCGTTGGGATCATATGTATATGACCTGTCAACAGTACTGTTATACTTCGTCTCTTTCAGACGATATAGATCATCATACGTAAAATCCAGTGTTTTTACACTCTCTGTGTAATGCTTGTACTGCTGTTGCATCACATTCCCGACCAGATCGTAACCAGAATTATGAAAATAAAAAAGATTGTCCCCGTCTTTCTTGTAATCCCTCCGGATGATCCAGTCCCGATTTGAATCATACTGGTTGGTTTCTTCAATCATACCATTGGCATAGTTGACAGTCGTGGGTCTGCCCGCAGCATCGTAGGTGTACTCTGCCAGCGGAAAAGCCTGATAGGTAATCTCCATGTAGGGACGCTGGGTTACATCTCCGGTATATTCTGAAGACCGGCACAGTTTCTCGTCTCCATCCGGACTTCCATTGGCTTTCTTGAGTATGACCCCAAAGTTGAACTCGGGATGGGTGACCCATTTCTGCGTTGCAGTAAGCAAATTAAAAGTTTTCCAGCCAAAATCATCATCCCACTCATTATAGTCCTCGGGAGAAGGATTGGCATCCAGACGATTCACAAAATTCAGTCCGGGTGTGTCCCAGTTCTCGCTCGCTGTCGCACAAATCCAGCTTGCTTCGGATTCATCCCAATCTCGGAACACTTCGTGGCATTGAACGTAAATCGGGATAGGACTGCCTCCAGGCGCCTGATGATCATAAAAATAGAGATTCATTTCCGAAGATAAAATCACTGCATCGGTGGGAACGATTTCTCTTAAATCAAATTTCAAAAGGGCACGCTTTTCTGAATTTGCAAAACCCGATCCAATGCGCAACAGTTGTGCGGATCCTCCAGTATTGCCATGGTTTTCATAAATATACACATCCTCAATTGCAGATTCAATGGATACAGTGGGATCTAAAACCACTGTTCCTTCAGGCTGATTAAAAAACCATTCGACAGAGATGCCTGTAAAAACATAATTGTTTTCATTCGAAACATAGAATTTTCGCCACATGATCTCCTGAAAATCCTGCTTCTTCACTTCACTTCTTCCGCCCAAAGAAGCGAAGGCCACATCTCCCGGCAGGGTAAACTTGTGCTTGTTATTTTTTCCCCGAAACACGACATTCTCTTTACCCTCGTGTTCAATATTCAGTTTTTTCTTACCCTTCTGTTTCTCTGATATGCAGGCATCTCCCACATACGCTTCCAGTGTATCTGAAACTTCGAACTCGCTTACGACAACCAGATAAATCCGATCCAATTTTTTTCTGTACTGATTGGGAATGATCAATTTTTCCCTTCCTTTTTGATTGATATAAATCCACTGTTTCAGTTCGGTATCGCGATATTCATAGACCATATCGATCCCTGTAAAAAGATCATTATACTGAATCTTATTCTCCTTAACTTTACCTCTGGATTTTTGGGCGCTCTCCAGTGGAATCATTTTCTGATTGATTTTGTCATAAAGAGCCAATTGTACAGTCTTTGCCTGATAGTAGGTGCTGTCCTGAAGACGAAATGTTATCGGCGTGGTATTGTCAAAACCGAATCCGACACTGTATAATCCCTGGCTGGCCCCATAAGCAGTACTGTCATTAGTTAAACGGATATTTCGTTCGATTTCCTGAAGCCGTCCCCCCTTATCCATATAATGCAGATATCCGCTGCTCACCACGGCAGTCAGTGTGTTGTCTTTTTCATTAAGAAAGGTTTTACTGCACAAAGTTCGTTTGGAAACTATTTCTTTTCCCAACAGTTTACTCAAAGCTGAATCTGATCGTACAGGTTCAAAGCCCCCACCTTTAAAACCCTGTGCTCTGATATTTAGAAAACAGACAGCACTGAAAATGAATATTAAATACTTCATCGTTCTGTTTTTCATGAATGAACCCCATAACTAAATAAATGCAAAACTTACATTAATTTCAATCACACACCCCTAAATCCCCTCTCGAGAGGGGACTAAGGGGTGTGTTTCAATATCCAATCTTCAATAACAAGGAGAACTCCCTCCATATTTTTCTTCACATCAATATCACGAAATCTTAAAAATCGAATACCCAAAGATTCTAATCGTTGTTGTCTTTTCTTGTCCTCATCTTGTTTTAAATCATGACTATCTCCATCAATTTCAATAGCCAATAATAATTCGCAACAATAAAAATCAATAATATAGTTATCGAGAGGTTTTTGACGATGAAAATCATAACCTAAACACTGTTTCCCTTTCAGATGCTGCCATAGCAAAACTTCGGACAATGTGCTGTTATTCCGCAGGTTTCTTGCCAGTTGCTTAAGCATTGGATTATATGGGATTATTTTTCTTCGCATATTATTTTCAGTTTTAATATCTTAGATATATATTTCTCTTCCTCACCAAGCTGTTATAAAATGTCTAAAATTGTCACCCTGTCCCACCGCTTCGGGATCAGGATCTCTATGATAAGTGTTGAATCAAGTTTAGGATTTTTCAAACAACAATAGCTTTGAAATTCCGGCTTTCACTGGGATGACATAAACCCGCTATTCCCCCATCTGATAGATCCTTAAAACATCCAGAAGCATGTACGTACCATTCACTTTGACTCCCTTGATCGTATGCGGTCCATATACAAGATCTGTCCTGCTGAACATGACCTGTTGGGCAAGTCTTGTGGGATTATAACAGTTCACAGTTTGCTGGTAACTATCATCTATATATAGTTCGACTTCTCCTTCATCATGATTCTTCTCGGTAATATAGTCCACCCCGACTCCTATGAAATCATATTCAAAAAATGCCCCATTTTGTGTTGTATAATGAACATTATTGTTATAATCACCCACATTCCGATTTTGGGAATAACCCCATTGACCTGTTGAATAACCAATCTGACTCTCAGTATCGTTGATCATATAATTCTCTGCTACTGTGATAACAACATCATCATAACTCACTGCATCGTTATACGAGCCTACACCAAAACCGCCGCTACCGAAAGTATTATCTGTTGTACTGAGTACTTCTGAATTATCACAGGTAACTTCAATAGCACCACCTACCCGGCTGATCTGAATATCGTGAAAAGCATTGTCTGTAATCCACGATCCCGAAGCGAAAGTAATGATATTTCGCTCTCCATCTATGACCTTTGAAAGACTTGTACTCGAGGCATCTTTGTTGAACATCATAAAGTAGTAGTTATTCGTATCCTGAAGCCCGAACACCAGACAATAATCCGCCCAGCCATTACTTCCTAAGTCCTCACGGCTTCGGGCACGACAATTCAATTGGAAACAGTTATACTCCAATCCATCGATTAAACTGCATTCACCCAACCGGTTACCCGATGCATTCTCGTAATTGGTTGTATTGATGTAATAGACCTGACTGCCGTTATCTTCTCCCACTGTCCAGCGTTCCAGATGATACGGACTCCAGCCATCTGCATTGCCATCCTCAAAATCGTCACTGAATACAACCTGATAACTCCCCATCTCACTGGTTAATCTCAAATAATCAAAATCAGCTATCACATTACGATATGCCCAGGTTTTAAGAATCAAACCGGTTTTCTGAGGTGTTTCTGAGGCATTTTTTACACCTGCTTCGATCCATTCTGTTGCTCCTTCTGCTCTGTAGGCAAAATGGTACGATGTTCCTTCTTTCTTGATTCGAAGTTCCACCACATTACCCCCCCCATAATTAACGTCTAACAAATTATGACTGCCGCTACGTTCCAACCTTAAAGTATTTGTGCTGCTATAAAAACCCCAATAATACAGATCATAACGGGAAAAATAAACCATCAATGCTGCATGAAAAGATGTTCCACTCGAACTAACCAGTTCTACTTTGGTCTCTATCTCCCAATCACCAATTTCCAAATCTCGTTGTAGTTGTGGTGCCTGGTCAGCCCAGCTCCAGTGATCGTATTTTTTGAATGAGGGCACACTCAACCGAAAGTAACCTGGCCGTGTGTTCAAATCGAAATTCGGACCTGAAGAAGGAATGTATTGTGTGTATCCGACCCAGTCTCCGATTTCAAACTCCTCATCAGTCTCATTATTTCCAATAACAACAATACCGCACTCCTGGGAACTTGTATCCGGCGGATCCTGATTATCGATGACTTGTATGGTAAAAAACGTAGTATCTTTCTCTATCGGCGTACCGCTGATCTCACCTGTAGACTCATTCAAATTTAAACCATCTGGAAG
>CAZIAH010000026.1:0-37145 GCA_964537715.1 uncultured bacterium | reverse complement strand
AAATCCGGCGCTGCCCATCCCCCCGACCCGGGGGCGCGCGTACAAGAAAATCAATTTAAGGAGGGTGATGTTTTTGTAACGCTTGATTATTATGTTGATAGTGTTAATATAAATTATAATAATTTTGACGATGCACAAATATATAATATATATAGTCGTTATTTGGAAATAACAATTAATGCAGAAAATAATTGGTGGGGTAGCGCAGATGAATCAGAAATTAGTACTCGTATTTATGATGCGAATGATTTGCCTACGCCGGTTGATACGGGTGTTATTGATTATATCCCATTTTTAGTAGAACCTTTAGATGAAATTGGTGTTTTATAGATTAAATTAAATATGTTTTTATATTTATAAAATTTAGAATTCTCTCTATAATGCACAATTCACGGACCATTGAAGATGTCATATTTTCTTTTTAAGCAAGGATAAGAAGACTTTTTACAATTGAAAATAAGATCGATATTTTGGATAGGAATGGAATGAATAACAACGCTTCACTTGCACATAAATCAATAAAAAATAGCATTTTTAATGCTATTGGCTGGATATGGCCAATTGGTTTAAATTTGGCTTGTATGCCATATATAGTACATAGGCTAGGTAATGATGCCTATGGAATTCTTGCAATTGTTATGATGGTAACAGGTTATTTTGCTTTTCTTAATTTAGGATTAGGTAGTGCAGGTTTAAAATATATTTCAGAATATTATGTAAAGAGAGATTATGATACAGTAAGTTCAATAATTAATACGCTAACTTTAGTATATGGCATTTTAGGAATAGTTGGTATGATTTTTATTATTGCTTTAACAAATATATTTGTACAAAAATTATTTAAAATTTCATTAGACATGATCAATATAACAAAATTTTCTTTTTATTTATCAGCGGTTGGATTTTTAGTTACTTTTGTGAGAAGTGTATATGTTAGTGTTCCTAAAGCATTGAATAGATTTGATATTGAAAATACAATAAACATAGTTTTAGGTTCAGCCAGCACATTATTAGTTGTTTTAATATTACATTTTAACTATGGTTTGAGAGAAGTTGTAATTATTCAATTTAGTATTGGAATCGCAATGTTATCTATATTTTTTATAACAGTAAAAAAATTAATGCCTTTCTATAGAGTAACAATAGTATATAATAAGAATTTAATTAAAAAACTATTCAATTTCGCTATTTATGATTTCTTTACACAATTAGCTAATATCTCAATAAATCAGTTGGCAAAATTATTTATAAGTGTTTTATTAGGTCCCGCTTCTCTTACATATTTTGTCGTTTCTCAAAAACTTACTGAGAGAGTAAACGGATTTATTTTTAAAATTTCAGAAATACTCTTTCCTATCGCAAGTGAAATGTCAAGTACAAATCAGATAAAACGATTACATAATATATACTTAAAAATGTTTCGTATAACTTTAGCATTTAAATTTGCAATTTATATTCCAATAATTTTATTCTCATATAAGATACTCTACTTTTGGATGGGAAAAGATTTTGCTGAAAAAGGATGGCTTGCATTGGTTTTTTTAAGTGGTGGTTTTTTTTTAATATCGTTAGGTCAAATACCAGGGTTAATTAATCTTGGAGTTGGGAAACCAAAGAACAATGCTGTCTACACATTATCCACTATGATTATTATGTTGTTAACTATGTATCCATTGATAAAGTTAATGAGTATATCAGGTGCTGCGTTATCATTTTTCGTGTCGGGGTTTCCCGTGATTATTTTTATTTATTTTATTAATATAAAAGTAATGATTGTAAAAAATAGTATATTTCTTAAAAAAGTATATATTAAACCACTTCAAGCTGGTTTAATGCAAATATGTTTGATTGTTGCTATTATAAAGTTAAATTTAGTATCAAACATGGGTAATTTATTATTGTTTTTTTTACTATCAATCATATCATATTTTATATTTGCTTTAATGTTTAAAGTGTTTGAAAAAGGTGAAAAAGAACATATTTTAGATTGGATAAAGAGTACATTATATAGTAAATAGAAAAGAAGTTTATAATAACTTATAATGCATAGGGAAGTTTATGGATAAAAATGAAGAAAAGATATTTAACAAAGGAGAACGTTTTATCCCCGGCGTTACTCATGATGAGGCAGAGGGAAGAAGACATATTAATAGATATAAATTTTTTCGAAAGATTATCCAAAATGATATAACTAATAATAATATCAAAGGGGATATAAAAATACTTGATTTAGGTTGTAGTGTAGGATATGGTTGTAAGATATTATCGTCAATACCCAATGTTTTTATAACAGGGATTGACATTTCGAAAGAAGCAATTGAATATAGTAAAAAGAATTACACAGGAGTCAACATCTCTTATCATATTTCTGACATTCGAGATTATGTATCAAAAATGGAAAGTTTTGATTTTGTTGTTTCTAGCGGAGTTATTGAGCATATTGAGGATGGCTTTGAGCTTATTAAAGATGTAAAGTTCAAAAGAAAAATGATGATTTCCACACCTTACAAAGAAAAACCAGGAAATGTGTATCATATATTATTGTCTATAAACGAAAATATGTATAATTTCTTTAGTAATAAGAAGTTCTACTATGATGATGTTTATGGAAATATTTTTAATCGTCGTGTTAAAATAATTCGTGATATTATTTATAGGAATTTGTTAAGCAGAACTATTAATAAGTTATTGTTTAAGAAACAGACCAAACCATTAAGTTTGATCTGTATTATAAGCAAATAGCAAATTCAAGGTTTACTTTACAGATTATAATGTACAAAATATAATTTTAAGAGATTTGAGAATATGAGTATTAAATTTGTATCCAAAAAAGAAATAAAAAAATTGATAAAAAAGAAGATTGAACCAGCAAAGATAATTCTTGATATTGGATGTGGTATTAATCCTCAAAGATTAATTAATCCTAAAATTCATATTTGCATAGAGCCTTATCTTGAATACATAAAAAAAAGTATGATGATAAATCCATTTAAAAATTATGTATATTTGAACTCAACATGGGAAAAAGCGTTAAAACTTTTTCCAGAAAAATCAATAGACAGTATTTTTATGATAGATTTTATAGAACATATTGAAAAGGATGATGGATTTAAATTATTACCACAATGTGAACGAATCGCAAAAAAACAAGTTGTAATTTTTACTCCACTAGGATTTATTCCCCAAGAAAATATAGAAGGAAGAAAAGATCGCTGGGGGATGGATGGAGGAGCATATCAGGAACATAAATCTGGATGGAATGTTGAAGATTTTGATGAAACATGGGATTTATTTTGTGTAAAAGAATATCATTTTGATGATGGATATGGAAATAATTATGATGAGCCATATGGCATTATCTGGGCTATTAAGAATATCAGAAGGACTGAAGATGAACCCCCAAAGTTAGATTATTTTATTTATTCACTAAAAAGAAAAATTCCAACATCAATAAAAAAAATTTTAAAGAAGTTATTCTTATAAGGGAAATTTATCTAAAAATGAAAAAAATTGTTACAATTACTGGCATACGACCTGATTTTATTCGTATGAGCAAAGTATTTAAAAAATTGGATGAAAATTTTAACCACATAATGATTCATACTGGTCAACATTATGATGATGAGTTAAGTAAAATATTTTTCAAAGAATTGAAATTAAAAGAACCAGATTTTACATTAACAACTGGAATAAAAAGTAAAAATCATTATGAACAATTATCATACCTTTCAAAAGCCGTTATTAAGTTAATAAAAGATAGGAAATTAAGGCCAGATTTAATATTATTTTTAGGCGACTCAAATTCTGTTGTTGTTAGTGTTCCTTTATTCAAAGAAGGTTATAAAATCGGGCATATAGAGGGAGGCATGCGATCTTATGACAGGAGAATGCCTGAGGAAGTAAACAGAGTGATTTGCGACTATGTATCTGATTTTATTTTTGTTTATACACCATTATATAAAGAAAGATTAATTAAAGAAAATAAAGATCCAGAAAATATTTTTATTGTTGGTAATACGATTGTTGAAGTTGTTAAAGAATATATGCCTAGTGGTAAAAAAAAAGGTGACTATATTGTAGCAGATATACATAGAAACGAAAACTTAAAAGATGTAAATCAATATAATCATATTTTAAGATATTTAAATTATTTGGGTAATAAATTAAACTTACCTGTTAAACTTGTAAAATTTAAAAGAGCTGTTAATTTAATCAATCAATATAATCTATTAGATAAAAAGCCTTTTATTGAACTTGTGGGTCCTTATGGCTTTCTAAAATATCTATATTTGCAATATAATTCCTATGGTGTAGTTTCAGATTCCGGAACTAGCCAAGAAGAATGTCCTTTGCTTAAAGTACCGGTTGCAGTTCCGAGGAATAACACAGAGAGGCCAGAGTCTTTAGAATTCGGAAATAGTATCTTAGTAGGTGAATCAAATTCTGTTGAACAAATGGTTGAGGATACCATTTCATTTTTTAAGTCTTATTCAATAACAAATGATAAAATAAAATGGCTTGGAGATGGAAATACGTCTGAAAGAATAATCAATATTCTTAAAGAAAAACTATAAAATTTGGGAGTTTTTATGAAAAATATATTAGTTGTTGGTGGTGCCGGGTATGTAGGTGGGGCAGTTGTTGACTTATTACTGGAATCAAAAAATAATATTATAGTTTATGACAATCTATTGTATGAGGAATCTTTTAGGAAACCTGTTGATTTTATATATGGTGATGTACGTGATAGAGAAAAACTTTTATATCAGCTTAAATGGGCGGATGTTGTTGTTTGGCTTACTGCTATAGTAGGTGATGGGGCATGTCAACTAAATCCTGATTTAGCGATGGTCATTAATAGAGATTCAGTTAAATGGCTTTCTGAAAATTATAATGGAAGGATAATTTTTATGTCTACATGCTCTGTGTATGGTGCACAAAATACTGAACTAGATGAAAATTCTCTAACTAATCCTTTATCTATATATGCTTCTTCAAAATTACAGGCCGAAACTTTTCTTATAAATAAAAACGCAATTATTTTTCGATTAGGAACTTTATTTGGGGTTGGTGATTTATTTTCTCGAATTCGTATGGACTTAGTTGTGAATACACTAACGTTTAAAGCAGCTACTATTGGTAAAATATGTGTTTTTGGAGGTGAGCAATTTCGTCCTTTACTTCATGTTAAGGATGTTGCAGAAATGGTCAAAGTGAATATTGAAACAAAATACACAGGAATATACAATTTGAAATGTCAGAATGTTAGAATTATAGACTTAGCTTATCAAATTCAGAAGTATTTCCCTAATTGTATTATTGAAAAAACTGATATACCATTTCAAGATACAAGGAATTATCGTGTTTCAAGTCAAAAAGCCGAAGAGACTTTTGGTTTTTCAGCAAATTACTCTATTGATACTGGAATTAAGGAAATTAAATATTTAATCGAAACAAAAAGGATTAAAGATGTAAATAATACTAGATATTTGAACCATAAGTATTTAGAAGAACAAATTGAGGGAGGTGAAAATAAATGAAAGAACCAAAATTAATTAAAGGAGATATTTTTGTAGATGATAGAGGTGAAGTGAGTTTTGTAAATCATTTTGATTTTAAAGATATAAAAAGATTTTATATAATTGAAAACCATAAACAAGGATTTATAAGAGCATGGCATGCTCATAAAAAAGAGATAAAGTACTTTATTGTTATAAAAGGTGCTGCTTTAATTTGCGGAGTAAGGATTGATAATTGGGATAATCCATCTAAAAATTTAAATGTACATAGATTTGTTCTCTCAGAAAAAAAACCTTCAATATTGCATTTACCTGAAGGATATGCTAATGGATTTATGCCATTGACTGAAAATACTAAAATTATTGTATTCTCGACTTCAACTTTAGAAGATTCTAAAAAGGATGATTTTCGTTTTCATTCACATTATTGGAATCCATGGACAGTAGAAGAAAGATAGAAAGGGAAAGAATGAAAAACGTGCTTGTTATTGGGGCAAATGGAATGTTGGGTTATGCTTTAACAAAGTTTCTTTTAAGAAAAGGAAATAATGTTAAAGGATTAACTCGTAAAGAATTTGATATTGCAAAAGAATCGATGTTTGTTTTTGAGTCATATTTGGATAGTGTTAATATTGTAATTAATTGTGCTGGAGTAATAAAACCTCGTATCAAAGATATGGCGATTGAGGATGTTATAAATGTCAATTCAATATTTCCAAGAAACCTTGTTAAAGTTTGCAATAATAATAATATACTTTGTTTTCATATTACTACTGACTGTGTTTACAGTGGCAAGAAAGGTAATTATAATGAAAATGATTATTTTGATGCAACTGATATTTATGGGATGACAAAAAATTCGGGAGATATTAAAGATTGTATGACGCTAAGGACTTCAATTATAGGAGAAGAAAAAGGACAAAATCGTTCACTTTTAGAATGGGTGCTAAGCCAAAAGGGAAAAGAAGTTAATGGTTTTACAAATCATTATTGGAATGGTATTACAACTGTATATCTTGCAGAGATTATTGAAAAGATTTTTAATAATAATTTATATCAAAAAGGTATTTTTCATATTTTTTCAAAAAAATCAGTATCCAAATATGAACTGCTTAAGATAATAAATGATGTATATAATTTAAATATAAAAATTAGACCATTTGAGGCAGATACTAAAATTGATAGAACGCTTGATAGTATTTTTAATTTATCAAGAAACCTTGTTAAAAAATCAATAAGTAAACAAATTAAAGATATGAAAGAATTTTTTGAATATAATGGAGAATAATAAGAAGATATTAATATTGGCAAATGGTTTACCTGTATATTCGGGGGGCCATAGCGATATGTTATTGGATCAAATAATAGATTATGGTTTAAATAATGTGTGCTTTTTTAGCACAAAATATATACCAATTACTAAACAAATAAATATAATTGATAATATTGTAGTAAAAGTATCGCCTCTGAGAATATTTAATAGAAATGGTTTATTGGGCAAGATTTTAAATAAAGTTCCTTTGATAGAAGAATTATTATATATTTTTTTTATAAAAAAAAGAAAAGTGGAAATATTAAAGTTTGCATTAAATAATAACGTAAAACTTGTTTATGCAATTTTAAGGGAGGATACTTTACCTCTTATAAATTTTTTAATAAAAAGATTAAACTTACCTCTAGTGGCATTTGTGCCAGATACGGTTGAAGCAGAAATTAAGGATAAAAAAATTATATATCTAATTAAGAAATGTAACTATTATAAAGCAGTTAGGAGATCAAAAATTATCGCTGCAGCTGGGGAAAGCATGGCTGATTATTTTGAAAATAAATTTAATAAAGAATGCGTGATATTTCGTCCTGGGATTGACAGAAGAATTATTCCAGAGATATTAGAAAAATCAAGTAAATCAAATGAAGTAACGATTGGATTTGCTGGTAGCTTATATGCAAAATTTGAGTATAATAAATTAATATCATCTATCTTGATTTTTAATAAAATTCATCAAGATGTTAAGATAAAAATATTAATGATAAGCAATTACGAACCTGAATTTATAGATAACCTAAAAATTGAATATCATAGATGGTATCCACAGGATCAGTTACTTAAAATATTAACTAAGGTGGATATCGGATACTTACCGTACATCTTTAATAAAAAATATAAGCACCAAATGAAATATGCTTTCCCCGGTAAAATCGCATCATATTTAGCGTTACAAATACCTGTATTTTTTCATGGGCCTGAATATTCATCCGTGAACTACTTTTTAAAAAAATATCCATGTGGAATAAGCTGTAATTCAATGAAGGAAGAGGATATTATAAATAAACTTGAAAAATTAATTTATGATAAAGTATTTTATAATGATTGTAGAAAATTGTGTAAAGAAGCCTATGTGAATGAATTAACAAAAGAATTAATGATTAGAAATTTTAGGTACTTTATCGAAAAAGGATTTGAATAGAAAAATTATATAAGACTTAAATAATCAAAAAAAGTATTTCGGAATTTTATAATTCATAAATTAGTTACGGAGGAATATTGGTATCGATGGAAATAAATTTCATTACAGTGAGAGTGGCTATGAGAATAATATTTTAGAAATTATTAGTCTTAGATGTTAGAATTGAACATTCTTGCCAAATCCATCTCTTATAAATGTAAAATTGCTCCTATAGCAATATTTGCTTACAATAGACCAGATTTTTTTGAAAAAACCCTTATTTCGCTTTGCGACTGTTATCAAATAAGTAAAAGCGACGTATTTATCTATTGTGACGGACCAAAGTTTGATGCTTCTATTGAAGAAGTTTTGAAAATCAGGAAAGTCAGAGAAATTGCAGAAAAAATTAATATTGGCAAAAGTAAAGAAATCATTGTGAAAACTGAGAATTCGGGATTAAGAAATTCAATTGTCAAAGGAGTCAGTGATATTTTGAATATATATAATAATGTTATTGTATTGGAAGATGATTTAATTTTAGCGAGAAATTTCTTAATCTTTATGAATCAAGCTCTTGATAAATATAAATATGAAGACCGCATTCACTCCGTGACGGGTTTCTGCCCACCAATCAAAATTCCTTCTTTATACGGGTATGATTCCTTTTTTTTCTTTAGAGCCTCTTCATGGGGATGGGGGACATGGAAGCGTGTTTGGGATAAGTTTGATAAAGAAATCATAGATTACGATCATCTCAAAAGAGACAAAAGCGAAATTCGTAAGTTCAATCGTGGAGGAGACGACCTAATGCTAACATTGAAGGCGATGCTGGAGAAGAAGAATTCTTCATGGGCAATAGAGTTCTGTTACTCGCACTACAGAAACGATGCATATTGCATTTACCCAATACATACACTTGTCAATAACATTGGTTTCGGGAGTGATGCGACCCATACGAAATTAAGGCCGAAATATGCTCCCCTTTCTTTTGACAAGGATTTTTTACATAAAGTGAATTTTGTTTTTCCAGAGACCATGACAGTGGATGAGCAAATTGCAAAGAAATTTCAAAAAATAGTCAAAACAGCTCTCGTCGACAAATTGGTGTCGAAATTTAGAACTGCTCTTCGAGCCGTTGTTAATGCTTTTGCTTACTGTCTCGGTCATTGCTGAACCAAGTAGCATTATAAAGAAAGGTGAACGATAAGTTGTATCGGAAGGAATCATATCTTCAAAGGTCTTCTTTTTACGTTGCGGTGTTTTTTCTTATTCTTGACTTTTACGTTTATTCTATACAAACACTGCTATTAACGCGATCAAATTATGGGAAAGATGTTTTGATAGGTGGTTTTTCTATAATGGGATACATCAGGCTGTTGGGAATTCCTATAATTTTCTTTTATTTCATTAATTCTTTTGGGGCGTTGAAGGACAAAATAAAAAATGAGAAATGGTTATCTTTACCCATTCTCTTGTTGCTTCTCTACTTTTTTGTTCTACCAATTTTTATTCCATCATCATGTGTACAAAATCATTTTTCAGCATCGGTAAAGTGTGTATTTTGGTTTCTGTGTTATTTAGTTATTATTGCTAATGCTGATGCAAGACCAGATAGAAAGGTTAAGTACTTGTTAAATGTTTTGGTTTTAATTTTCTTCTCCATAATTGTTTTCTACCCATATCTTATACTGAACTCAGGCTTCACTCTTGGAAACGTAGTAAAAAACGGATTAAAGCTCAAATTGTCTTTTTTGCTTGGGGCTGCGAATGAAGATGCTAATGGATTGGTCACAGTTTTACCCTTCGTTCTGTTTGCTCTTCGGAAGCACCGGATACTAAGACTGATCCTCATTGCTTTTACTGGGGTAAGTCTGCTATTCAATGGTACTAGAACTGCACAAATTATGTTTTTGTTGATACTTTTCCTTTTTTTCTCCGCGACTTCAAAACGAAAATTTATATGGATGATTTTCTTGGTTTTTATGGGATTATCAATAGGTCAGTTTATTATGGTATATTTAAATCGTATATTAGCTTTTGAAACGTTAGATGCTTTTTTAGGTCTGTCATCAGCAGGAAATTTAGGATTTCGAGTTGCTCTAATTTGGATTCCGACTTTGAATTTTATGTTCCATTATTCGCCTGTTTTTGGTTTAGGTACTGGTGGGTGGAATTATTTAGCTTTAAAAATATTGCCGATGGATTCCACTTCTTTGAGTACCGTGCCGCCGCATAACACATATTTATGGATTTATGTCTGTTGGGGTATTATTGGACTAACACAATACTTACTTTTCTTGGGTGCTATGTTAGCGAAATCGATAAAAATTGCAATGAAAAAAAAGGGTAAGTGGAAAGCCTCGCTTGGCACGGCACTCGTTTGTTCTATCTTTGGTTATGGGGTTTGGTCATTTATGTCGAACTCTTATTGGGCTCAGGGATGGATAATACTATTGATAACATCTTCCCTGATCTTGATGGTTACCTATTTTGACATGGACAATGTAAAGCAGCCATATTCTTCAGGGTAGATATATGGAATTTTCCTGTCCTTCCAATAAAATCAGAAGAAACTGGGAATCAGAGGTGAAAGCGAAGTATCAGTGCAATGAGATTTTTCTTGACATATTTGGAGAAGCTTAATTGCTAATAAGGATTTTAAATAATATTACTTTGATTGTTTTACAAAATAGGTTTTATACTTAATAAATAAAGTTGGAGTTGGTAATGCATTACTTTGTCACAGGAGGAGCGGGTTTCATTGGAAGAGAGGTTGTGAGACAATTATTGCAGGGTGGTCACAATGTATGGGTCTACGATGATTTCTCTTTTGGTAGAAGAGAGAACCTTAGAGAACTTATCAGAGACGAGCGGCTCAAAATTATCAAAGGTAAGATTGAGAATCATTCTTTTTTGGTTCGGTCAATGAAAAATAGCAATCCCAACGTTGTCATACATTTAGCGGCGTTACATTTCATACCATATTGCAATGTACATCCACTTGAATCTATAAAAATAAATGTCGAGGGAACGTATTCGGTGTTCGAAGCTTCTATAAAATCAGATGCAGAAAAGGTCCTGTTTGCCTCCAGTGGAGCTCTTTATGAGAGTGTTGATCATCCACTCGTGGAAGGTGTTGACCGTTCTCTTCCAGTCGATGTGTATGGTTGTTCGAAATTGTTGGGCGAACGTATCTGTGAATATTTTTCGAGAGTGAGCCATCTCAGAGTCGCTGTCATGAGGTTTTTTAATACATACGGTCCTTATGAGACTAATGAACACCTAATTCCCGAAATCATGAAACAATTGCATGAGGATAATACTATACAGCTTGGAAACGTAAATACAAAAAGAGATTACATATTTAATGAAGACCTTGCAAGGGCAGTTATTCTTTTATCGCAAACTAAAAGTATTGGGAAATTTGAAATTGTAAACATTGGAACGAGTAAAGAATACTCAGCATTAGAGCTAGTTGAAATAATTTCGAAATTATTGGACAGAGAAATCAAAGTTAGTATAGATAAAAAGCGTCTACGCAAATCAGACAAACTTCACCAAATCGCGGATCTGACATATATAAAGAGTCTTATAGATTGGGAACCAAAAATAAATCTGGATGTCGGTATACGAAAACTTCTTGAATATGAGTCTATAATATGACAGTAGTTCGTGAGGTTATTGGTAGAATCACTGTTCTTTTTGATAATTTGATTAGAGTTGTTGCTGGAAAGGCAAAGGGAACTTTTCCACGGGCTGATAAAAGTGATGTTGCTAAGTACGAAAGCACAGGTATTCATGTTGAGCGAGGATCCAAACCTAAAACAATTGATAATGACTGCAATATTGTAATGGTCGATTATGACGATCTGAGTCACAGACTTTGGAGGGCACAAGAGTTAACTATTATTTCGTGCAATAAAGAATTTCTCAGAAAACCAATACTCGATCTTGGGTGTGGGGACGGTTCATTCGCATCGGTGTTATTTCAAAAAATTGACTATGGTGTAGATCCTGATCCGATTGCTGTTGGAATCGCTAGTATAATGGGTATTTATGATAAGACTCTAAATACATTGGCTGAGGAAACAGGATTGCCCAATTCTTCTGTCGGATCTGTTTTTTCAAATTCAGTTTTGGAACATACCATTAACCTTGGGGCTATCATCGAAGAAGTCGCCCGTATTCTTAAGCCGAACGGTGTTTTTATGTTTACTGTACCCAATTGGAAATTTAACTATATCATGAAAAAATATTTTGGTAAACGAGAAGCAGAAAGACTCAATGAACGAGTGTTCTACCATCGTAACCTTCTTACAAATGTTGAGTGGGTACAATTGCTCGAAAAACGTAATTTCTGCGTCGAGAAAGTGCAAAATTATCAGTCAGAACAATTAAGCTTTGTTTTCCGGATGCTTCGTTCGCCTTTCCTAAAGAGGCTTAACAACGTTGTAAGGTTTTGGGACGATAAGTTTTTCTTGAAACTAGTATCTGAATCACTGGCCCAAAACAAGGGTGGCGGGACGTTTATTTTAGCGAGAAAGCAAATTACTTAAGGCGATGTATAAAGGACATTGAAATATGTTAAAAGTAGCATTGCTTGCACCCATTCCAATGGACTATCAGAATGTGACAAGTGGTGTACCCATGGCTTCTTTGTCGCTTGCTCGTGCAATTAAGAAATATTGCTTTGATGTAGAAATCACTATTGTATCCATTAACAACGATCAAAAGAAAATAAAATATCGCCAGACCGATTTTGCGAGAATTTTTTCAATACCTACCTTCAGGAACAGAATTGTGTTGCTATATTTACCCGATATCTATCGTATAAGGTCTTTTTTGGAGATTTTAAATCCAGATGTCGTTCACTCTCAGGGATTTCCTGAATACATATTGGCTGGCCAGTTCTCTGGAATACCACACGTTGCAACACTTCACGGGATTATTGCTAGGGAAGCAAAAACAGAATTTAGGCCGCTTAAACATTTTATCCGTGCGATAATAAGGGGCCAACTTGAGAGATACTATGTGGGGAGACTTAAGGACATTATTTCTATTTCCAACTATGTGAGAAGATACACATCTTGTATTACACCTGCTCGCATCCATGATATTGATAATGTTATTGACGAACGTTTTTTCGAAATGGAAGATAAACACATCCCAGGATTTATCCTTCTTGTAGGAAGTGTTGTGTATAGAAAAGGAGCTCACGTACTTATTGATGCAGTGGGACGTTTAAGAAATACAAAAGTAGTTCCAATGATACACATTGTTGGATCCATTCAAGATTTTAATTATCTTCAGTTACTTCAAGAAATGATTCATAAGAGAAAATTGCAGGATAACTTCTTTTTTCACGATTCAGTATCGAATGAGAAACTTGATGAATTCTATACTAAAGCTGATATTGTATGTTTACCTTCACTTGAAGAGACATCCCCCCTTTCGATAGCACAAGCGATGGCAATTGGTAAGAAAATTGTGGCTTCCAATTGTGGGGGGATCCCAGATCTTTTAAAAAATGGAGAAACAGGCTTTCTTTTTCCTGCCGGGTCATCTGAATATTTAAGCGTAATACTTAGTGATATTTTTAACGGTAAACTATCAACCGATGGATTATGTCAGCGCGCAAAAATAGAAGCTATGAATAGATTTCACCCTCAAGTTGTGGCAAAAAAAACGCGCGATGTATATTATTTGCTTGCCGAGAGGTGAATAAGTGAACTCTATTTATAATTATCCATTTGTCAATAATAGTGGTTGAAATTTTTTCCTATAGTTATTTATTTCGGTTTATACACATAATCTGTATAAAATATGATTACCAGATATCAATAGTGTATTTCACTATGATACAAAGTGATGTATTCATTCTATCAGTCGTTGTTGAATTATCCTTCAATTTTAAGGGTACCCCGAGAGTAATTATTTCATAGGCGCAATTAATATTTTTATTGGCTATATGACAAAGTAATTCGTCAATTGCAATGAAAAAGGAATTCTTAAAAATTTCTGTTGTTACTCCTTCATATAATCAAGGGCAGTTTTTAGAAGAAACGATTTTAAGTGTCATAAATCAAAACTATCCTAATTTAGAATATATTATTATTGATGGCGGATCAAATGATAATTCAGTTGAGATAATTAAGAAGTATGAGAAAAAATTGAAATACTGGATTTCTGAACCAGATGAAGGACAAACACACGCGATAAATAAGGGGTTAAAATTATCCACGGGTGACATTGTTTGCTATTTAAATTCAGATGATCTTTTATTGCCAAATACATTAAAATATGTTTCGATTTATTTTTCAAATAATATACATACAGATTGTTTATATGGCTGCACAATAATGATTGATCATGATGGTAAGGAACTATTAAGAAGGCATGATAATCCTTTTAATTATAATATGCTGTTGTACGGAATTAATTATATCCAACAACCATCAACATTTTGGCGGAAAAGAATCATTGAACGGGTAGGATTGTTTGATGAAAATTTAATTTATAACATGGATTATGAATATTGGATAAGAATGGGATATAATGATTTAAAATTGGATTATACAGAAACATTTTTGTCGAAATATCGATTGCATACTAACAGTAAATCAATAATTAATTCAAATACTATTCAAAAAGAACGGAAAACAATTAGACGAAAATATTCGAAGATATATAAATATGATAAAATTGATTTTGTTGTTTTTCCAATAATGAATTTGATAATGAGAATGAAAAGACAGTCTGTTAAGATAAGAAAATATAAACATATAGAGATCATTCCTGGTAAATTGATTTATTGGTATTTTAAAAAAATTAAAAAACAGTTTAGATCCTAGGATTAATTTCATAAATGGATGTAATTTAAAAATTATTATTAATAATAAATACTTTTTTATAAACTGAATTTTGCCAAAGGAATCTTAAATTGGGAATTTAAGTTAATGATAATGAGGACATCTTATAAAAGACCATTAAAAAATATATTCTTAGCAGCATTTCAAAAAAGAAATTTTGTAGGATTATATAATATATTAACTCATTTTGAACATCCCATTGGAGCATTATTCAGATATTTCTTCCATTGTGGGAATTATCCAATGAAAATAAATATTCGGAATAAAAAATCTTGGCTTTCTTTTGATTTGGAAACACCGGACACAGAATTAACATTAATAGAGATATTTTGTCAGAAAGATTATCCTGCTAATGAATCAGACAGAGTAATAGTTGATATAGGTTCCAATGTTGGCATAAGTGCTATATGGTTTTTAACCTGTTCTACTAATTCATATTTATATTTAGTTGAACCAGATCCTAAAAATATAAATAAATTAAAAAACAATTTAGTTAAGTATAAAGATAGATATAAATTAAAGGAAATTGCAGTTTCAGATTTTTCAGGTAGTGCGGAATTTAGTGTTGAACCGACGGGGAGGTATGGAGGGTTAGGGCAAGAAAGAAAAGAAAAAATTAAAGTTGAAGTTGTGCACATTAATTCATTACTTGAAGAAATAATAGAAAAACATCATCAGATAGATATTCTTAAAATTGACACAGAAGGTCAAGAACGTAAAATTCTTAAGGCTATTGACAATAGATATCTTAATAAAATAAGAAAGATATATTTGGATGAATTTATGACAAAAAGCGAAATGCCTAAGAATTTTAATTATAAACAATATGGCTGCGTATGCCAATTGACTCATGAATCAATAAAATAAGAGTATGAAAGTACTTTTTATCCTGACGTGGCCTATTGAAGATGCGTCATCAAGATATAGAGTATATCAGTTTGAAAATAAACTGATTAAAAAAAATATTATTGTGAAGTATGATGTTCTATTCCCCCGCTGGCTTTTACTGAGTAAAAACCGTAAAGGTCTAGTATTTTTTATATTAAAAGTATTTTTTACAATATATTATCTAATTCTCCGTATAGTTAAACTTCCAATGGTTATTAGGTATGATGTTGTATTTGTCCATAGGGAGGTTTTCCCTTTTTTTACTCCATTCTTTGAAAGAGTTACAAAAAAAATGTCAAAAAAGATGATTTTTGATTTTGATGATGCAATTTTTTTAAAACCTACAAAGTGGAGTAATTGGCGTGATATTCTTCGAAATCCAGAGCGAATTAAAGATGTATGCCAATTAGCAGATAGAGTAATTACTGGAAATCAATTTCTCTACGATTATGCTGTACAATTTAATGATAATGTAGTTATTATACCTACTGTTTATAGTACTGCTTTTACTAAATATGCAATAAAGAATCAAATACCAGTTATCGGGTGGATTGGGAGTTGGAGTACAACAGTTAATCTAAAGATCGTATCTAACGCGTTATCCACGTTGGCAAATCAACATAAATTTATTTTTAGGGTAGTAGGTGCAAAAAATATATACAATGTTTCTTTTAAAAATGTCCAAACTGAATATCTTGAATGGCAGATAGATAAAGAAGATGAATATTTGAATAGTTTTGACATTGGAATTATGCCTTTGTATGATCATCCTTGGGAAAAAGGTAAATGTGCTTTTAAGTTAATTCAATATATGTCATGTGCTAAACCGGTTGTTGCCTCACCAGTTGGTACGAACAAAGAGGTAATTATTCATGGTAAATCTGGATTTTTTGCTTCTTCAGACGAAGAGTGGATACAATATTTAGGAATATTATTAGAAAATAGAAACTTGAGAGATGAAATGGGAAGAGTTGGTAAAAATATTATTGTAAATAATTATTCATTTGAAAATGCCAGCAAAAATTTTGTCAGGGCTGTTGTAGAATAATATAGTTGGCAAGGGTTATCTTAAGTAATAGTGAAACTTATTAAGCGATTATTTATGGTTAAATAAAGCAATGCAAATAAAAAAAAACAAATTTTTTGATTTTGATATTTTTGAATTTAATAGTAAAACTATAATAGATGAAATTTTGGATTGTATAACTAAGAATAAAAAAACAATATTTTTTGGGATGAATGCAGATTGTTTTAATATTTCCATGGTAAATATTAAATATCATAAAATTCTTAAAGATACAAGATACTATATTTATCCGGACGGCATGTCTATCATATGGGCACATAGATATTTAAATAAAATCAGACAAGATAGGATCGTAACAACTGATTTAATTTTACACTTGCTTAAAAGATTATCACAAGAGAGAAAAAAAATCACAATTACTTTTTTAGGTGGAAATAATGGTATTTCTGAAATTGCAAAAAATCAATTAAATAAAAGATACTCGATTGATTCAATACAAAATGTTTTTGAACCTACTTTTCTCAATTTAGATGAAGTTGATAATCCTAATGAAGATAAAGTATCTACTCTAATTCAATATTTGAATTATCATCCAACCGATATACTTTTTGTCGGATTAGGTTGCCCAAAACAGGAAATATTATGCAATAGCATTTTACCATTTATCCCACAAAAAGTGTTATTACCATGTGGCGGGTTGTTCAGTTACTACTCTGGTATACATCATAGATCTCCATTATGGATGCAACATATTGGTCTAGAATGGTTTTTTCGGTTGATGTTAGAGCCAAAACGTCTTTGGAGGCGTTATTTAATAGGCAATTTAATATTTTTGTTTAGAATGATAAAGAAAAAAATAATTCCGTAAAACTTAATTATGGGAAAAATTTAAAAATGATTATTACAAGAGCACCATTTAGGATTACGATCGGTGGTGGAGGTACAGACCTTCCTTCATTTTACGCAAAAAATGGTGGTTTTTTAGTTACAATGGCTATTGATAAATATATTCATGTAAGTATTAATCGTATGTTAATAGATCCCGGTATTCAATTACATTACAAAACTAGTGAATACGTTAATCATCCGTCAAAACTTAACCATCCATTCGCAAGAGAGATTCTTCTTCGATATGGAATTATTAATCATTTTGAAATGGCTAGTATAGCTGATCTTCCAGCTCGTTCGGGAATGGGATCAAGTGGTAGTTATGCAGTTGCTACAATATGTGCTCTGAAAGCATATTTGCGTCAGCCAATCAATATTTCTGAGATTGCAGAGGAGGCTTCAGATATTGAAATAAATGTTTTAAAAAATCCTGTTGGTAAACAAGATCAATATATTGCAGCTTTTGGCGGGATTATTTCAATGGATATAAACAAAGATGGATTTGTAAAAGTTGGAAGAATTAATATTAAAGGAGGAGATATAACTGATCTTATAGCAAATATGCGTGTCTATTATACTGGAGTTTTACGAGACGCTAGTTCAATATTAAAGGAACAAGATGAAAATTCAAAATTAATGAATAAAAAAGATCATAATAAAGTCATTGATAGTCTAATGCATATAAAAGAAATTGGTTATAGAACAAGAGAAGCTCTTGAAAATGGCAATTTTGATGAAGTAGGTAAATTTTTTGACGAACACTGGATTTTTAAAAAGCGACTTTCTGGTTCAATATCAAATAAACAGATTGATAAAATATATAAAGAAGTTAAAGAAAAATTTGGAGTATTAGGTGGAAAATTAATTGGGGCTGGAGGTGGTGGTTTCTTATTGTGTTATGCACCTCAAAATCATAGAATCCTTGATGAGTATATGAAATCATTATCAATGCCAAGGCTTTCTTATTTTACCGATTTCGATGGTGTTAGAATAGTATTAGATGTTTCAAGAAATTATTAATTAAAGTGTTAATTAGGAAAGGTAATATGAAATTTATAGTAATTGGCGGATGTGGTTTTATTGGTAGTCATATTTCTATTTGGCTGAGTAATAAAATTGATACAGAAAAAGTAACAGTTTATGATAATTTTTCTTCTGGTAAAATAGAATATTTATCCTCGATCTTAGGAAGTAAAAAATTAAGCATTATTGAAGGAGATGTCAAGGATAAGGAATTGTTAACTAAATCAATAAAGGATAATGATCTTGTGTTTCATTTTGCATCAAATCCTGATATTTCAAAAGCTTTTACTCAGCCCGAAATAGATTTTTGGGAGGGAACATATTTAACTCAAAATATACTTGAAGCCATGCGACTCAACTCTATTAAAAATATTATCTATGCTTCTGGTTCAGGTGTTTATGGAGATAATCAAGAGAAACCGGTTTATGAAGATATGGGGCCCTTACAGCCTATATCAACCTATGGTGCAAGTAAAATAGCAGGAGAATCTTTAATAAGTGCTTATTCTCATATGTTTGGTATAAAAGCATTAATTTTTCGTTTTGCAAATGTAGTCGGTCCGCGACAAACACATGGCGTAGGATATGATTTTCTTAGGAGACTTATGATTGAGCCTACTAAATTGAACATATTAGGTGATGGAAATCAAAGCAAATCGTATATTTATATTGAAGATATTATTACAGGAATTGAAACCGCAATCCAAAAATGTGACAAACAATATGACGTTTTTAATTTATCGTCAGATGATTATATTACAGTAACTGAGATTGCAAATATAGTTATTGGTTTATTAGGTTTAAAAAATGTCTCTTTGCGTTATTCAGGTGGTGATCGAGGTTGGAAGGGTGATGTGCCTATTGTGAGATTTAATACTTCGAAAATTAAAAAGTTAGGTTGGCAACCAAAATATACTTCAAAAGAAGCTATACAATATGCTGTATCAGCTATGAGAAAAGAATTGGAAGAATAATATGCAAATTGTTGTTCTTGCAGGAGGACTTGCCACAAGAATGCGGCCGATAACAGAGAAGGTTCCCAAATCAATTTTACCGATAAATGATAAGCCCTTTATTGATTACCAATTAAGTTTGTTTTCAAGAAACGGAATTTCTGATGTGCTTATTTGTGTTGGTTATCTCGGTGAAATGATAGAATCTATTGTGGGGAATGGGGGAAAATGGGGACTGAATGTTGATTATTCATGGGAAAAGGAAAAACTACTTGGTACTGCAGGAGCACTTCGAAATGCAGAAAACAAATTGGATGAAAATTTTATCTTAACTTGGGGAGATTCCTATGTCCCTATTGATTATAAAATGTTTTTTGGGAAGCACCTTAATTCAAAATATATATGTAATATTGGAGTTTTTCAAAACAATAATAAATGGGACAGAAGTAATATTTTATTTGATAATGGATCAGTTATTAAATATAACAAAAACGATTCAAGTAATGGTATGAATTATATTGATGTAGGTGTTTCAGGTGTTTCAAAAAAAATATTAAAATATATCCCTATTGGAATTTCTTCCCTTGATGATATTTGGCAAAAGCTTTCAACAAATAATATGATTGGAGGAATAGAAGTTAAACAGAGATTTTATGAGATTGGGTCTTTTGAAGGCTATTATGAATTTATTAGTCAAGTTGATACTTTAAAATGATTAGAAAACCGTGTTTATTTTTAGATAGAGATGGAATTATTAACGAAGTTGTAATAAGAGAAGGTCGTATTGAATCACCACGATCTATTAAGGAATTTATTTTTAAGAAAGAATTTTTAGATTTATATCCAAAATTAAATTCTTTGAATTGTTATCTGTTTATCGTTTCAAATCAACCCGATGTTGCACGTGGTTTTATGTCAAAAGATATTTTGAATAATATCAATCAGATGCTAAAAAATACATTTTTCTTTAATGATATATTATATTGTATCCACGATGATTCTGATAATTGTGAATGTCGTAAGCCAAAACCAGGATTAATTAATACTTTAGTAAAGCGATATTCATTATTGAAAGATGATTGTGTAATTCTAGGTGATGGGTGGAGAGACATCGAATGTGGAAAGAGAGCGGGAATAAAAACAATTCTTCTTAAAACACAATATAACAAAACACAGGAATGGTCGCCCGATTTTTCTATAAATAACTTGTTGGAATTATTACAAATCAATATATGGGGTTAACTATATGACAACATTTTCCAGTCAATTTTTAAAAGAAACATCAAAAATATTATCCCAGATCAATACGAATGATATTGATAAAATGATAGAATTACTTCTAATGATACGAGAACAGGGCGGTCGTGTGTTTTTTATAGGATCGGGGGGTGGGGCAGGACATGCATCGCATGCTGTATGTGATTTTAGAAAGTTGGGCAATTTTGAAGCTTATGCCCCGTATGATAATGTTTCTGAATTAACAGCTCGTGTCAATGATGAAGATTGGGATGTTACAATTTTAGATTGGCTTAAAGTTAGCCGGTTTAATGACAAAGATTGTATATTTGTATTTTCGGTTGGGGGTGGTAATGAAAAAAAAAATATTAGCACAAATATTGTTAAAGTAATTAAAGAGGCAAAAAAAATAGGAGCAAAAATTATCGGTATTGTTGGAAAGGATGGAGGCTTGACAAAAAAAATTGGTGACGCTGTTCTTGTCATTCCAATAGTAAATGAAGAAAGAATTACACCACATACTGAAGGTTTTCAAGCAGTGATTTGGCATTTAATTATTTCTCACCCTATGATTCAATTGAATTCTACAAAATGGGAATCTACTAAGTGATAGATTTTTATAGGGGATAAATATGAAATTTAGAATAAAACTATTTGCCGATGGAGCTGACAAAACCGATATGCTTAAGATGTACAGGAACTCTCTTATTTCAGGTTTTACTACCAATCCAACTCTTATGAGAAAAGTTGGGATCTCTAATTATAAAGAGTTTGCGCTTGATATTCTTTTCCATATTAAAAATAAACCAATTTCCTTTGAAGTATTTTCTGATGATTTTGAGACAATGGAAGTGCAAGCCCTTGAAATAGCATCATGGGGGGAAAATGTATATGTGAAAATTCCAATTACAAATACAAAAAATCAATCTAGTGCGCCATTAATTAAAAAATTATCGACTATGGGTGTTAAAGTAAATATTACTGCGATCATGACCGTAGAACAAGTTAAAAAAGTAATACCATACCTGGCAAAAGGCCCTTCCGGCTATATCTCTGTTTTTGCAGGTAGAATTGCAGATACTGGTGTTGATCCTTTGCCAATTATGAGCGAAGTAATGTGCTTATTAAAAAATTATCCGAATATTGAATTGATCTGGGCAAGTCCGAGAGAGTTGTTTAATATTGTTCAAGCAGATTCTATCGGGTGCCATATTATTACAGTTAAAAATGATATACTAAAAAAATTGCATATTCTTGGTAAAGATTTAGATGAATTTTCTTTAGATACAGTTAAAATGTTTTATAATGATGCCAAGGCTGCGGGATATGAAATATAATTTATATAATAAAAACTTAATTAAGCGATCTAATCATTGTTTTTATAAAATCTTATTTTACTCTGCAATTCCGTGTTCTTGATAAATTCTCTTTATTAATGAGGATGAGGCATATCCCTATCTTATTTTTAAAATTTATGAGAAAATATAATGAAAAAAGCCCTTATTTCTGGCATCACAGGACAAGACGGTTCTTATCTGACTGAACTTTTACTTGAAAAAGGATATGAGGTTCATGGCATTATCCGTAGAAGCAGTTCATTCAACACCGGCCGTATTGACCACTTGTTCCGTGATAAAAAAGTTCATGATATTAATTTGTTTTTACATTATGGTGATCTGACCGATTCATCGAACTTAAATCGGCTTTTAGACAAAATTGCACCGGATGAAATCTATAATTTGGGGGCACAAAGCCATGTGAAGGTATCATTTGAAGTACCGGAGTACACTGCCGAGGTAGATGCCATCGGTACGCTACGCTTTTTAGATGCCATCAAAGAAGCAGGATTAAAAACCAAATTTTATCAGGCTTCAACCAGTGAGCTTTATGGGAAAGCACAGGAAGTTCCTCAAAGAGAATCAACGCCTTTTTATCCACGTTCTCCATACGCAATTGCCAAACAATACGCTTTCTGGATTATTGTGAATTACCGTGAGGCATACAACTTGTTCGCCTGTAATGGTATTTTGTTTAATCATGAATCTCCCCGTCGTGGTGGAACGTTTGTTACGCGCAAGATTACGATGGGAGTGGCCAGGATATATCATGGTCTGCAAGATAAATTGACACTTGGCAATCTGAATGCCAAGCGTGACTGGGGTTATGCGCCCGAATATTGTGAGGGTATGTGGCGCATGCTACAACAAGATCAGCCGGACGATTTTGTTTTTGCCACGAATGAGACCCATACGGTACGCGAGTTCACAGAAGAAGCATTTAAACATATCGGAATCGAGTTGGATTGGTCAGGTAATAGTGCGAAGGAAAAGGGGATTGATTATAGAACTGGTAAAATCTATGTAGACGTAGATCCAAAATATTATCGGCCAACGGAAGTAGATTTTTTAATCGGGGATTACTCAAAAGCTAAAGAGAAATTGGGCTGGGAACCAAAAGTCAAATTCAAAGAACTGGTGGAAATCATGGTGAAGGCGGATGTGAAACTGGTGGAGAAACGAGGATATTGATTTTGTATGCCGGATTTGATCTTTTGTGCAAGATAAGATTTTGGGAACGGCAATGAAAAAAGATTCGAAAATCTATATCGCCGGTCATCAAGGAATGGTCGGTTCGGCAATATCCAGAAGACTACAAACGGATGGTTTTACCAATCTGATCACACGTGATTTTGAGGAATTCAATTTGCTCGATCAGCAACGGGTGTTTGATTTCTTTATAAAGGAAAGACCGAAATTTGTCTTTTTGGCTGCCGCAAAGGTGGGTGGAATATTGGCAAATGATACCTACCGGGCACAATTTATTTATGAAAACTTGCAGATTCAGAATAATGTCATTCATGGGGCTCATCTTTCTGGAGCCAAGAAATTACTCTTTCTGGGCAGTTCTTGCATCTATCCCAAACATGCACCACAGCCTATAAAAGAAGAACACTTGCTAACAGGGTTATTGGAACCTACCAATGAACCCTATGCAATAGCCAAAATTGCTGGGATCAAGATGTGCCAAGCCTATCGGGCGCAATACGGTTCCAATTTCATCTCTGTGATGCCAACCAATTTATATGGACCAAATGATAATTTCAATTTAACAGATTCCCATGTATTGCCTGCTTTAATTCGTAAATTTCATGAAGCAAAATTGGCGAATAAATCATATGTAACAATTTGGGGGACAGGATCACCCAGACGTGAATTTTTGTATGTCGATGACCTTGCTGATGCTTGTGTATTTCTCATGAATCATTATGATTCTCCGGAATTTCTGAATATCGGAACAAGTGAAGATATCACTATCAAAAAACTTGCTATGATAGTCCAAGAGGTGATCGGTTTTAAGGGTGAATTAGAATTTGATACATCAAAACCTGATGGGACGCCAAGAAAACTTCTTGATGCTTCTAGGCTTTATGCGACGGGATGGAGGCCAAAAATCAGTTTGCCTGAAGGTATTCACAAGGCATATCAATGGTTTCTTGAAAATCAGGATCGAGCACGATTTTGATTCATAATTTAAATCATTTAAGGATTTCCATAATAAAAATCAATAATGCCGATTGTAATCCGAAATATGATTTGTATGAATGCACTTTTCTGTATGTAATAATGGCATTTTATTATTAACTTTATTTTTAAGACTTCGTTATTTTGAAATTGAAATTTTGGTATAAGACAAGAATAAGGACAATTTCAGATCTTTTTAAGTAAGTACCGAGAGAGGTTAACTCAATCTATGAAAATACTCGTCAATAAACTTCTTGATATTTTTCATAAATCCATACTTTTTATTGCCGATGGTTTGACTGTTATTTTCTCATTCTGGGCAGGATATCAAATGTGGCTGATCTCACCGTATCGAATTCAGCAATCACTTCCCTCTTTTGATTTTAACCATGTGCTTCTTTTCATGTTTCTATTCAATGGAATTTTGATCTGGAGCGGTACGTACCGGATTCAGTCCAGTGTGATGCATGTGGTCCGGCTGAAAAATTTGATCAGATCGAGCATCATCGGGTTTACAATTGCTTTAATTATTGGCTTTTTTACTCGTTCGCTTTTGGTTGGCAGACTTCAGGCGTTTTATACTTTTATAGTTATAATTCCTGCGGTTATTATCGAACGGGGAATTATAGACACGCTGTGGAGCAAATTGATTGCGGAACGTTTTTTTCATAAACGGATCGTGATTTTCGGAGCCGGGGATACGGGAAAAAGGTTATTCAGGGTGATTCAAAAACACCCCAAACTGGGCTACAGGGCCATTGCATTTTTTGACGATCAGAAATCGAGCCGTTCGATTGTCATGGCCAATCCACTTCCTGTGATGGGTGGAAAAGAGGAATTTTCAGCTTTTCTGGATACACAGAAAGATGAGATCGATGAAGTATTTATTGCGATGCCGAGTGCCACGACAGAAAAGGTAATGCAGATCATGGGGTTGTGTGACGAATTTCATCTACCCTACAAGTTTGTTCCGAGTTTCAATGATCTTGCATTCCACAGATTGAATCAGGAGCAGATTGACGGGATTCCGCTTTTCAGTTCGAAGGAGTTATCCATTTCCATCTGGAACAAAATATGCAAACGGGTGTGTGATCTGATTCTAACTGTTGTGTTTTTAATTATTACAGCACCATTGTTCTGTCTGTTTGCGCTTCTTATCAAAAGAGGCTCAGAAGGACCGGTGATTTTCAAACAGAAACGTGTAGGGTTGAACGGCAAGGAATTTATGTTTTATAAATTTCGGACGATGTATACAAATACACCCCAATATGCGGTTCATCCCCAGAACAAGGACGATCCCAGAATTACTCGAATAGGACAGTATTTGCGGCGTACCAGTCTTGATGAACTGCCCCAGTTCTGGAATGTATTGAAAGGGGACATGAGTATTGTCGGCCCCAGACCAGAAATGCCTTTCATCGTGGAAACATACAATGATTTACATCGTGAGCGTTTGAAAGTCAAACCAGGTATTACAGGAATTTGGCAGATCTCGGGGGATCGGTCTCTGCCCATACATGAGAACATGGATCATGATTTGTATTATATTGAAAACCAGTCGCCGCTTTTGGATTTGATCATTATTTTACAGACTATCTGGTTTGCTGTGGTCAGAGGGGTCGGGGCGAAGTAGTGACGAGTGAAGGAGTGACAAGTAACGAGTGTAGAGGGACAGGTAAGATTTAGGTAAAGGAAGAGAGAAAGATAGAGGTAAAGGTAGAGGCAGAGTGTTTAAAAGTTTTAAGGAAATGCCTGTGTGGAATGATGCAATGAATCTGGCAGAAGAAATTTTTAAACTATCTGAACGCTTTCCTAAAAAAGAAGATTACGGTTTGACCTCACAATTGAGAAGAGCTGCATTAAGTATCTCTGCCAATATTGCGGAAGCTTATGGCAGGAATCATTCGTTAGATAAAATTAATTTCTATTATTATTCAAGGGGTTCAGCCACAGAAACTCAAAATCATATTGAATATGGCAGACGGATCGGCTACATCAGTGAAGATTCTGCAAAAAATCTGGACAAAATCTTAAACAAACTTTATAACGATATCAACAAGATTATTTTGTCACTTAAATAATTTGATGATAATTTCTTACCCTGTTCCTATACCTTTACCTATATCTTAAAAGGGAGAGGTATAGTGTTTAAGGATTTTAGTTTTGGGGATCAGAAGATGAAAAAATGTGTGTTTAATATTGTAATCATTTTTATTCTTCCTTTCACTTCATTTGCATCGGTGAATGAAACACTGCCTTCGTGGCATTGGGCGTATGATTATATCGATGCGCTCAGAATACGGCAATGTTTTGATGATCTTTATGTGATGAATCGTCCGTACACGCGGGGAGAGGTTGCAAAATCGGTGATCAGGACGGGAAAGCAGTTAAAGGAGAACCAGTTCAAGCTGTCCAGATCCGAGATGCGACAGTTTTCCAGGCTGATCAAAGAATTTGAATTTGAGATTCAGACGATTCAGGGAAAGGCGGAAGAAACCGATGTTTTGAATCTCGGACTCCGATTGCAGGGAGATATCGATAAATCCTCCGAAACCAAAGCTGATTACCGGGGCGTTTATAGAACCAAAATCAATGCACCTTTGGGGAAATATATCACCCTGTACAACGGAATGTCCATTGATAAGTATAAAGCCGAAGATCCTTTTTATGCAGGCAAAAAGTGGATGGATAATGCGGCGTTTGCCGAACAGGCCTATGCTGCTGTTTATGTCGGCCGGTTTCGATTCAAGTTCGGACGTGATTTTCTGAGATGGGGTGTGGGGAGTCAGGGTACGCTGCTTTTTTCGGATATTGCCCGGCCCATGGATCAATTTTTTGGTGCGGTTCAGTCGGGTCCTTTCCGGTTTTCTTTTTTCACATCCATTCTGGATGAGTTGCTATTTTCACAGGAACTAGCGGATTCGGTCGGTTTTCATTTTTCAAGAAGGTATGTGTCTACCCATCGTCTGGACGGGTGGTTTTTCAATGGGAGACTACAATGTGCTGTAACGGAAGCTGTCATCTACGGTGGAGAAGACCGGAATATCGAATGGTATTTTTTGAATCCCCTGATGTTCTATTACGGCGCTCAGACGAATAAAAGCGGATTGGGAAATGTATTGGGATCCGTCGATGTACTTTTTTATCCTGTTCGGAAGTGGGAAGTGTACGGTTCGTTGCTCATCGATGATATCCAGGTTGAGAAGAAAGTTCCCGGTGATCTGGAACCGAATGAAATCGGCTATATTATCGGCACCCGTTGGGCAGATCCGTTTCAGTTATTCGGTTTGACACTTTCGGGTGAATATGTCCGTGTGGCGAACCGGACCTACAAGACACAGAACATCTGGGAAACGTTCATTCACCGCAATGAGCCTCTGGGCTATCCTCTTGGCAATGATTTTGATCAATGGCAAATCGCAGGTTCCCAGTGGATCAGCGGGGATCTCTGGCTGAAAGCGGGCTATGGTGTTACACGGAAAGGGGAAGGAAGCCTTTACACCCTCTGGGATGAACCCTGGATGGGAAATACCATTGATGAAGGTTACTCCGAACCTTTTCCCACGGGCGTTGTTGAGAAAACGAACACATTGAGTTTTTATCTGAGGTATTATCCCTCTACAAAATGGGGGATGCAAGCCGAATTCCATTCCAGTCAAATCGAGAATGCGGGTCATGTGGAAGGCCAAAAGGACAATGCTGTTTCATGGCGGATTGGTGTGTGGGTGGATGGGGAGATTTTTTGGAAATTGAGGTAAAATAAGAGGTAAAGGTAGAGGTAAAGAAAGAGGTAAAGGTAGAGTGTTTAAGAGTTTTAAGGAAATGCCTGTTTGGAATGATGTAATGAATCTGGCGGAAGAATTTTTTAAGTTATCTGATGGCTTTCCTAAAAAAGAAGATTATGGTTTGACCTCGCAATTGAGAAGAGCTGCATTAAGTATCTCTGCTAATATTGCAGAAGCTTACGGCAGGAATCATTCGTTAGATAAAATTTTAAACAAACTTTACAACGATATCAACAAGATTATTTTGGCACTTAAATAATTTCATGAATATTTTTCCACGCTATTCCTGTACCTTTACCTATACCTAAATCTGTTTAAAATTTGAAACGCAAATTATTTTAATGGTATATTCAATCCAAGTGTAAATAGTGACAGTAGTTTGTAACGGGTGAAAATGGAATTTGAAAAGAAAACCGGAGGCAGGAGAACGGAAACGGGAAAAGGGGAAGGGGGAATGGAAAAAATCACAATAAACAAGTTTCAAAAGATAGATTAAATAGATGAAGAAGGACAATTAGTAAAAGGTCGTGATATTGAAACGTGTTGTTCACAAATTTAGAAATTTTCAAGAGGCTGAAGCCTGGGAAATCGATTATTATTTGAATTTGTCTCCTGCAGAACGCATTCAAATTGTCAGGGAGCTTCAACAGCGTTTTTATGGATCGAATCTTATTGATGTGCGAGCGCATCACAGGAAAAGAAAATGACAGGATCTGTTTTTTCCAGAGATATTCTTGATTTGTTTGCGTTACTGAATCGATATCAAGTCAAGTATGTCATTGTGGGTGGTGAAGCGGTGATTTATTATGGTTTTCCGCGGTTAACAGGAGATGTGGACTTGTATTATGAAAACTCAATTGAAAATACGCATCGTCTCTGGGATGTGTTGAAAGATTTTTGGGGTGGAAACATTCCTGTGATTCGATCCGAAGACGAATTGTTGATTGAAGGGATGGTGTTTCAGTTTGGAATTCCTCCGAACCGGATTGATTTGGTTAACAAGATCGAAGGGGTTGGTTTCCAGGAGGTATGGGAGGGGAAAATCGATGAAAAAATACAGATCGATGATCGAGAAGTCCCGGTGTATTATATTGGACTGAATGAACTAATCCAAAATAAAGTCATCTTGTCCCGTCCTAAAGATCAGGAAGATTTAAAGTATCTAAAAGAGATTAAAAAGAGAAGATCAAAGAAATGATTTAGATTCGGGGAAGAAGAACGAGTAATAGACGATAAGTGATATAGAACGAGTGGTGAGAGAAGTTGAAAAGAAAACTGGAAAAAGAAGAAGGGGAACGGTGAACGGGGAATGGGGAAAGAAAAAAATGGTGATAAGTGATCAGTAACGAGTGATGAAGTCTCGAGAAAAACAATCCGTCCGTATCGTTATCGATGACCGTGAACGCAAAAGCCAGGTGCCGGATCTGTTGAAATCGTATTCGGATATTCGTGTAGAAATAAGACGGCTGACCTATGGGGATTATTTGATGAACGGGCGTTTGCTGATTGAACGGAAAACGGTTTCGGATTTTTCCCTTTCAGTAACCAGCGGACGGTTGTTTCAGCAGGCGGCCGGGATGTGCCGGTTTCCCTATTGGAGAATGTTGATTCTGGAGGGGGATAGAAATCAAAATCACGGTTTGTCCCCAAAGGCTATGCGGGGAGCAATCTTGGCCCTGAATTTAAGGTTCGGTCTTCCTGTACTGCGATCCAGTGATGAGATGGAAACGGCTACACTAATTATCGGATCGATTAAACATGTCAGGATTCCTTATGATGGGAATTATGTGTTCATCCGTCCGTGTGTTAAAACCGGTCTCCGAAAGGATCACGGTCCGGTTGAAATGCTTCGACAGGTTCCTGGTATCGGCAGGGGCAAAGCCAGAATTTTCATGGATCATTTCGGCAGCATTCAGGCACTGGTCAATGCGGATAAGGATCGGCTTTGCCAGCTACCTGGAATCGGGGTCGGCACGGCAGAAACGATTTTTCGAATAGTTAGGAAATCAGATTGTTAGAAAGTGAGAGAGTATAGAAGTGGATATAAAAATAAACGGAGATGTATAGATCATGCCGGTTCTCAAGATGGATTCAGATCAAGAGTCGCAAGAAATTGAATTTGAGTTGGCATACCATCGTTCTCTTACACTTAATGAGCGAATCGCTATGTTGGAGGAACGAAAGGCTCACTTTTTAAAACAATTGATCGATCATGGACACAGAAAGCCTGTTGAAATTATTAAACGCACATAATGTGCGATTTGTCATTATCGGAGCTTCTGCTTTTCCGGTACACGGTTTCGTTCGAGCCACACTGGATATGGATTTATTGATCGAACCGACAAAGGAAAATGCTACCCAGGCATTGAAGGCACTTTCAGAATTTGGGTATGATGTCTCCGAGGTAACGATCAATGATTTGCTCACCAAGAAAGTACTTCTTCGACAATACCTAATTGAAACAGACATCCACTCTTCAGTAAAGGGTATTACATTCGAAGAAGTCTGGAAGACAAAAGTGAAAAGTATCTATGGAAATACTCCTGTTTTTTTTGCAGGATTGGACGCTTTGATTCGAATGAAAAAAGCAGCGAATCGCTCAAAAGATCGGGAAGATCTGAAGTATCTTGAAAAGCTAAAAAAGCAGCAAGAATAAAAATAGTACCAATAAGGTTTCATGAAATCAAATTCCTGCTTCGGCAGGAGTTTTTATTTATGCCCGATCTGCAGATTGTCTAACTGTGTTTATTTGGCAAAATTTGGTAATATAAATTCATATTCTATTATTTCATATGTAATAATTTTTTTCTTGACATTCTAAAAATTATTTTTTATAATTAACCGTCTTTCGTAAAATTTATTGGTTTATTCATTATTTCCATTTGTTTTTGCTTCTTTGATTTTGCATCCCGGTTTAAAAATCTGACATTTCAATCAATTAACAAGGAGTGGAGCAATGAAACGCTGGTTTTGTCTTTCATTGGTGGGATGCTTTTTTGTTTTTGCAGCCATTTTTGTGTGGGCGCAAACCACACCGCCATCCGGAGATGTGATTGAGGAACATATCACAGACGCAAGTTCGTGCTATCTTGGAAAATCCTCAGGGAATCAATTAAAACAGGCACAGCAATTCTGGTTTGATACTGATGCTGCTCAACCGATCAGTGGCATTGGGATTTCTCTTTATGATGGGGTTTATGGCAGTCCAACAGGTGATATTACATTGGCCATTCATGAAAATGATGGATCGATTCCCGGTTCGTTAATTTCGGGATCTTCAAAATCATTTACACCGGTTTATGGTCAGTGGAATTATATTACTTATTCTGAGCCAGGGATTACATTAAATACGGGGAGTTCAAACACATACTGGATTGTACTTTCTGCGATAGATCAGTCTGGAGATAACGATGCATATCGAATTCACCGTTCGGGTTCCAGCACATACGATAGAGGAACTCGAAAAGTGTTCAATTCAGGAGGATCGGGGATCTGGAGTAATGCACAGACTGGTGATCTTGCTTTTCGAATTTACGGAGATGCATCCTTACCTGTGATGGTTACCCATTTTACAGCAATGTGCACGGGAAATCGCATGATTCTCAAATGGGAAACTGCCAGTGAAACGGAGATTGTTGGTTTTTATGTTCTTCGATCAGGAATCGAACAAGGACCTTATGTGAAAATTAATACGGCTATTATTCCTGGTCAGGGCAATAATTCCTCCGGGAAAACATATCAATATATCGATGAAGATGTGAATCTGGGTAATCAATATTGGTATCAAATTGAGGTGTTGAATACGAGTGGCAGTTCCAATATGATCGGTCCGGTTTCGACATCCTTCAGAACAGGTTCGATCAATCCTCAGGAGAATCGGTTGTACGAAAATTATCCCAATCCCTTCAACCCTTCGACGAAGATCTGTTATGAAATTTCAGGAGAGGATGCTTTGATCCCTACTGTTTTAACAGTTTATAATTTGTACGGACAGGAGATTCGACCACTCGTGAATCAAGTCGATGAAGCCGGTTCACACTATGTAATATGGGATGGCCGGAACAGGGATGGTGTTGAAGTTCCGAGTGGAATTTATTTCTATCAATTAAAAATCGGTGATCGATTTGTTGAGATGAAGAAGATGGTTAAGGTGAAATAGAAATAATATTAATGCATGGTTCATAACTATGGAAATGATAAGATCATTTTAATAATTGTCATTTACAGAGATGACATTTATTATAATTTTTAAAATCGTTTTTAGGTTCACCTTTTTTATACAGCGGACTGGAAGTTAATGTAATACAATCAATTTCCGCGTTTGATAAAATCCCTCCGAGACGAGCCGGCAGATATAAGTGCCGGTGGCAACACTCTTATTCTTTTCGTCTTTTCCATCCCATCGGATCAAATATTTACCCGCTTCTTTTTCTCCTTCATCGAGGATTTTGACCAGTCTTCCGGTCAGATCGTACACGGCCAGTTTAAATTTCATTTTTCGCGGCAAATGGTAGGGAATGAGCGTAAAAGGATTGAACGGGTTGGGGAAGTTCTGCTGTAGGCCGTAGTAAAACCGGGGTTGTCGAATGTGTATGGTTACTTCCTCCGAGTAATCGCTTTCGTTTCCAGCCAGATCATAGGCCGTCACGGCGAAGTAGTAAAGACCTGTATCCGGAAGTGAGGAAATGGTGTATTCGGTTTTTCGATTGATATCGATGGAATGGTCATAATTTCTGGAAATTTGGCCATAGTAAATTTTGTAACCGGCGATATCGGGTTCCATATTTGGATTCCAGGTTACAACCACATTTTGAGTAAAGCTTGGATCGGCTCCAAAAAGAATTAAAGAAAAAAGAGGTAATAATCTCGAAAACCTCGAATGGTGTACCTGGAATTTTTGCATCTGCTCCTCCGTTTCCCCCTTTGGCAATGATAATAAAAATAAAAAAACCTCCACGCTTCGGGAAAAAATACATCCCACGTGGAGGTTTTGAATCATCCTACGCAGAGACTGTTGAAAAAACCAATTTTGGTTTAATGGAAGATCGTCACACACTTTTTGTGCGGTTGATCTCTTTCAACAGTCGAAAATGTATGTATCACTATCGCGAATGGCAATCCGTGATAGTGCGTACGGTTTCCCCTAAGGCGTGGTTAAAAGGCGTAATTCAATCTATATCAATCGATGGAAAATGTCAAGTTGAAAATGAATCCATTCCCTGCAAATCTTCCTGTTTTCTCAAAGTGAATTTGTGCTTCAATCAAGAATTTTTACTTTCATTTTAGGCAATGCTTTTCTATATTTAACAGAGATGTAAGGAGAACCTGTTTTGGAAAAGATGGTCCGTCATTGGGTGAAAAAACTGATTCCGCATTCGGAGGATGTCAATGATCAGGATGTTCGAAGCCAGTACGGATACCTCGGCGGATGGTTGAGCATTGTGGTCAATGTCAGTCTTTTCGTGCTGAAAGGACTGTTCGGCATTCTGCTTGGCTCGGTCGCCCTGATCGCGGATGGAGTGCATTCTCTTTCGGATGTAGCCACATCGGCGATTATCGTGGCCTCTTTCAAATGGGCGCGCAAACCTTCCGATACGGTTCATCCTTTCGGTCATGGACGAATGGAGGCCATTGCCACACTGGTGGTGGCCGTACTTTTAGTAGTTCTCGGGCTGGAATTTTTCAGGACTTCCGTCGGAAGAATCATTCATCCCGTTGATTACCGTGTCAACTTCTGGATTGTTGGATTCGTTGTTTTGACCATCTTTGTCAAGGAGTGGCTGGCTCGTTTCACAAGTATTCTGAGCCGCATGATCGGATCGTCGGCTCTGGAAGCGGATTCATGGCACCATCGTACGGATGCACTTTCCTCTATTCTTGTCCTCGGTGCTTTTGCGGGTCAGTATTTCGGTTTGTACATCATGGACGGCATCGCCGGGATTATAATATCGGGTTTCATCGTGTGGACCGGATGGGTCATTGCAAAAGATGGTGTGGACGATCTGCTCGGAAAACGGCCTTCCGCCGAACTCGTGGATCAGATCAAGAGAGCCGTGAGAGAATGTTCCGAAGTTTTGGATATTCATGATTTGATCATTCATCAATACGGACAGCAAATGGTACTTTCTTTTCACATTCAGGTTCCGGAAACGCTTTCTCTCAGGGAAGCCCATCGGGTCTCCGAGAAGGTCGAAAAGATTGTTTTGGACCGGTTTCATGCATACGCCACGATTCATCTTGATCCGGTCAATGTTGCAGATCCCGAACTAAAAATAATCCGGGAGTATCTTCAAGATATTTTGGATCGCTGCGATTTTAAAGTGGAGTATCATGATCTTCGGGCCATTCAAGAAGACGCGGACTCCACCCTTCTTTTTGATCTGGTCGTGGAACCTGCCACAGAAGACAGAGAGATCGATCGTTTGAAAGGAATGCTTGAAGCATCCATTATGGATCGCTTTCCTTCTTTTCAAAAGATTCGAATCAAGGTCGAACCCAAATACGCGCTTTGAGGTTTTTATGAAATGTCTGTATAAAATATCCATCTGCATGATGTTCCTGTTTTTGGGAGCGGGAACCGGTTTTCCAAGTTCATCCGAATCGGACATAGATGTTCTTTCTTCCTCGGATCATGGGTGTACCATTGCATTCATGCCCTCTTCGTTTCGGATGAAAACCGTAACTGTTGATGAAAAGATCTATTACCGTCTGGATTTCGATTGGGCTGGATTTTTAGGGAAACCGGGAGATCCCATGATTCCATGCCGTGTCCTTGTTGTGGGTGTGCCCCTCGAAGGAGATGTCAGTGTTGCCCTGTCCGATTTTGAATTCGAGGAGAAACAGAATATCCAGCTTCTGCCTGTGCCCGAGACGAGGGAGGAAGATGGTCTTCCCGTCGAGTTGTACGAAGAAGGAGAGGGATACCGGATTTCGGAATTCATGCCTCGGATATTATATCAAGTTGAACCGCCATCAATGTGGGGAGAACAGCGGATCGTTCGGATTTTTGTCTATCCCGTTCAGTTTCATCCGAAAGCCAACCGTGTGCGTCTCTATACCAAAATGGTGATCGACGTGCGTTTCAGAGGAGGAGATCAAAAGGAGCGAATTTGGAAACGTTCCCGAAAGGAATCTCTTTATCGGAAAGCGCTGATCAATTACTCTGCGGCGAAGAAATGGCGGATCGAATCCAAACCCAGAGGCAAACGTCTTCAAAAAGTATCCCTGACTGGGAAACGATATAAAATTCCTGTCACCCAGGAGGGCATTTATAAAGTTACCGGAAGTTTTTTAAAGGGACAGGGTATCGATATTGGATCAATCGATCCCACCACTTTGAAAATTTATAATAATGGAGGACGTCAGCTCCCACGCAGTCTTTCGGAATCCCGGCCGGACAGTCTCATCGAAAATCCGATTCTGGTTTATGGAATGGAAGACGGACAGTTCGATGAATCGGATTATTTTCTTTTTTACGGCAAAGGTGTGAACGATTGGGCGTTTGATCCAGACGAGAGAACATTCAGTCATTACACCAATGTGTACACGAATGAGAATATCTACTGGCTCGGCTTTAACGATCAAATACAGGGTCGACGGATATCCACGACAAATGCACTTTCCGCTCAAAATGCAATGATGCAGGACCGTTTTTCGGATCACCAATTTTACGAAAAAGACATGTACATTCCTCCTGGCACGAAAGGCGGTATTTTGTGGTACGGCCAGTTGTTTACGAATGAAATGACCAGCGGAACCTATTCGTTTACGTTTCCGGACGGGATTTCAAGCGATACGCTCAAGCTGAAATTCCGGTTTCAGGCGGCGACATACAACTCCCATGACTTCAATGTTTCGATCGGCGGGCAGGCCATCGGTCAGATTTCATTTTCAAGAACAAGCTCACAAGGATATACCGCAACGCTGTCCGTCACCGGAATCAACCTTTCCGGGACAAAAGCACTGACCTTGATTTATTCCGGTACAGGAAACGCATCTCATGTTTATTTGGACTGGATCGAGGTCGAATATAAACGGCAGCTGAAACCTTCGGGAGGAAAACTTCGACTGTTTTCACCCCAGACAACCGGATTGTATGATTATCATCTTTCCGGATTCTCGGACGAACCCGTTGTCCTGGACGTTACCGATCCGGCCAAAACGAGAAGGATGCCGGTCCGTTCCATATCGAACGGCTGGGCGTTTGTTGATTCCGTCCAGGGGAATAGTCCCAGGATTTATGCGCTTGTGCAGTCTTCGGGGGTTCTGGCTCCGCTTTCGGCCGAAGAGGATGCTGTTTCGGATCTCCGAAATCCGGGAAACGGAGCGGATTTGATTCTCATCACCCATCGTGATTTTTACGAATCGGCAATGAAATACAAATCGCACCGGGAAAGTACGGATTCCCTGTCTGTTGCGGTCGTGGATGTTCAGGATGTTTTTGACGAATTCAGCTGGGGGCTCTACGATCCCACGGCCATTCGTGATTTTGTAAAATATGCATACGAAAACTGGAACGTTTTGCCTTCTTTCCTTCTTTTAATGGGGACGGCGACTACGACTATCGCAATCTTCTTTCGACGGGCGACAAGAATTGGATTCCACCGTTTGAATATGACGAGGGTTCTTCGGAGGAGCTGACGCGGGCCTCGGATGACTGGTACACTTATGTGTCCGGAGATGATTACAATATGGATCTGGCTGTCGGACGGTTTCCTGTCCGTTCCAGCGCAGAGGCGGAGATTGTGGTTAATAAGATTATTCAGTATGAAAGCAGTCCCGATTTTGGAGAATGGCGAAATACGATTACACTTGTCGGGGATGATGAAATCGGCGAGCATAAAAAAGAAGAGAGCCATATTCATATTAACGCGCTTGAAAACATTGCCGAGAGATATCTTCCTTCATTGTTTAATCTGAAAAAAATCTATCTCACCGAATATCCCTCTGTTCCCGTTGTGGACCGGAATTTGAAACCACAGGCCCAGAA